>NZDC01000030.1 GCA_002689985.1 Candidatus Pacearchaeota archaeon | reverse complement strand
GTATTTTTACATTTAGGATAATTTGTACAACCAATAAAATTAGATTTATTTCTCATATTAATTATTAGGAGATGTCCTTTTTTACAAACAGGGCAAATATCTAGTTTATTTTCTTCTTTTTGTTGTTCTTGTAGTTGTAAATTTGCAACTAAAAGTTCTTTACCTATTTTCTTTTCATTTTTCTCAAAATCTTTTGCAATTTTAATTATTGTATTTTTTGCTTTGTCAATTACTTTATCCTCTTTTTGTTTAAAATCCTTTTTAGATTCTTGAATTTCTTCCATTTCTTTTTCAAAACGTCTTGTTAATTCTTCATCAATTATTATTGGAGAATGTTTTTTAAGTGTATCAATTAAAGAAATACCTAAAGGAGTTGCTTCTATACTTTTTTCTTTAATATATCCTCTATCATAAAGTGTTTCAAGAATTGTTGCACGTGTTGCTTTTGTTCCTAAATTTCTTTTTTCAAGTTCTGACACTATTGACGCAGGAGAGTATCTTTTTGGAGGTTGTGTTTCTTTTTCTTCTGTTCTTAAGTTTATTATTTTTACAGGTCCTTCTAAATCAGGAATTTCATTTTCTTTTAGTTTTGTTGGATAAATTTCTAACCATGCTTTTTTTGCAATTTCAGAACCTCTTGTAGAAAATATTAATTTATCTACAACTACTCTTATTGTTTTATTATGAATTATTGCACTATCACAAAATAAAGATAAAAATCTTTTTACAATTAAATTATAAATTTTTTCTTCATCAGCAGATAATACTGAATTATTTCCTGTAGGATATATTGAAGGATGTGCAGGATCTGTTTTAGTTCCTTCAATTGGATTTTTTTTAGTAATTAGATTTTCAACATTATATTTTTTTGCTAGTTTTTTTAATATTTCTTTATAATTTATTGAATTAGGAAGTTTTTGACTAGAAGTTCTTGGATAAGAGATTAAACCTGATAAATAAAGTGATTGCGCTATTTGTAAAGTTCTTGATGGAGTTATACCATGAAACTTGTAAGCTTCTGTTTGCAATGTAGTTAAATTAAAGGGAGGATTCGGAGGTAAGATTTGTTCTGTTTTCTTTATTTCTGCTTGTACATCTCTTCCTACGAGATCTTTAAATTTTTCTAATTCTAATTTATCAAAAATATCTTTATTATATTTTAATTCTAAAGTATGGGAATTTTTTACTTTAATAAAAACTTGCCAATAAGGTTTTGAATCAAATGATTGAATTTCTCTTTCTTTTTCTACAATTAAATTTAGTGTTGGTCCTTGAACTCTTCCAATTGACATTATTCTAAATTTACCAGTTGTTTTTATAGCATTCATTAAAGCACGTGATAAATTTATTCCATAAAACCAATCTAGATAGTGTCTTGTTTCTCCTGCAATTGCTTGACCCCAACTTAGGTTTGGAAATTTATTATCATATGCTTTATTTAGTTCATCTGTTGTAAGTGTTGAAAATTTCATTCTATTTGCATCTTTTTGATTACAAATAAATCTTATTACATTTAATCCAATAACTTCTCCTTCAATATCATAATCAGTTGCAACTGTTAAACTTTTAGCATTTTTTGCAAGTTTTAGTAAAGTATCATAATATCTTTTTGTAAAATCTTTTTTTCTAACTATAAAATTGGGAGCCCAACTTATATCAAAAATAGGAACACTTGAACCAGTTGCATTTTGATTTAATGTAAATAAATGTCCTACAGCGCATGCAACAATTATATCTTTTCCATCTCTATTTAATTCATAGTATGGGATTTTGTGGAAATCTCTTTTTGTTGAGTTTCCAAGTGCAGATGCAATTTTTAATGCAGCTTGTGGTTTTTCTGTAATTATAAGTTCATAACCTGTTTTTTTTAATTTTATTTTTGGAGGAGAGTATTCTTTTTTTGTTTTTTTCTTAGTTGTTTTTTTTCTTGCTTTTTTCTTTTTTGATTTTGTTTCAATTTTTTCCAGAGATTTTTTATCTGGCTTTTTATATTTAACTTCTACTGCGCCTTTTGTAATTTCTTCTATTGGTTGAATTTCTTTTGTAGGTATTTCAACAGATTTTGTTATTGATTCCTGTTTTTGAATCTCTTTTTTTTCAATAGTATGCTCTAGATCACTTTCATCAACTGGAAAATAACTTTCTACTGTCTTTTCTTCATTTGATTTCTTTTGAATTTTTGGCATGATTATTTAGAATAAGGTTGGTTTTTAAAATATTATATCTCAAAAATCTTTTCTTTTTTCGCAACATTAATTACTCTTGTTTTTCCTATTTTTTCTTCAAAACCTTTTGCTTCATGTATATGTGAATGAATTACAATATCTGGTTTAAATTTATTTATTGCTTTTCTTATACTTTTACTTCCTTCCCATCCTGAAAACTCTGATTTTGTCCCCTTTACATGCATATGAGTTACCATTATTTTCTTTTTAGAATCTTTTATTGGAAGATGGCCTTTTTCAAGTGATTTAAGAATTTCTTTTTCTGAAGTATTAAATTTAAGTGCACCTCCTGCTCCAAAAATACCTAAATTATCTTTTTTAAATGAGTATCCATGAATATTTTTTGTATTTGGATACATTTCTGTTAGAAAATCTGCTGTTGCAAGAGATTCATGATTTCCATGTAATAATAAGACTGGCTTTTTTACTTTTAAAAAGGGGCCTATTAAGTCTTTTGGTAATTCATCAACCATATATGTTAAATCACCTGAAAGAATTACTAAATCTACATTTTCTTTTTTTGCTTTTTTTGCTAACCTTTTAACTAGTCCAGTGTCTCCATGAATATCTCCAATTGCTAGGACTTTTGTTTTTTTCATATACTCTAATAGATATATTGGTTAATAAATATTCTGAAATATACTTTGCGAAACATTTAAAAGGAACATACTTTCTGAATATATAGATTAAACTATACATATCAAAAATGGAGAAATATCTAATGAAAAACAATTTCGACATTTTTTTTAGGAGAAAGCCAGCTTTAATGCTTGTATCTCTTAAAAGAAATACAAGGATGCGGTATGGTAGTATTTTGGCTAAAGAAGTAGATTGTACTTATAGCCATGCAGTAAAGATTCTGCAAACGTTAGAGAGCCTAAGGTTAGTTGTTTTTGAGAAAAGAGGGCGGATAAAGGTGATAAAACTAACTAAGAAAGGAAAAGAAGTTGCAGATGCAATAGATGATATCAATGAATTAGTAAGATAATTCTAGATAAATTACCGCCCCTTAGAAGAAGCCTTAATAGCCATAGGTTTTACTATGATAAAATTTATTAAGTTGTAATGATTCTAAAATGTAATATGTCATTAGGATTAGAACAGTACACTGAATTAAAAGATATGGAAGAAAAAATTCGTAGGAAAATTGGTCCAAATAAATTATGGGCTTTGCAAAATTATTCTTTTGAAGCAGCAATTTATACAACAAAAGAAGTATTAGAACTTCCTTTAAAAGGAAAGGATTTTATGAAACTAGCAAAGATTTGGAGAGAAGGAATAATAAAAGGTTTTTATAAGAGTATTAATCATTATGATAAACCCGATGATTTTTCTGGAAAAGCAAAAATACACTTTTTAAATAAAGGGGAAATAAAAGATTGGATTATGAACGTGTAATTATAAATGGCCCCGAAGGGATTTGAACCCTCGACACCTAGATTAAGAGTCTAGTGCTCTAACCAAGCTGAGCTACGGAGCCATGAATTTTATTAGAAAAATTTGTTTATATTTTTATCTATAATCTCTTCTTGTATATCCACACTTTGTACATTTAAAGAATTTTGTTTCAGCTTCATCACTTGCACGTGTTTGAACAGTCCAAAAATATGCTTTATCGTTTTTACATTCTTTACATTTCTCATTAATAATTGGAAAGATTTCTGTTTCATTAGGTTTTATTACAGAAACTTCTTTTTTTTCATCCATTTTTTCACTTGTCTTTATTTTTACTTTACCTTTTGTAGAATAATTACATCTAGGACACCCATCGTTTTTTACTTTTTTAATTAGAACAGCACCACATTTTGGACAAAATTCCATTTTATCTTTTAATTATCTTATTTTAAAAACTTTTTGTTTTAATTACAAAATCCTTTATTTGATTCTGCTTGTTTATATTCGAAAAATATTAGTTTTCCCCATCCAAGATATGGGGCTAACTTAAATACAGCTTTTCCTACTACTTGATCTTGTTGGATATTCACTTCAGAACTTATTTGTCCATTATTGTTATCACCTATTGTTGAAAAAATATATTCTCCATTTGTTTCTTTAATCTTTATTACTCTATGAATTATTGGATTTTTATGATTTGCATTAAATATTATTATATCTCCTAATTTTAATTTTTCTGGTTTTTTCCCTGTTATAAATAAAATATCTCCTTTGTTAAAGCCTCTTTTAAAAGTAAAATCCTGTTTTTCTATTTCATATGAAGAATACTTTGTTTCATGTTGTTCCCACCACTCATCATAATCTGATAATAAATTTCCATCGTGATACATGCTACATGATTCAACAATTGCTAAAGGTAAAGAAGTTCCTGTAACTAAACTTAGTGTCGGGAAAAATATAAATTTTATAAATATAAATAAAAATACAATTGAAAATATCCATCCTTTAAGGCTATTATCTTTCCATAATAGAAACCAAAATTTATCACCAATTTTTCTAAGGTTCATATGAAGAATAATTATTTAGCATTTTTAAAGTGTTTTATATTTTGATTTCTACCAAAACATTTAAATAGGTATATATTTATTGTATACACATAAGGATATACATTCTTTGTATACCTCCTTTCACCCTAGCCGTGTCAAAGACACGGTTTTATATTCGAAAAAATGAAAGATATATTTGACAACACAATACTTTGTAATAAATGCGACTCAAAAATGCAAAGAACAGAATTAATTAAAAACAGATTTTTATTTAGAATAATGGTTTGTCCAAAATGTGATGAAAAATTAATACATCCTGTTGATGAGCAAGAGTACAATAGATTTATAAATTTAAAAAATAAGGAATTTAAAGTAAAAATGAGACTTGTTGGGAATAGTTATGCAGTTTCAATCCCAAAGGAGATTTTATCTTTTATGAATGAACAGAAAAATATAATGGATGAAATGGTTAAATTATGCTTTGAAGATATGGGAAGATTATCAATAAACTTTAGTGAAATTAAAAAGAAGAATAGAATTCAATAAAAAATGAAGAAAAAACAAGTTCAATTAAAAGTTGTTGAAGCAATGCAAGATGATGCATATAAAGGAATTGCAAGAATAGATGCAGAAGTAATGAGAGAATTAGGAATAAGACGGGGAGATGTTGTGTCTATAAAAGGAAATAGAGAAACAGTTGCAATTGCAGATAGGGCTTATCCTGCAGATGTTGGTGAAGGAATAATAAGAATTGATGGTATTTTAAGAAAAAATGCAAAAACAGGTCTTGGAGATGCAGTTAATATCTCTAAAGCAGAAATTAAAGAAGCAAAAAAGGTTATGATTGCTCCTGCACAAAAGCATATAATGGTTCAGGCTGATTCTGAGAGCCTAAGAAGAGGTCTTTTGGGAAGAACAGTATTAAAAGGAGATATTGTTGTTCTTGGAGGAGTTCAAAGAAGAAAAGATTTGTTTTCTGATATGGGTCTTGGAGAAGATTTTGGAGATATGTTTGGAGAAGCATTTGAAAATATGGGGTTTGGAAATTTAGGTGGAGGAGTTTCTCAAATCAGATTTATGGTAGTTAATACTAATCCTAATCAACCAGTTGTTATAACAGAAAATACTGAAGTAACACTTAATCCTAAAGCAGTTGAAATAACAGATGAGAAAATTCCAGAAATTACTTATGAAGATATTGGTGGATTAACTGAAGAAATTAAAAAAATAAGAGAAATGGTTGAAATTCCAATGAAACATCCTGAAATATTTCAAAGATTAGGAATAGATGCACCAAAAGGAGTTTTACTTCATGGACCTCCTGGAACAGGAAAAACTTTGCTTGCAAAAGCAGTTGCAAATGAATCAGAAGCTAATTTTATTTTACTTAATGGTCCTGAAATAATGTCAAAATTTTATGGAGAATCCGAAAAACGTATTAGAGATATTTTTGAAGAAGCTGAAAAAACAGCACCAACAATTATTTTTATTGATGAAATAGATGCAATAGCACCAAAAAGAGAAGAAGTAATGGGAGAAGTTGAAAGAAGAGTTGTTAGTCAGATTTTAACAATGATGGATGGATTAAAGTCACGTGGTAAAGTAATTGTTATTGGTGCAACAAATAGAGTTAATTCTTTAGATCCAGCATTAAGAAGGCCAGGACGATTCGATCGAGAAATCGCAATTAATGTTCCAAGAAAAGAAGGAAGACTTTCTGTATTAAAAATTCATACAAGAGGTATGCCTTTAACAAAAGATGTTAATTTAGATGAATTATCGTCTGTTACTCATGGTTTTGTTGGAGCAGATTTAGAAGCATTAAGTAAGGAAGCTGCAATGGGTGTTTTAAGAAAGCATCTTCATAAAATAAAATTAGATGAAGAACAAATTCCAAAAGAAATTCTAGAAAAATTAATTATTAGTCAAAATGATTTTATGGATGCACTAAAAATTGTTAGACCTTCTGCAATGAGAGAAGTTTTAGTTGAAACACCTAATGTTGATTGGGATTCTGCTGGAGGACTTGATAAAATTAAAGAAGAATTAAAAGAGGCAATAGAATGGCCTTTAAAATATCCTGAAAGTTTTACAAGAATGGGAATTAGACCTTCAAAAGGAATTTTACTTTATGGACCTCCTGGAACAGGAAAAACACTCCTAGCAAAAGCAGTTGCAAAAGAATCAGAAGCCAATTTTATTCAAATTAAAGGCTCATCACTTTTAAGTATGTGGGTAGGAGAATCAGAAAAAGGTATAAGAAAGATTTTTGAAAGAGCACGTCAAGTAGCTCCTTGTATTATATTTTTTGATGAAATGGATGCTCTTGCAGGAAAAAGAGGAGTGGAACAAGGAACAAAAGTTACTGAAAGAGTATTAAATCAATTACTTGCTGAAATGGATGGTCTTGAAGATTTAAACAATATCTTAGTTGTTGGTGCAACAAATAGACCTGACTTACTTGATACAGCATTGTTAAGACCTGGACGATTTGATAAGATTTTACTTGTAAATGCTCCTGAAGAAAAAGGTAGATTAGAAATTCTAAATATTCATACAAAAAAAATGCCAATTGAATTAGGTAAAGAAGAAATTAAGCAATTAGATGAAGGATTTAAAAATATAAAAGTTACTAAGGTAATTTCTCAACTAGCTTCTGATAAACCTGTTAGTAGTGAGGACCTAAAAAGTTTAGATAAAAAAGTTGATTTTGGAAAATTAACAGATAAAGAAAAATTATTACACTATCTTGCTAAAAAAACAGTAGGATATACAGGAGCAGATATTGAATCATTAGTAAGAGAAGCAGCAATATTGTCTTTAAGAGAATCTATTGATTCTAAAGAAGTAAATAAAAAACATTTTGATGAAGCTTTAAAGAAGGTTAAGCCTAGTGTTAGTAAACCAACAATTGAAGTTTATAAAAAAGTAGAAGAAAATTATTTGAAATCTGCAAAAGCTGCTGTTCCTCAAGGAAGTAGTTATTTAGGATAAGTAAGTTGTATAAATACTAATTTTTTAAAGAATAAACATTATTTTATAAATTTTTAAAATGGATAAAAATAAACGTAGAACAATTTTATATGCAGAAGACGATCCTACTATAATGAAGATTGTCTCAATAAATATTAAACGTAATTTTAATGAATATCATCTTGAAACTTTTAAAAGTGGTTTAGAGCTTGAAAAAAGTTAAATAATGGTATTTATCAAGATAATGTCAATTTAATTCTTACTGATAATGAAATGTATCCAGGTCCTTTAGGAAGTGAAATAATTAAGAAATTTTCAAGACACCCTGAATTTGAAGATATACCTTTTATCTTGCTTTATGCTGGAGATGTTGGAATTGGTAAAGAGGCAGTTGAAAATGGAGCTTTTGGATATCTTATAAAACCATTTGGTTCTAAAGATTTAGTTAATATTGCTCACAAAGCATTAGATTCTAGAAAAAAGAAAAACTAATTAGTTGTAATTTTTAAGTAGTATAATTAGAAACATTTATAAATATCAATTTTAACAAATAAGTATAGAAAACAATTCAGTTCTTAAAAAAGCTTCAAGATTACAGAATATTAATGAAGAAGAATTAATGGGAAGGCATGTTTGTGGATGGTGCTCACATAAGGAAGGTACTTTTAAAGATAATGCTGTTTTTAAAGTACTAGATTGTATTTGTAATGTCCCTTATGACGTTAAAGAAGATATTAATCATAAATCTGAAGTTGTTGCAGTTTATGTAGATAGTAAATATTTCCCTGGCCGTTCAGAAAATAGTTTTAAAGAATCTTTATTTGATGCTGCTAACTTTGTTGGTATTCATTTAAGGCCTAAGTTGCAAAAAGATATGTATGATGTTGCTATAATGCATTCCGGAAGTTGTCCAAATTGTAATCATTCTAAAGAATTATTCTGTGAAAGTATAGGAAAAACTATCAGTCAAACTAAAGAGTGGACATCTTCTTGGAGTTAAAAGATAATAATTTTATTCAGTTGTAATAATTTTTTCTTTTTCAATTAAAAAAGTATTTTCTGCTTGACTAACTTTTCTATGTGATGATTCTATTAATTGAGCATAATTATGCAAGTTTCCATTTTCTTCTAATTGTTTTAGTCCTATTAATGCCTTTGTTCCCAATTCTTTTACAATCCATCTAGAACAAAAGGGTAATTTATTATATTTTTTTTCAATTAATTTTAATGTTTCTCTTGCAATTGGACTTCTGATATTTTTATTGTTAATTAATCGATAAATTCCAGAAGGCTTTCCATCATAGACTTTTCCATTACCTGATGTTGCAAATGGTTCTATTGCATAAAGTCCTTGTTTTATTTGTGTATCTTGTTTATTATCAATATTTGGAATTGTTATTCCTGCATGCAAATCATATTGTTCTAGAGAATGTCCTGATAAATTAATTATTGGAGTAAAACCAAATGACTCTATTGTTTCTTGTATTGTTTTTCCAATTTCATTAAGAGGAGTATTTTCTTTTATAATTTTTGTTGCATTGTTTAATGCCTTTAAAGAAGCCTCAATTAATTTTTTATTTTCTTCATTATTTTCTAAATCTAATGAAAAAGCAGTATCAGCAATCCATCCATCAACATGAATTCCTATATCAATTTTTAAAAGTCCATTCGCTTTAGTTTCATCATTGTGATTAGGAGTATAATGCGCTGCAACATCATTTATACTTAAATTAACTGGAAAAGCAATTTCTCCTCCAAGTTCTTTTATTTTTCCTTCTATTAATTCTGCAATTTCAAGTAAAAGCATGTCTTTTTTTATAATTGATTTTGCATATTTCTTTACTTCTTTTGCAATTTCTCCTGCTTTGATTATTTTATCTTTGTTCATGAATTTTAAATTATAATAATGTTTAAATAGTATTTGGTGAATTAAAATTTATGAAGCATCTATGTGAAAAACTTATTGGAATTTTTTTAGGAGAATATAGCTTTGCAAAATTGGTTAATGATCATGTTGGAAAAATGGGCGAACCATTTCTTCTTGGGATGAAAAAGCTATATACCTTACCAATCCAATTGAATATGGCTTTAATTATATGCCTACTAATAAATTTGGAAAAAAATACTCTAGAAAAGATTAATTTTTAAGTCTTCTTGATTTTGGAATAAAGTTTGTTATTTTTTCAATTGATGCTTTGCCACATCCTAAAAAATTATCTTTATATTTCATAACTACAAATCCTTTTTTCCCTGTTTTAATATTTAATTCTTGACCTTTCATCCATTGATTTGTTTGTTCTTGATTTAATTCAAAAATGTTCTGATTTATTTGATCTTTTAATATTTGTGTTCCTTCTATACTCAATCTTATCTCTTCTTTTACTAATTTTGCAAAATAAACTCCAACTCCTTCAATAGGAACAGTTCTTTCTAAATTTTTTATTTGTTTCTCATTAAAATTCCCAGAAAATAAAAATAATTTTTCTTCTCCTCTTTTAACAATTATTCCTGGAATATTATTTATTCCAAATTGTTTATTTAATTTATTAAGTATTTCTTGTTTCTCGTTTTTATTTAATATTTTTAATTGATTCATTTTAATTTTTTGATTTTTACTAAAAAAAATCCTTCTGTATTATTGTCTTGAGGATAAATTCTACAAGCATATTTAATTTCTTCTAAATATTCCTTATCTTGCCATTTAGTTATTCCTTCTCTAGATTTTACTGGTAAAGAAATTTTTTCTATTTTTATATCATTAAATTTTTTCATTATAAAATCAATAACTTCTTCATTTTCTTCTGGAGAATGAGTACAGGTGCTATAGATTAATTCTCCATTTGGTTTCAAGATATCTAAGGCAGAAGACAATAAGTTTTTTTGTATTCTTGAAACAGATTTTACTGTTTTTATATTCCACATTAAATATGTTTTTAACGTACTTCTTAAAGTTCCTTCCCCCGAACAAGGAGCATCAACAAGAATCTTGTCAAATTGAAAATTTTCTTTTTTCAATTTTTTACAAAGAACTACACCATCTTTTTTTGTAATAATAGTATTTGTTACTCCACATCTTTCTAAGTTTGACGCTAATATTTTTATTCTTCCTAAACTTACTTCATTTGCAACAATTGTTCCAGAATTATTCATAAATGAGGCCATTTGAGTTGTTTTGCTTCCTGGAGAAGAACATAAATCTAGGATAGTTTCATCGGGTTTTGGTTTTAATGCAATTATTGGTAACATACTTGCAAGTTCTTGAATATAATAATATCCAAGTAAGTGTTCTAGTGCTCTTCCTAATTCTCCTGGTTCAAGATTATTTTCTACAATCATAATTTCAGGATATTCTTTAAATGGTTGTTTTATAATCCAACTTTTATTTTTTAGTTTCTCTTTTAATTTTTCAGGAGTTATTTTTAGAGTATTTGTTCTTATTGATCTTACTGGTTCAGATTTTAAAATTTCCATATAATTATTAAAATCATTTCCAAGAAGTGATTTCATCCTTTCAATAAATAATGGTTTTGCTTCAGGAATTTTTCTCATTTTAAAAATCACCTAAAGTTGTTTGTTTTTTTCCATCAATAATTTCTTTTATATTCACATCAAAAACCTGAAAAATATTTTCAACTGCAGGAAGAATTTGGTTTTCTAGATAATATTTTATATTGTATTCTCCTTTTTCACCTGGAAGTTTTACCTTATCTCTTACGAGTTTTTTAGTTTCTCTTGTTTCTGCAATATAATATTCAACTAAATTTCCTTGACTTATTGGAATTTTCTTTTCTTGCATTTTTTTTGCAGCAATTACATGAGGGGTTATTGATTTATATTCAGATAAAGGTTTTTTAAGTTGTGTTCTAATAATTAAATCTTCTTTATTTATATCTCTTTTTTTTATTTTTTTAATAATTTCTTTGAAATAATCAAGTGATTCTTCTTCATTTCCATTTTCAAGTATTTGTTTTATAATATTATTTTGTATTTGTCTTGCAAGTTTACACCAGTCTCTTCTTACTGTTTCAAAACCACGTATTTTTATTTTATTATTTTTATCAATTAATGCATATTTCTTTTTTGCACCAGTTGTTCCAGATCGTGTTGTAACCCAGATACCTCTTTTATAAAAATCTTCTAATTCTAATTCCATAAATTCTGGAAGTTCTTTATTTAGTTTTTTCAATAGATTTAGTACATCTTTTTCTGATTTATTATTTAATGTAAAACCAACAGAATCAGTATCTCCAAAGATAACTTTATATCCTGCACTTCCAACTTTTTTAATAATATCTTGATTATATTTTCTAACAAATGCAAGAACAGATGCAGAAGCTTCATGTGAATAATATCTTGCTCCAAAAAAAGCTAAATATCCATGAGCTGAGGCTGATAAAACTTTAAAGGCATTACTTCTAGCATAAGTCACAACATCTGGATTTTTTTTATATTCTAATTTAAATTTTTTTCTTAATTTAAATATCTCTTTTAAAAGTTCAGGGAAAAATCCTTTTTCTTTTGAAAAATAATATCTTATCTTTTCTCCTTTAATATCAATTTCAGGAGATTCATATGAATCTTTTTCTTTTTTTTCAAGAAGTGTTCCTTTTGAAAGATTGTGTGAGAGAATTATACTTGTATGCATTGATGTAAAATCAAACATTGCAATTTTTTTATAAAGACCTGGATTTGGTTCATAAACAAATGCTCCTTTTGATCCCCCTATACCTTTTCTAAATGAAATCTCATTATAAGTTGGTCTTTTTTCAGGAATTTCATTAAATTTTTCTAAGTTATGTAGAATATATGACTCAGTATATTTTGAAAGTCCAAAACGAGTAACGTCATATACTGGTTCTTGTATTGTCTTTGTAAATTCTAAAATATCTGGCCAAAATTTTTTAAATAAATTTATTGTTAAAACAGAATCATGTAAATTATATTCATAATATTCATTCCAATCTTGAGATTTAATTTCTGATGAATGTTTTATTTTAAAATCTTTTTTTGTATCTCCTAGGAATTCTTTTGAGACTTCATTTAGAGATAAAGTTTCAGATTTCATATATTGAGCATATGCAGTTCTTATGAATTTTAATAAATCTACATGAACTATTCCTTTTATTTTTCCTGTTAAATTTATTCCTCTAGAAAAAACTGGTTGACTATTGTCGAGTCCAAGAGACAATTTAATATTAAATTTTTCAGCTCTTGCTTTTATATATGGCAAATCAAATCCATCTGAAAAATATCCTACTAGAAAATCAGGAGATATTTTTTTTACATATTCTATAAATTTTTCTATTAATTCTGATTCATCTTTTACATATTCAACATATGTGGGTTTTTTTTCTTTTGTTTTTTTCCAAGTTATTACTTTTTTAAAATTTTCTGATACAAGAGAGATCATTAAAATTTCACCTTCTCCTAATTTTAATTCATCTGTTTCTATATCATAACTAAGAATTGATGGTGTAAATTTTTTATTATCTATTTTTTTAGAAGATTCAAGTTTTATACAGATATCAACGTCTAAGGACATATCAATTCCTCCAAAATCTTGCGAATTATTTAAGACTTCTCCAGATATTTCATAAGAACATAAGGGATTAATCTTTTTTTCAATTATATAATGAGTTATAAAACCAATATCATATCCTCTTCTTTTTTCTATTTCAGGCATACCTAATTTATCAGCTATATCATGTAAATCTTTATAATTTGTTGCAAATATTTTTAGAGCTTTTACTTTTCTTCCTAAGAAATTTTTTTCATGTATTTCTACCTTCTCAACTTTTGTATATCTACCTTTTACATCTAATTTTATCTTTTCTATTTTCTTAATAATGTTTTTTATCTTTTCTTGTTTTATTTTATCCTTTAAAATTGCCCAAAAGTAGATGGGACAAGAATCAATTACACAAATTCTTTTACTTTTACTATCTCTTCCTATGATTTTTATATAATTTCTTCCTTTAAAATCAAAATAATCATAATCTACTGGGATAAAGTCTGTTTTCATAATATTAGAGAATATTGTAGTTATTTAAAATTAAGCTTGATTATATTAAAAAGAGGATATAGTAAGGTTTATATACTCTTATTTAGTGGTGACATTAAAGGTAATTTAAAATGAAATCAATAAATAATTTAAAAGAATTTACAAAAGTAATAAAAGAGAAAGTCAAAAGGGAAGGAGATAATTTATTTGGGAATATTAAATGTGATTATACTAATAATTATACTGGAGGGGTGGATATAAGAATATCTTATCTTTTTTCTGATTTTTCTCATAAAACTCAAGCCAATTATGATAAAGAGGATGTTCAGGAAGCGTATAGAGAGGGAATGCAAAATGCTATAGGTCTTCTTGAGAAATCTATAAGTCCTAGAAGAATTAGAGCAAGGGGGCCTTCTGATAACGAAGTTCAAGCTGTTTCTATAGAATATCCTAAAAAGAAAAAAGTACATTAGATCATTTTGTTAAAATTGAAAAAATTATAAGGAAAAGTACTCAATCAGACCTTTTCAGATAATTTTTTATATTTCTTATTTCTGATTTAAACATGGGATTAAGCATTAAAGACATTATTCCAAGAAAGAAAATAGAATTAACAGAACTTAAAGGAAAAACTGTTTGTGTTGATGCATTTAACACGTTATATCAGTTTTTATCAACAATAAGGCAATTAGATGGAACTCCACTAATGGATAATCAAAAAAGAATTACAAGCCATCTTTCTGGAATCTTTTATAGAAATATTGCTTTACTTTCTGAAGGGATAAAATTAATTTATGTTTTTGATGGGAAAGCTCCAGAACTTAAAGAAAAAACCCATATCATAAGAAAAGAAGGAAGAAATCTTGCAAAAGAGAAATATGAAGAAGCAAAACAAAAAGGAGATGTAATTGGTATGAAGCGTTATGCCAGTCAATTAATTAGACTTGAAGATTATATGATTAAAGAGAGTAAAGAACTACTTGAAGCTATGGGAATTGCAATAGTACAAGCACCTTCAGAAGGAGAAGCTGAAGCTGCATATCTTTGTAAGGTAAAAGGAGATATTTATGCAAGTGCTAGCCAAGATTATGATAGTTTATTATTTGGAGCTCCAAAATTAATTCAGAATTTAACTTTATCAAAAAGAAGAAAAACTTTTACAGGATGGATTGATATAAAATCAGAATTAATTGATTTAGAAAAGGTTTTAGATCATTTAGAGATAAATTTAGATCAGTTAATTTGTTTAGGAATTCTTGTTGGAACTGATTATAATCCTAAAGGAGTTCCTGGAATTGGACAAAAGAAGGCATTACAAATTGTACAGCAATTTAAACAACCTGTTTTAATTTTTAAAGAAGTTGAAGAAAGAATTCATAGTCTTCCAGAAGAAGATAGGTTTAATTGGCAAGAGATATTTGAGTTATTTCATAAGCCAGGAGTTATTGATATTGATTTTAAGTTTGGAAAAATTAATGAAGAAAAAATAAAAGAAATTTTAGTTGTTAAACATAACTTTTCTGAAGAAAGAATTAATAAACAATTAGAAAGATTAAAAGATATTGAAGAAAAAAGTAAGCAAAAAGATTTAGATAAATGGTTTTAAGAACATTTAAATTATGATTTTATTTATATTAATTTATGAAACAACGCTCATTTGATGTTCTAGGAAATATTGCAATTGTAAATTTTTCTGATAATTCTAAATTAAACGAAAAGAAGAAATTTGCAAATAAATTACTAAAAGAACAAAATTCAATTAAAACTGTTCTTGAAAAATATGGAAAAATTAAAGGAAGACTTAGGAAAATTTCTACAAGATATATAGCTGGTGAAAAAACAAAAGAAGTTTTATATAAGGAAAATGGGTGTGTTTTTAGATTTAATATTGATAATACTTATTTTTCTCCTCGATTAAGTAATGAAAGAAAAGAGATATCTTCGTTAATTAAAAAGAATGAGAATGTTCTTGTTATGTTTGCAGGAGTTGCACCATTTTCAATTGTTATTGCTAAAAATTCAAAAGCAAAAAAAGTTATTTCAAATGAAATTAATCGTGAAGCAAATAAATATGCTAAATTAAATATAGAATTAAATAAATTAAAAGGCAAAGTTGAGTTATTTGAAGGAGATATTAAAAGAATTTCTAAAAAGTTTAAAGAGAAATTTGATGTTATTGTAATGCCGAGACCCAG
>NZDC01000029.1 GCA_002689985.1 Candidatus Pacearchaeota archaeon | reverse complement strand
TTGTTTGCCAAAAAGCAAAGATTATTATCAATAACCCCAAAACAATTTCAGTTGCTTTACAATTACACATTTTATCCTCTTTTTGATAATAAATTATATTAAAAGCCATTAATAAATCTATTGGAGATTATTAAAGCCATTCCTTTAAAGTTGTTTGATTTTTTATATTTTCAAGTAACTTACTCTTTTTTATAATCCTAGAATTATCAAAACCAAATTTTATCATCCCAATTTTTCTAGAACTTTTAATTAATTCATCCATATTATCAAATTCTAATTTTGTATGTCTTAAAGCTTTTCTAACACTTTCTCTAACAACCCAAACACCTAAAGAAGCCCAATAATTAGGAGTTTCAATTCTAATTACAAGAACACTTGCTTGCCTTTTTATCTTATCTAAATATTCTAGAATAGGAAGTTTTGTTGCATAATATCCTCCTGCAGTATTTATTGCATATTTTTTTCTTCCAGAATGATTTTCATAATCTGTTGAAGCTTTTATTTTTGTTGTTGGATTCCAAGAACTTCCTGGAAGATATAATTCAAAAAGTTCATAATTCCAGACATTTGGAAAAAGTAGAATCAAATAACAATTACCCATAAAACTCCCAAAAAATAGTTCATAATTTTCAATCCATTTATAACTTTTAACCTGTTCAAGAAGTTTTTTCCCAATCATATCATCTGTTGCTGTAATACTCCATCTTGTTGGAACAAGTTTTTTATCTTTTTTTAATCCAAGAACACCAACACTTAAAATTTTACTCAAAGTATATTCATTAAAATTATTTTTATATAAATAATCAATTCCATCTTTAGCTTTTATTTCATCATTAATAATTTTATCAACTCTTTTATGAATTTTTACATTACCAATTATTTTTGCTTTTTTTAGTCCTGCCTTCATCCCATGAGGAGTCATTACTTTATCTAATTTTTTCCCTAATTGTAATTTATTTTGTAATTCTATTTCAATATCTACTGGTTTAGACGAAATTGCAATATCTTTTGCAATTTGAATAAATTTATTGTTAATTCTAGAATCAGTTACTCTTGATTGAAATCTTGAATTTAATAAATTATCTCTAAGTTTAACAACTTCTCTAATGTTAAAATTATTATCTGCCCAGTATTTTGCATCATCATAAATCCAGGCATTTTCGTCTTTATCTAAAGGCGATAAAATTCCAACATTTACTAAAGGATATTTTAATTTAGAACCAATAAAAACACTTGGAGGAGAACTAGAATCAAATTTTGATACTTTATCTAAGTCTTTATATTTAAAATTAGTATCAGTAATTTTTTTAATTACTTCAAATTTAAGATTATCCACCATAAAAAGAGAAAGATAAAAGAGTTTATATTTTTTTATGTTAATTTCTTAATTCTCTTAATAATCTTGTTCCAGAAAATATAATTGGAGTAAATATCTGAAATTCTTCTGCACCAAAATATTTTCTTTCATTCAATCTTTCTTTAGAATTAATTCCTCCACAAGCAATAAGTTTCAGATTTGTACATTTAATATTCTCATAAAAAAATTTTTGGATTTTAAAGGAGTCTTCATAAACTGCATTACCACTTGCACCTCCTTTTCTAGGAGAATTTAAAATATATCTTGAATTATGATTAATTGTAGAATTTGTTGTAGTGATTCCTTTAACCCCGTTATTAGATATAATCTCTAAAGTACTTTCAACATCTCTTTTATCTAAATCAGGAGAAACTTTTACATATAATTCTTGATCAACATTCTTAGAATTATCTACTACTTCAATCATATTTTTTATATCAAGATCTTCTTTTTTACAATCAATATTAGGACAAGAAATATTTAATTCAAATCTATCAACAGAAGGTACTTCTTTTAATAAAATTACACTTTTTTTAAGTCTTTTAATATACCATCTCCTTTTTTATTTGGGGTTGCCATTAAATTGATTGTAATAGGAATTTGATGGTCTCCATAATCTAAAAGTTTCTCAGATATTTTTTCCGCTCCTATTCCTGGAAGTCCCATCCAATTAACTAGTGATTCTGTTGCAGGATATCTAGTCATTCTGGGTCTTTCATTCCCTTTCCAATAATCTCCAGTTACTGTCCCAATAACAACTCTATCAAGTCCAAGATATTTTAAGAAGATAGGAGGAATATCAGCATTCTTATTAAAACCAGCAGCATTAGAAATTTCAAAATTATTATCTATTTGATTAGTCTTATTATCTAAAATAAATTTTTCCAACCCAGTACTATATACAACTTGTGAAAATTTAACAAATAATTCATGTGCTTTTTCAAGGTCATATTTTGTTAAAGAAAAAACTAATGGTTTTATACAATCATAAAAATTATCAAAACAACTTCTTATGATATTCATTTTAAACTTTTGTAAGGATCAAAAACATATTTATCTAAATGTTTACCTTTCTTAATTGGTAAATTTAATCTCTTAATTTGTGTTCCAAAAATCTCATTTACATTTTCATATCCAACCTCTTCTAAAAATTCCTTTTTCTCTAATATCAAAACTCATCTCCTTATGAGGCAAACTTCTATGTTTTAATAAAATAGCTTTCTTTTTTCTACCTTCTTTTTTTAATTCAATTATACATTTACTCCAATACTTAAATAAATCTCCTCCAACAATATTAACTTCTTTTTCCACCCCATTTTTCCAATCTTCTTCAGATAAAAAACTTGCATAAACTTGATTAGTAAAAATAATTGGAATTTTTTGTTTTCTAGAAATTTCAGAGAGAATTCTCATTTGTTTTGAAACATCTCGATTAAGTTCTTTGATATTTCTATTTTCTTTTGATTTTACTGCATCTCCTAATTCAAGTCTATAAAGCATTGCAATTCCATCAATAATAATTAAACTTACATGACCTTTTTTTATTTCATTTAATAATTTCAAAAAACATTTTTTTTGTTCTTCAAAATTAGTAGGTTCAAGTAAGAAAATATTCTTTAATATATCTTTATAATTTTCTCCAACAATTTGTTTAACTCTATCTATAGAAAATCCGCCTTCTGTATCAATATAAATAACTTTGTTTCCTTTTTTTGATTGACTACAAGCAGTTAATATAGTCATATTAGTTTTTCCACTTCCAGGAGGTCCTGCAATCATTGTAATTACATCTTTTTCATAACCTCCATAAAGCCATTTATTCAAATCATAACTTCCTGTTGAAATACGATCAACCATAAATAAAAATAAATATTTTACTTAATAAGAATTATTGTGATTAATCTTCATACCACATTTTTTTACCACGTTCTTTCCAAATCCTATAATCCTCTATTCGCATTTTATTCTTTTCAACTTTTGGTATAATCTGTGTCTTATAATGCCCCTTATAATCTTCATTACTATACTCAAGATAATGTATTTTCTTTCCTGCTTTTCTATTTCTCTCATTATCAATAACCCATTTTTCTTTAGCTCTTTTTAATGCTTCATCTTTATCACGAGCCCAAACCAAAGTATCAAACCAACCTATTGAACAATGTCCATTTCCTAAAATATCTTTAGAATAATGATGATTCAATTCAATTTGAAAACAAAAATCACCTAATTCAGAATAATTACCTATCTCAGAACTTTTGTCCTTTCTCCAAAATAAAACACCCCTATGATTTTTAAAAAAACACTATTAATAAGAATTATTATACTATAAAATTACTTTAATTTCTTAAAATCACTTTCTAATCTATCTAAATCTTTTGTCACTAATAAAACAGCATCATTTATTGCTTTTTTTGCAGTTTTCCCGCTTGTTTTAACTAAAAGAATAGGATTTTTTGTTGGATGATCTCTTTTCCATGCTGCAAAACTAACAGAAGAATCTTTATTTAAGTAAACTCTTAATAATTCCGCAATTGTTAAATTTCCAAATTCAGCTTCAATTTCGTCTTTTGAACTCTTAATAATATTCATTTCCATAAAGATAAATCTTAAACTTTGTTTATAAAGATTTTGATTAGTCTTTACTAGAAATCAAGTCATCAGTTTCATCTTTAGGTAAATCCTCTTTAAGATCTCCTAATATTTTTGCTTCTCTTTCCTCTTTCATTCTCTGCAAATCTTCAATTGTTAAAGTCTTTTTTGTATCTTCATCAAATACTATTTCTTTTGATTGTTTATTCAGTTCTTCAATAACTTCTTTTTTTAAGAGTCTAATTCTTAGATAATTTTCAATTTTTTTAATAATTTTATAATTATCTTCAGAAATAATACCTTTTTCAGCCATTTTTATTGCTAAATCAGGTTCTCCAATTGCTTTTGCTAATTGTTCTTGTGTTAATTTTCTTGCCCTTCTAGCTCTCATAATAATCCAATGAAAATTCTTAATTAAATCATCTTTTGACTTTTTTTCATGTTTGAAATTCGCTCTAAAATTCCTATCAATAATATCTTTTAAAGTAGTTTCTTGTTTTTCTAGTAATTCTTTTTCTTGTTTAGGAATATCTTGTTTTCTACTAACTCCAGAAATCTTAGAGATTCTATCATAAACTGTCTGTTTTTTTTGTGATTCTTTGATTTTAAACACGTTTGGTTTTTTTATAATAGGTATATCTTCTTTAGATGAACAATTTCTACAAATTTTAGAAACTCCTTCAATTAAAATTACATCAAATAAACCTGCCTTTTCTTCAGAAATACCACACTTATAACACACTTCCATAAAATAAATCAATTAAATCTCTTTTTTAATATTTGTATGATATATAATATCAATTTAAATATTCTTTAATTTTATCTAATTCTTCTAATTCTGTTAGAATTAATGATTCATCAACAATTATTGATGCACTTTCTATACCATAATTTTTAGTTAAAAGTTCTATAGAAATTAAATCCATATTTCTTGCAATTGGAATTAAAACAATACTATTTCCATATTCTTCTTTTAATTCTTCTAAATATTCTGAAAAAACAGCTTGTTTAGTTTTTTGTATGAGATTGTCAGAATCATAATCATATAAATAAACAACAGTATGAAAATCATCCCCGCATTTTTCTTTTATTCTAATACTATTTGTCCAAAATAATGTTCTTAGTAAATCATATTTCTTATGTTCCTGGACAATAGATTGTGTTAATCTATTTGCGCCTTCATACCTACGAAGGGTTTTTGCATCTTCATAAATTTTATCACCAAATTCTATATTTTTTCTTATTGCTTCATCACAATTTACATCTTCTAAATTAAGTATTTGTGTTTGTACTCTTATATCTAAAAGATTAATATCTGATACTAAATACATTTCAGAAATTTTTTCTGATCTCCAATTTTCTAAAACAACTCCTAAGAAAATCCCTATTCCAAATATCAAGATAGTCACTAATAAAGCTTCCCAAAAAACGTGTTTTCTTGATTTTAACATTTTATCTCCATGCCAATTTACCTCTTGTAAGATTCCATATTGCATTAATCATTATAAAAGGATATGCTATTAAGTAAATAGTCATATAAAAAGGAATATTTAAAAGATTCTCTTTTTTTAATATTTTTTCTTTTAATACCGATAAGATCACTAAAGTAAATACTAATCCAAAAATAAATAAAACTACTCCAAGATAATTTAAAATAGTTGGAGTTATATAAAAATTATCAAAAGTTAGTATTGGATTTCCAACCTCAATAGAATATTTTGTTAATAAAAATTTAGAAATAATTCTTGAAGTTAAAAGATAAAAGAATATACTTAATCCTACAAGTCCTAAAAAAGTAGACAAAATAAAAAATGGAATAATAAACCATCCTAACATTCCTTTTTTTCCAAGTGAGTGTCTATATTTATGAATACATTGTAATCCTCCAATATTCCATCTTCTTCTTTGAACAAACCAATCTTTAAATTTAGTAGGAACAGTTGTTGTTACATTTGTGGATAAGCACATTCGTCTTCCCCACCCATCACGAGTTAAATGCCAAGTAGCTTCAATATCTTCTGTTAAATTTTTTGTATCAAATCCTTTAATTTCAATAAGTGCTTTTCTTCTATATAATGCTAAAGGTCCTGGGGTTACATAAATAGCATCAACATAGTCTAAGAGTTTTCTTGAAAAAGCAATCACTTTATATTCGATTGCTTGTAATTTTTCAAAAAATTTATTTCTATTTCTAGATAAAACCGGACATGTAACTGCTCCAACTTTTTCATCCTCAAAAAATCCAATCATCTTATTAATAGATTCTTTTTCTGGATAAGAATCAGCATCAACAACAGCGACTAATTCGCCTTTTGAAATATTTAATGCTCTATTTAAACTTCCTGCTTTTCCAAGATTTTCTTTATTATCAAGAACTTTTATCTTTGGATATTTCTTAGTTAATTGTTTTATTATATTTATTGTATTATCCGAACTTTTATCATTTACAACAATAACTTCTAAGATATTCTTATAATTTATATCAAAAATATGTCTTATTGTATCTGCTATTGTCTTTTCTTCATTATATGCAGGAACAATAAAACTAATAGAATATTGTTTACTAGATTCGGGATATTGAAATAAATCTTTTCTAAATTGAAAATAAATCAGGAGAAATAAACTTAACATGTAAAGTGATATAAACATATAAGTTAAATATATATAAGGCAAAATTTCCATTCTATTTTTTTAAAGATTCTTCTATCTTTTTTAAAGGATTGTCTGGATCATCAATATTAAAATAATCATAAAAGTCATCATTCAAACTTAATTCATGAGTGTGTCCTACTTTTTTCTTTTTTAGTAAGTTAAGTTCAACAAATTTTTTTATATGATCATATGCTTTATTACCTCTAATTTTAATTATAACTGATTGTTTTATTGGTTGTTTGTATGCAATAATTGCAAGAGTCTCTTGTTCTGCTTTTGAAAATTCAGCAGATCCTGTAGCTAATTTATTTATAATATAAGAATATTCTTGTCTTACATCCATTTTCCATAATCCATTTTTTTCAATGATTTCCATTGCTGAATCTTCTTTTTCACATTTTTCCCGAAGTTTTTCTATAAGTTCCTTAACTATAAGTGGATTTAAATCTGTGAAAGTTATTAGTTCTTGCATTGATAAAAATCTTCCTGATACAAAAAAAACTGCTTCAAGTTTCTTCAAATCCTCTTTTTCTTTTGATTCATCTATTTCACTGATTGTTTTGCTACTAACATCCATAATTTAGATAAAGAGTTTAGGATTTTAAAGATTGTGATTAACAATAAATATTTAATCTTAAAGTACTAATTTACTTTATGTCTAAAAAAAGAGTTATAGTTATCTCAATAATTATCTCATTGATTCTTATCTTATTTTTTATTAGATTATTAAACACAAAAGAAATAGATGATGTGACTCCTGAAATTCCTTGTTTAGATAATCTCCTTAAAAAAATTGATATTTTATGGATAATTCCAAAATTTAATAATAAGACAATATCTGAAGATAAAGAATGGTGTAATTATATTTTAAGTCTTAACAAAACTCTTGGATTACACGGAGTTAATCATAATTATAATGAATTCAAAACTAATAGAAATGAAGAATATATCAAGGAAGGAATAGATATTTTTAAAGAATGTTTTAATTTTAAACCAGAGATTTTTAAAGCTCCACAATTATCTATTTCAAGAGAAAATAAAGAACTAATAAAAGAAAATAATCTAGAATTAAAAGGAAGTATAAATCAATTATTTCATAAAGTTTATCATTGTAATGATACTGGGATTTTTTCTAATGAGATTATTGATATATTTTAAATCTTAAACCTCAAAATAGCCCCCATTCCTGAAAGATTATAAAATTGTAGACCTTCTTCAGTATCTGTAGATACTATCTCTACTTTAGATGAAATATTAACTGCTATTTTTTTTAATTCTTTTAAAAGTTCTTTATCAATTTTTTTAGATAAAAGAAGCATATCAACAGCACCATATTCTAATGCTTTTCTAATATCTTTTTCTTTGTAAAGAGCCATATCAGGTTTTTCACCTAAAGTTTCAAAAAATTTCTCTAAAAGTTTTTTTTCATGAACTATTTCTTGATTTGCTAAAATCTCTCTAGATTTTGTAACAAGCTCTTTTAAGCCAGATTCATCAGCATCACCAATATCTATTCTTCCAATAACTTTTTCATTTAATTTTGTAACCATATATTTTCCATCTAAAAATTCATCTTTTGTTGGAATTGGCCCTCCAACTAAAATACCTTTTAATTTTTTATTATCAAAAAATATTTTTCTCATTTCATCTGCAATTCTTTTATAAAATTCTTTAGTTAATCCTTCTGTTATTCTATGAAATCTCTGACTTGATTGACCGCCAGCCCTAACTTTACCAGGAATACCTGATGTCATTTTCTGTAAAACTTCTATTCTTTTTCCTTCAAGTAATCCTATTGTTGCTTCTTTTCTATCCATTACAAGAAGTCCAAAAACCTCAGAAATTTCTAATTGTTCTTTTAATGGATCTAAAACAAATTCCTTATCACATCTATATAATCTAACTTTTAGAGGCATTGAAGGTTCAATATCCCATAATTGTAAATCATCTTGACCTTCCTTTTTAGATACATTTCCACAAAATAGTGCAAGACCATTTGAAGGGGTTTTTTTAAGGGTCTTTAAATGTCTTACAATTTTATCTAGTGCTTCACTTACATTTTTTCTTGTTGAAGTTGATTTTATATTTTTTGCAGTTGATTTTTCTGCTTCAAGTTGTTTTTGAACAGAATTTACATCATATCCTGAAGAGATATAAACACTAATTAAT
>NZDC01000028.1 GCA_002689985.1 Candidatus Pacearchaeota archaeon | reverse complement strand
CTATAGTTATAACATAAGTATAATGGGTGAATGGCAATGGAATTACACAGCATATGATAATAGTGATTTATCAGTAAATTCTTCTACAAAAAACATAACACTAATGAATGTATCAACAAGTTTAAGTTCAGCATCAATTGATGCAAATACCTCTGTCACTATTAGTGGTCATTTAAGCTTAACTAATGGAACTAATGTTAGTAATACTGTTGTTTATATTTATCAGAATGGGACTTTATTAAGTTCTGAATTATCAACAAATGCAACAGGAGAATACACTTACACTTGGACAGCACCAAGCAATACTGGAACATATCCAATAAAAGTAAATTCAACATTTGGTAATTACGCTGGTGAAAATACAGTTAATTTAGCTGTAATTCTTGCACCAAATATAACAACAATATATCCTAATTCTACAGGAGGAGAGAGTTATGAAGATCTAACAACAATTAATGTTTCAATTGTAGAACCAAATAATCAGACATTTAATATCACTTTCACAAACAATTCTGCAATAACAATAGAATGGTTTATTGATGGAAATGAACAAACTTCTTATGAAAATCTAACACAATTTAACTGGAGCGGAAATTATACACAAGAAGGAACTTATTTAATATTAGTAAATGTCTCTAATCAATTAGTTGGTGCTGATTGGAAATACTGGAATCTGACTGTTAATAATACAGGTATTCCCACACCAGAAATAAATTCTACAGATGGAACAAATAAAACATTACAAAACCTGAATTGTTTTGATACTTTAGAAGACATAGATAATTCAACAATGAATCTTACAGTTATTTGGTATAATAATTCAATAGAATATTTAAGTATTGATTTTAATAACAGTTATTCTAATGGAACATTTTTTACAACAAATTTAAATTTACAAAACACCACAAAAGGTGAAAACTGGACATGTTCTATGAAATTCTTTAATGGAATTAGTTTTACTAGTCAAGTGAACACAAATAATTTAACAATCTTAAATTCTCCACCAATTGTAACCCTATTATCTCCTGCAGACGGAAACACAACAACAAATAAAACTCCTACATTTACATGGAGTGCAACAGATGATGATAATGATACTATGACTTATGAATTTAATTTAACTTGTTATACTGGTTGTGCTGCTCAAGATTCAAGATATATTCAAAATATATCTAGTACTTCATATACTATTGCAAGTAACTTAAAGTTTTTATCAGATAATAATTACTATTATAATTGGAGTGTTATTGCAAATGATTTAGAAGAATATGGAACTTGGACAACAGATAGAAATATATCTATACAATCATTAGTTGAAATATCTTTATTAAATTCTTCAATTGCATTTGGAACAATTGCGTTTAATACATCCCAAGATACAACAGATAATTCTCCATTACCATTATTAATTGAAAATATAGGAAATGTACTTGTAAATATCACAATTTGGGCAACAGATCTTTGGAATAGTGTTTCTAATCCAAGTCAATATTATCAATTTAAAGTTGATAATTATACACTTGAAAATAATTCATTTAACTGGGGATTATCAATTACTTCATTTGCAAATATGTCAGCAAATGGAACAGGTTTACTTGCAATTTCAGAATTAAATTATACAGATTTAACAGATACAGCAGAAGTTGATATTAATATTACAGGTCCTGTAACAGAAACTGCAGGAGTAAGAAATTCAACAATAACATTAACTGCAAGTTTAGGAGAATAAAATAATGAATAAAGATTTAAATAACTGGAATATATATGTTACATATGAAACAAAAAGATTACAAACTTGAAATTGTGAATATACTCTTAAAAGAGAATACTCATGTTAGAGGATTGGCTAAAAAAATTGGGATAAATCACATGATGATTTCCAGGAAAATTAAGGAACTTTTTAAAGCAAATGCTATTGATTATAGAAGAGAAGGAAAAAACAAAGTTTATTTTTTAAAAGAAAACCCTGAAGCAAAAGCATTTATCTTTCTAACTGAAAATTATAAATTAATCCAAATATTAAGAAAATATCCCTTTCTTAGAAAGATAATAGAAAATATACAAAACTATAAAAAAATTAAGTTAGCTATTATTTTTGGTTCATATTCAAAAAATATAGCAAAAAAAGATAGTGATATTGATATTTATGTAGATACTACTGATAGAAAAATAAAACGTGATCTAGAAATGACTGATTCAAAAGTAAATATTAAAATAGGGAAATACAACAAAAAAAACTATTTAATTAAAGAAATAGAAAAAAATCATGTAATAATTAAAGGAGTTGAAAAATATTATGAAGAAAATAAATTTTTTAATTAAATTAAAAAAGGAAGGAAAATTAAGAATTGTAGAATCAAGTGAAGAGATAAAAGAATCTTATATTAAGAAATCCGATAGTAATATTATTTCTTCAAGAATACTTTTAAAGAATGATAGATTAGAAGAATCAATATCTCTTGCATATTATAGTATGTATCATATATTAATAGCATTATTATTTAAGATAGGAATAAAAAGTGAAAATCATTCTGCCTCAATAACTTTATTAAAAGAAATATTTGATATTGATAATTTTGACATTTCATTTGCTAAAAAAGAAAGAATTGATAAACAGTATTATGTAGACTTTCATATAACTAAGGAAGATGTTAATGATTTAATTAACAAGTCAGAAGAATTCAATAGAAAACTTTTAGATTTTATATCAAAATTAAATAATGATCTGATTAATTTATATAGGGAAAAATTTAAGGAATTAATAGGGTTTTAAAATAAAATGATGAATAAAAAACAAATTATAACAATTGATTTTATTTTAGTCATTGGAACAATAATAGTTGTTGCTAGTTTAATAAAATATTCAGAACCTTTTATAGTTGCACCTATTAGTAATACAAAAAACACTAATATCTTATTTGAATTTGAAAAAACAAACTTAATCTTAGTTAGCCAAGATGTTAATTTTAAATCAATTAAAGAAATCCATCCTAAAGATAATCTAATGATTAATCTTAAACCAGGAAAATATTACTGGGAATTTGTAAATATATCTGATAATGAAATTAAAGAGTTTAGCATATTATCAAAAGTAGATTTAAAATTTGTAGATAAAGATGATAAATTTGAAGTAGTAAATGTAGGAGATACTAAATTAAATGTTAAATTATACAATCATGGAGAATTTACAGGAAATATTATTTTAAATACAGAAAATGAATAAAAAATTCACAATATTTATTTTATTAGTACTAATGAGTTCTAATATTCTAGCCTTAGGTGTATCTCCTGGAAGAACAAGTATTGATTTTACTCCTGAACTTGAAAGAACAATTAGTTTTTCTATTATAAATTCAGAAAATAAAGAGATTAATATTCTTGTTAGTCCAAAAGGAGAATTAAAAGATTATATAACAGTAAGTGAAGATACATTTATAATGAGTGCTTTTGAGAAATCAAAGCAAATTGATTATGATGTTATTCTTCCAAAAGAACTTTCTCCAGGTTTACATAAAGCAGAAATTGTTGTTTTACAATATCAAAAAGCAGAAATCGAAGGATCAACAATTGGAGCAGTTTTAGATGTATCAACACAACTTTTTGTTTATGCTCCATATCCTGGAAAATATGCAGAAGCAAGTTTAGAGATTATTAAGAAGGATAATAAAATTAATTTAGTTGTTCCGGTAATTAATAGAGGTGAATTTAATTTAAAAAAAGTTAATTCTAATATAGAAATTTATAATCACCAAGATGAATTAGTTACAACCTTAAAAACAAATGAAATTTCTATTTCTAGTAAAGAAAGAGGAGAGTTAGTTGTAGAATTAGATTCATCAAATATTGCTTCAGGACCATATAAAGCAATTGCTACAACTTTGTATGATGGAGAAAGCTTAACTAATCAAAAACAATTTACTGTTGGATTAAAAGAATTAGTTGTAGAAAGTATAGAAGTTAATGATTTTACTTTAGGTAAAATGGCTGAATTTGAAATTTTAGTTAATAACAAATGGAGTCAACCAATAACAGATGTATATGTACAGATGCTTATATATGATAAAGATGGAAGTTTACTTGCTAATTTAAAATCTCCTAGTTATAATGTTGATTCATTAGATAAAACTTTAATTACTACATTTTGGGATACTAAAGATATTACAAAAGGAACTTATGATTCAGAATTCCTTTTAATATATGAAGATAATTCAGATAAAAAAGATTTAACATTAGAAGTATCAAGAAATGAAATAAAGGTTATTGGACTTAGTTTTGTAATTTCAGAGGTAAAACCAAAATTCTTTGAAACTAGTAATTTAATTAGAATATTAGTTATATTAATTGTTGTTTTAATAATAGTTAATATTATCTGGTTCTTATTTGTAAGAAAGAAATTAACTAGGCGTAGATAAATACAAATTAGTAAAATTTATAAACTATAGTTCATCTATAGAATTATGATATCTACAATTCAATTAAATAATAATGTGAAAAAATCCCTTAATAAATTTAAGGAAAAAGAAAAAGAAACTTATGAAGAAGTCATTGTGAGGATGATACAAACTCTCGAAAAACAAAAAAGAGAACAAGAAGAATTATTAATTGAAGGGTGTAAGGCAATGGCTGAGGAAAGCCTGAAAATAGCTAAAGAATGGGAAGGGACTTTAATGGATGGATTAGACAAGAATGAAAGATGGTAGGAATTAAAAGAGGAGATATTGTAATAGCTAATTTAGAACCAACAAAAGGGAATGAACAAGGAGGAAGAAGGCCTGTTTTAATAATTCAGAATAATATAGGCAATAATTATAGCCCAACAACTATAATTGCCCCAATAACATCAAATGTTTTTGATAAAGAATTTCCAACAAATGTTTTTGTTGATAAAAAAGATTCTAAATTAAATAAAAATTCTACAATATTATTGAATCAGATAAGAACAATTGATAAAAGAAGAATCATCAAAAAAGTTGGATTTCTTGATAACGAAATAAATAAAAAAGTTGATATGGCAATTAAAGTAAGTTTGGATCTAGATTAATAACTTTTATATTTTATTTATATTAATACTAGTTGTCACTATACAATTAGTACAGTAGAAAGATTTATAAAACTGGCAACTTCATTGCCTATATGGAGACTATAGGTTTAGATAAAGTTGAAAAATCATTACTATTAATTGTAATTTTCTTAGTAGGACTTTTAGGAGTTTTATATGCTTATCCCTTTTCTATAGATTTTGAAAAACCCCTTTCATATATTCCATTTTTAGATAATACTTCAGAAGATTTCCCATCTGATTTTATTAATATAGATGATATTTTGATTTATCCTGATAGAATTGTAATAAAAATTCCAGATGCAAGTATTAGTAGTTATGAACCTACAGGAAGCATGATGCCTGTTTTAGATTATGGAGCAAATGGAATTAGAATTAAACCAACAAATGAAGATAGTATTAATATTGGAGATATTGTTAGTTTTAAAAAAGCAGGCTCTTTAATTGTTCATAGAGTAATTGAAAAAGGAATTGATGAAGATGGAACTTATTTTATTACAAAGGGAGATAATAATAATTTTTCTGATGAAAAGATAAGGTTTAGTGATATTAAATATATCACAATTGGCTTAATTTATTAGTTTTAGAGAGTAATAATAACTTTTAAATAGTTACCGCACATTGTCTTTCTAGTTATGGTTTATAAGAAATATATTAAAAAAAGGTAATATGAAAAAGAAACAAATAAGAACAAGATATGTGCCTGATCCAGAAAAAACTCCTAAAAAAAGTGCGGTAAATAAACCTACTAAAAAACTTTCTTTGAAGTATGTTGGTTTTAGTTTGATTTTCTTATTTATATTAATTGGTTTTCTATTTTATACTTTTGATATTTTTGGAATTACTGGAAAAGTTTCTTTTGGAAATGTTGGTCTTACAATATTAGCTCCCCAATTAGGTATAGCAATTGATAGTCCAGGAAATACAACATATAATTTTACTACCGGAGATAATTATGCAATTGAAATAAATGTTTCAGCAACATATGATCTTGGTATTAGTGCGTGGTGGTATACTCTAGAAGATTTAACAAGTAATCAAACAATTAATGATAGTATTATATTCACACCAAATACAACAATTAATGCTGTAAGATTCTCAAATAATTTAACAATTTATGCTAATGATACTTCAAATAATATAAATAGCACAAGTGTTGTATTTTATGTTTATGTTCCTAATGTTGCACCAATTATAAGAGATATAGGTAGTCAAATTATTGCTTGTGAAGATACTTCTTTTTCATATGAATTTAATGCAACAGATCAAGATGGAGATAATCTAACAACTAGTATTAGTCCTAGTAATCCTTTTTATCTTACTTCTGCAACAAGAATTAATTCAACTGATTTAAGCGCTACAATATATTCAGGAACCTTGGGAAAAAGTGATTTAGGATCATATGATGAAGTAGTATCTGTTAATGATAATTTTAATGCTACTTGTTGTGTTGATTCAGAAAATACAAATATAACTGTTGTTGAAATTAATAATCCTCCATCATTAGCTAATATAGGAGTTCAAACTGTTTATACTCAAGGAGATAATGCTAGTTTTTATAAAGAACTCCAGATAACTGATACTGAAAGTGGTAATCGAAGTTCAGGAAATTTTACATTTAATTTAACATTCTTAAGTGGAGGTAAATTTTTTGATATAACTCCACTTGGTATTATGAATTTTACAGCTAATGATAGTATTGTTAATGTTCATAACATAAGTATTTGTACTACTGATTTATCTTTACCTAATCCTCATCAAAATATAAGTTCTTGTGGGCAAGATGGATTAAATCAAACAACATGTAAGAATTTTAGTTTAACAGTAACAAATAATAATCGAAATCCAACTATAACAACAAATTATCCTTCTAATTTAACACAAGCTTCTTCAGGGGCAAGTACTATCTCCTTTAATATTTCAGAATATGATCCTGATGGAACAATTCCAGATACTTACTGGTATGTAGATAATGTTTTTCAAGAACTTGATACTGGAAGTTCTAATGATGAATTTGATTATAGTTTTGGATGTGGAGTTTCTGGAGAACATACAGTATCAGTTATTATTACTGATGGTTTAGTTAATGATACTATTGAGTGGACTATTGCTGTTGAAGAATCATCATGTAGTGTAGATGGCAGTGAGGGTGGAGGTGGAGGAGGAACAAGCATATATACTTGTAATATTAAATGGACATGTAATCCTTGGGAAGTTTGTCAAGATACTAAAAAATCTCTTGAAGTTGGAGTCTTAACAGGAGATGATTATAGATTAGTAGATAATGATTGTTCAGAAAATAATTGGAATGATAATGTCTGCGGATTTCAAATAAGAAGGTGTTTTGATATTAATAATTGTAACTTGACAATTAAAAAACCCTTAGAAATGCAAGGATGTCATTTTACAGTAAACCCAAATTGTAATGATAATATAAAGAATTGTCATGATGGTGATTGTGAATTACTTATAGATTGCGGTGGTCCTTGTAATAAATGTCCTACTTGTTCAGATAATAAACAAAATCAAGGAGAAGAAGATGTTGATTGCGGTGGTCCTTGTCCTTGGAAATGTTCTTCTGAAAAACCTCTTGCAGATGTTCTTACAAAAGATACTTTTAAGATAATAATTTATATAACAATTTTATTTGTTTTAATGTTTTTAATTATTACAAAAGTTATGAGAGTAGTTCATTTAGGAGTAAGATTGGGTGGGGCGAAACGCAGAAGAAAATCTAAGAAAAAATGATAAAGAAATATATTTTCTATTATGGATTTTTAATTTTTTTAATTTCTATTACATTTGTAAGTGGAGAAGAGGATTGTTTTCCAGAATTTGAATGCGGAAAATGGAGCGAGTGTGAAGATGAAATACAAAAAAGAACATGCATTGATAAAAAATGTGGAGTGCAAGAGATAATAGAAAGAAAATTTTGTCCAGGATTTGAATGTAATCCAGATATTAAATGTGGTAATTGGAGTAATTGTAATTTTGAAGAGAAAATCAAAGATATTCTTAATGAAGAATTAACTTTCAAAGGATATAAAGATAGAAGTTGTATTGATTTAAATGGATGTGTATCTGAAAGTATTGAAGAAGAATCTTGTAGTCTATCTGCTCCAATTAAAGTAAAAAAAACAAAGTGGTGTAATGAAGAATATGTAGAAGTATATGATATTGATACAAATAAACTTGTTAGTAGAATTAAACAAGAAAAAATACCAAACTTTTCTGGATTAAGTAGAGTTGATGTTTCTTTTTTAATAACTAAATCTAGTGTATATTGTAATTATTGTTTTAATGGTATTAAAGATTATGATGAAGAAAGAATAGATTGTGGGGGATCTTGTTCAGAATGTATAACTAAAATTGAGTTTTTTAACTGGTTGCCTTTTATTATAACTTCTTTATGGATAATATTTAGTTTATTATTAATTGTGTTTTTAGTAGGTGAAAGAAGAATATATTAGTTTATTTATATTAAATATACATTTTTGAATTGTTTAATTCAGAAACCTTTAAATATTTCAGGATCTATAAAGATATAATGGAGATAAAAACAACTAAACTCAATAACTTCATGAAAAAACTTAATAAAATAGAAGTTATGTTAAATGAAGTTAAGCAAGAAGCATTTCTTCTTGATAGAGACTTTCAAGAAAGTATTAAAAGAGGGGAAAAAGATATTGAAGAAGGGAAAGTTACAATCTGTAAAACCGGAGAAGAATTAGATAATTTTTTTAATTTGATTTAAAATGTATGAGGCAGTTTTTTCAAATGAATTTAAAAAACAACTGAAGAAACTTAAGAAAAAGGATAAATCAATGTATGAAAGACTAGAAAAGAAAATTAAAAACATTCTAATTGAGCCGAGTCATTTCAAACATTTAAGAAATGTGTTAAAAGATGAGCAGAGAACTCAGCTAGGTCCATTTGTTTTAAGATTTAAGGTGAGTGAAAATAGAATCTATTTTATAACTTTTAGGCATCATGACTTTGCTTATTAGTTTATCTAGAAATAGGAGGTCTATAGGCCATTTTTCTAATTATAAATTTTGATCCAATTATATTTGAAATTATTGCAGTTAAAATTAATCTTCCAAGAACAACTTTAAATATCCCTTCTTGAATAGGTATTCTTGTAGCATCAGAGAATTTCTTTATAATTCCATCTATTTCTTCTTTATTTAAGATTATATTTGTTGTTCTTAATATATTTGTTCTAACATTAATTTTTTTCCCAGGTCCATTACATTCTATTGTTTTTACCATAGGATCTTTTAATAGAGGATTTAGTTTTTCTAAATCTACTTCTATATCTTTTGGAACTGGTCTTAAATATTGAAATCTTGGAGGAAGTCTTGGTTCGGGAATTACTAAATTATTAATTTGAATACTTCTTTTTATAGGCCTTCTAGTTACCAAGTTTCTAGGAGGAATAACTTTTTGTTGATTAGGTGCAATAGAAGGAGTTAATTGTTTATTACTTTGAATATATTTTAATCCAGAATTTCTAATTAACTCTTTTGTAAATTGGAGTAATATAAGATTTCTTGATTTTCTTGATGCTTGTTTTAGCATTTTATTTTTTAGGTAATTGCTTAAATCCAGAAGATATTGATTTCTGATACTCTGTATTTTGATTTTGTGGAATTTGGGGAGTAGATGATTGATAATTTTGTTGAGGATTTTTATCATTCATTAGTGTTAATCCTCTTGCAATTGTTTTATTTTGATCAGCTAAACTATCTATTTTTCTATTTATTTTTTGATTATCATCTTCTAAATTCATATTTTTTTCAGCTAAAGATTTTGCAGATATTTCAAATAATTCTAGAAGTTTAGATATTTGATTAGTAAGATGATCAAATTTTAAAGATAAATTTGTCATAACTCTTTGTAAAGATATAAAATTCTCAATAAGAACTTTTTCTACATTATTGTTCTTAGAAGTATTTGCAGTATTTCTTTTTATACTCCCTATTTTCTTTACCACCCTTCTTTTTATCATCTTTTATTTAAGGTTTTCTTGATTTATAAATTATTCTTTATGTTCTAATTCTTCTTCTAATTCTTTTACATAATCTGCTATTTCACTTGCAACATCAGCATTTACACTAATACTATCAATTCCTTTTTCAACTAAGAATTTTACCATTTCTTTTTTACTTCCTGCTTGACCACAAATACTTGTCTCAACCTTATTTCTTTTACAAACTCTAATTACATATTCTAATTGATATAATATTGCTTGATTCATTTCATCATAAATATATTGAACTGCTTCATTACCACGATCAACTGCTAAAATATATTGAGTTAAATCATTGGTTCCAAAAGAAATAAAATCAATTCCTTCTTCACATAATTCTTTTATTAATTGAACTGCAGCAGGAGTTTCAATCATTATTCCTATTTTTACATCAGTAAATTCTACTTCTTTAATAAATTCCTTAACACTTTTTATTTCTTCTACAGAAATTACTTGAGGAAGTAATAATCCTATTTTTTTACCTGTTTTTGATACTCTTTTTAATGCTTTAAGTTCTGCTTTAAGTACTTCTGGATTTTTAATTCCATATCGAATTCCATGCATTCCAAGCATTGGGTTTGCTTCTTTTTCCTTTGGTGAACCTTCAAGATTTTCAAATTCATCTGATCTTATATCTGATGTTCTTATCCACATTTCTTCAAAATATTTTGCAATATCACTAATACCCTTAAAAATTATTTCTTCATATTCATTAATTTTATTTTGTTTTAGAAAATAATTAGGATGTTTTCCAGATTCTGCAATTATTCCTTCTATTCTTGTTAAACCAATTTCTTTTATATTTGTTTTTGCTGCACGCATAGCATAGCTTGGTAAATCAAGAATTAATTTTATTTTTGTTTTAGTTTTTACATCTGCCTGAATAATTTCCTTTTGTACAGCTTCTGATACTTTTCCTTTGTAAACTTTTCCTGTAAAACCATCAACTGTAATTATTTCCCCATCTTTTAATAATGTAGTTGCTTCTCCTGTTCCAACAACTGCAGGAATTCCCATTTCTCTACTTACAATACTTGCATGAGAAGTGAGTCCTCCTTCATCTGTAACTATTCCTGCTGATTTTTGCATTGAAACTACCATATCCGGATTTGTCATTTTTGTAACAAGAATATCTCCTTGTTTTATTCTATCTAAATCTTCCATTTCTTCAACAATTCTTATTTTTCCAAAAGCAATTCCAGGAGATGCAGCAAGTCCATTTAGAATTACTTCACCTTTTAGTTCTTTTGTATCTCCTGATTTAATTCTTTTTTCAAGTGTTGTAATAGGTCTTGTTTGAACAATATAAATTTCTTCACCTTCAATTGCAAATTCTATATCTTGTGGTTTTTGATAATGTTCTTCTATATTTATTGTAAGTTCTGTAAGCCTAATAATTTCATGTTCTTTTAATACTTGAGAGTTTGCTTTTTCTTCACTTAATCTTACAACTTCTTTTTCACCACTAGAATTTCTTGTTATTGCAATTTTTTTATTTGAAACTGATTTATCTAAAATTTTTAATTCTTTTGAGATAATATATTTATCAGGAGTTATTTTTCCAGATACAATTCCTTCACCCAAGCCAAATACTGCTTCTATTAAGACACCTTCTTTTTGATAAGAAGGGTCTTTTGAAAATATAACACCTGATTTATCCGAGTTAATCATTTTTTGAATTACAACTGCTAGGCTTGATTTTTCATGTTCAAATCCTTTTTTATTTCTATAATAAATTGCACGTGATGTAAATAATGATGCAAAACATTTCTTTATATGTTCTAATAAATTCATTTCTCCTTTAATATTAACAAATGAATCTTGTTGTCCTGCAAAGCTAGCTTCTGCAAGATCTTCTGTAGTTGCACTTGACCTTACTGCAACAAATACTGGTTCTGAAGAAGTTTTTAATATATCAAGTGCTGATCCTTTTGAGATATTAAATTTATCAGCATCTAAATGCTCATATGCTTCTAAAATTTCTTCTTTAAGTTTCTCTGGAAATTTTGAATCCACAATAAATGCCCTTAATTGTCTTGATATTTCATCTAGCTGTTTTGTATCTTCATAATCAATTCTATCAAGAAGTTCTTTTATTTTTTCTTTTAATTCTGCTTTTTCTATAAAGTAGTTATATGCTTGAGCTGTTACAACAAACCCTGCAGGGACTGGAATTTTAAGATTATAAATTTCTGCTAAATTTGCTCCTTTTCCTCCTGCAATATTCCCAGAATTTTTATCAAGATTAGAAAACCACTTTATAAACTCTGTTTTTTCAACCTCTTTCATATATGATAAAATTAAAAGATATTAATAAAGGTTTTCCCTTTATTTACTAATTGCTTCTGTAGGACAAGACGTAATTGCTTCTTTTGTACAAGGAATATTTTTTTGAGATTTAACATGTGCTTTCATATCATCTTTCATCTCGAAAACTTCTTCACAAACAGAAGAACATAAACCGCATCCAATGCATTTTTCTTTGTTTATTTTTATTGTCATTGATTTAATTGTGTAAATAGGTTTATAAATTTAATTTCTTTAATTATCTTATGGCATTAATTTGGTGGATATTAGGAGTTGTATTATTAATTGCAATTATCTTTATGTATTATTATAATAGATTCCAAGTTCTTTTAAATAGAATTGATAATTCTTTATCTCAAATAGATGTTCAACTAAAAAGAAGAGCTGATTTAATTCCTAATTTAATTGAAACTGTTAAAGGTTTTGTAAAACATGAAACATCTGCAATAAAAGCAGTTACTGAAGCACGTAAAGCATTGGTTTCAGCAAAAGGAGTAGTTGATAAAGTTAAAGCAGATAATAAATTAGAATCAGCATTAAAAACAATTTTTGCAATTGCAGAAGGTTACCCTGATTTAAAGGCTAATACAAACTTTTTAGAATTACAAAGAGAACTTGCATCAACTGAAGATAAAGTTGCATATGCAAGACAATATTATAATGATAGTATTTTAACATACAATAATTTATCTACAACAATGCCCGGAGCATTTTTTGCAAAACTATATGGTAAAAAAGAAAGAGAATATTTGAAAATAACAGAAGCTGAAAAGAAACCAGTTAATGTTAAGTTTTAAGATTAGAAAACTCTTAAAAACCAATATATCTTTGATTTTATTATGGAAAGAGTTGATTTTCGTGACCAAATTTCTAATAATAAATTAAGATCATATTTTTTAATGGCAATTATATTTGTTGTGTTTGTCTTATTTGGATATGTAATTTCTTTTGCATTTGATCCTGGTTTCTTTTTTATAATAATGATAATTTCAATTATTTTTTCTTTAAGTTATTTATTAATAAGTTATTATAATTCTGATAAAATTGCAGTAGCATCTGTTGGTGCAAAACTAGCATCAAGAGAAAAACATAAGCAATATTATAATCTTGTTGAAGGATTAACAATTGCATCTGGAATGCCAATGCCTAAACTTTATGTTATGGAGTCATTTCAAATAAATGCCTTTGCTAGTGGTCGTGATCCAAATAATGCTGTTATTTGTGTAACAACTGGTGCTTTAGAAAAACTTGAAAAACGAGAATTAGAAGGTGTGCTTTCTCATGAACTTTCTCATATAGCTAATTATGATATAAGATATATGACAATTGTAACTGTTATGGTTGGAATGATTGCAATTGTTTCTCAGATTTTTTTGAGGAGTTTATGGTTTAGAAGTGGAGATAGTAGAAATAATGGAATTTTTATTGTTATTGGAATTATTATGGCAATACTTGCTCCAATTGTTGTTTCATTAATACAACTTTCAATTTCAAGAAAAAGAGAATTTGCAGCAGATGCATCAGCTGTTAAATTTACAAGATATCCTGGAGGACTTGTAAAAGCCTTAAAAAAAATTCAAGTAGGTCACTTTCCAGAAGAAAAAAAGGTTAGTAAGGCTGTTGCACCATTGTTTTTTTCAAATCCATTTAAGGGTTGGGGAAGTACACATCCCCCGTTAGAAAAAAGAATAGAAGTTCTAGAAAGGATGTAAATAGTTTTATAAATTAATTTTAATTATATGATTTATGGGTTTTTTAAAAGGAGGAGGATTATTTATTGTAAGTACTTTATTATTAATATCACTTTTATTAGGAAATATTTTTTTAACTTTAAATTTATCTTTAAAATATGATATTCTTGAACCAGAATTAACTTCTGTTGTCAAGGATGTTGTTGAAGAAGAATTTGGTTTATCTTCTATTATTGATGAACAATATCCTTTTATGGAATTTTATTGTCAAAATCATTCAGATTTTGTTTTTAGTGAATCAGGGTATACTTTTGAGATTCCTTGTGATGTGATTGCAAAAGGAAGTGATGCAGTAGTTGAAAAAGGAGTAAGTGATTTGGTTAATGATATATATTATGATAATTATGATTGTAATTTTTGGAATTGTATAGATAAGTCAGAAATCCCTTATTTTTTAGTTTCTGAAAAAGCAAAAGATTATTGGAAATCCAAATTTTACATTACTTTATTTGTATCTTTTATTTTAATTGTATTAACCTTTTTATTAGTTGAGCAAAAATATAATTTATTAACTCTTACTGGAGGATTATTAATTGTTTCTTCTCTTCCTTTGATAAAATTAGAAAAAATATTATCTCTTATAAATTATAAGTATGTTTCAGATTTTATAGCAATCTTTTTTAGTAAATCATATAGTGTATTTTTAGTAAGTTTTATTTTAGGAATTATTGTACTTGGAATTGGAATTGGATTGAAGTTTTATATGTCTGATTCTTTCAAAAAGAAATTTTCTAGAAAAGAAGTTAAAGATATTGTTAAAGAAGAAGTTTCTAAGAAGAAATGAAATTCTAAAACAGCGAAATCTTTATAAATAAAAGATTAATGATTTTTTTATAATGGAATACCAAATTGGTAATAACTTTAAGGGAGCATATGAAACTAGAGCGAATGATAATTATTCATCTTCTCAATATGATGAGGAAGAAAAGAGAAGAAAAAATTCATGTTATTCTTCTAATTGTAATAATTGATGTTGCTAAATTCTTATCCAAATAATTTTTATACTCAACTTTAATCTTATTTCTATGAAGAAAAAATGCATTGTGATGCTTTCTGGAGGACTAGATAGTAGGCTTGCAATAAAAATTATGCAAGAACAAGGTTTTGAAGTATTATCTTTATTTTTTAAATTACCTGTTGGAACTGGATGTTGTGATGAAAATTGTTCATTTAGTTTTTCTCAAACTCATGGAGTAAAATTAAAAATATTTGATTGCACAAAAAAGAAACTTTTAGATGAATATTTAAGTCTTATTAAAAAACCCAAATATAAAAGAGGAGCTGGAATAAATCCTTGTATTGATTGTAGAATTTTTATGTTTAAAAAAGCAAGAGAATTTGCAGATAAAAATAAAATAGATTTAATTGTTACAGGAGAAGTACTTGGTGAAAGACCAATGTCACAGAAAAGAAAAGCAATGGATATAATTGAAGATGAAGCAGGACTTAAAGGAAGACTATTAAGACCACTTTCTGCAAAACTTCTAGAAGAAACAGAAGCAGAGAAAAAAGGTTTAGTTAATAGAAAGAAACTTTATAATATTGAAGGGCGAAATAGAAAAAATCAAATGGAATTAGCTAAAAAATTTAATATAACTTATCCAACTCCTGCAGGAGGTTGTTTATTATGTGAAAAAGAATTAATAAAAAGATTTAATACTTTACTTAAAAGAAATCTAAATGAAGATACAATAAATTTAATTGGTGTTGGACGGCATTTTATAATTAATGATATTTGGATTGTTTTAGGACGAAATGAAAAAGAAAATAAGATAATTGAATTCATCGGGAAAAAATATGATTTAATTATTCCAGAATTTATGGGCCCTAGTGCTATTATTTTAGACAAGTCTAATAAAAAGATTAAGGAAAAGGTTAATGAATTAATTATTACTTATTCAAAAAAAGGAAATTTAAAAAATAGAAAGAAGTTTGAAAAATATAAACTATAAAATGTGTAAACAATGTAAAATAAGTCCAGTATATGAATTTACAAATAAGATAAAACTTTGTAAAAATTGTTTTATTAAATATTTCCAGAAAAAAGTACTTTATACAATTAGAAAATTTAAGATGATTAAAAAAGATGAAGTTATTGGATATGAAAAAAAGCGAGATTTTAGAGGAGTAGTGTTATTTGATATTCTTTTAATGTTTTCAAAAAAAGCAATGATTGAAATTATAAAACTACCAACTAAAAAGAAAATTAATAAAAAAGCAGTTTCTTCAACAATTGATTCTGAATCTGATAAGATTACTCATATTTTAATTAAAGGTAAAACTTCTCAATTAAAAGAAGTATCTCCAATAAACAAAAAACAAATAAAACCACTTTATCTTTTTTTAGATGAAGAAGTAAGGTTATATGCAAAACTTAAAAAATTAAAATTTAAAGAAGAAAAAATTAAACAAGATAATATTAGTTCTTTTATTAATGATTTAGAAAAAAAACATCCAGAAATTAAAAGAGCGATTGTTAATAGTTATTTAGAATTATATAATTAATTATTTCTTCTCACTTTTTAATCTATGAAGAAATTCACTTATAAATTTTTTATTATCCTCTTTATTTTTCATTTCTTTTATAGTATAAACTTCGGTTCCATCCATTTCTTTTTTCTCTGTTTTGACACTAGATATTGTTTTATCTTTCATTTTTTTACTTAATAAAATTTCTCCATTAGAAAGAGAGGCAATTTTCTTTGCATTTGTAATTAATGTTCCCATACTCATAAAATTTAATATTTCTCCTTGTTTTTTTGCAATTATTTCTCCATTGTTTAGTGATATTCCAAATTCTATTTTTTGTTTAAATAATTTATTATGATTTTTTAAGATTCCTATAACTTTTTGTGCAATTTCTATTGCAACTTTCTCATTTTTGAATGTTTTTGTAATTATTGGAGCGACGATAAAAAATAGATTATCATGATTTTCATATATAAAGGCTTTATTTTCTTCTGCCATATTAACTATTTTTTGTAATGTTTCATCTACATTATTTTTTCCTGATTTAATTTCTTCAAAATTCTTTATTTTAAGACTAACAACATTTGCATTTTGTTTTTCTCCTTTTAAAGATAAAGAAAGTACTGCCATATTTCTTGATTTAACTAAAGAGTCTTTTTTTGTTAAAGTAGGAACAGATTTACCATCTTCTTTTTTAGAACTAATATATCCAAAAAAACTCTTTTTATATCCTTTTTTTAAGATCATAAAAGTTATAAATCCTAAAATAGCAATTATAAAAATCCATACAACAGGAAATCTTACTAAATTTATTACACCTTTTGATACTTCTCTTACATTAGTTGTTTTTCCAGTAAGTATTGCTTTTCCAGTTAATTTATTTATACCATCAGCCATAATTTCTATTTGATATTCACCATCAGGTGCACTTAAACTATATTTTTTTATTTCATCTATTTCTAAGTTTGTATTTATCTTAATATTTTCATCACCTATTTTTATTGTAGCTGTTTTATTATAGAAAACATTTCCAATATTTGTAATTATTACTGTCTTATTTATTATTTCAACATTTATCTCTTCTTTTTCTTTTATTTTAAACATTGCTTCATTACTTATTTCATCTGAACTTGCAATTACAGTCCATTCTTTAGGAAGATCATTATATCTAATTGGAAATTCTAAGAATTCATCTGTTGCCTTTTCAACTTGTTCTAAAATTATACCTTCTTTACCCTTAATAATTAAATTAACATACGATTCTATTTTTTCTCCTGTTTGATCATGAAGGATTGCTTTAACTTTTAAATCTGTTCCTGGTTCTACTTCTTGATTTTCAAAAACAATTTCTAAGTTTGTAGATACTTGAGTAATTACTATATTTTTATTTACAAAACCTTCATTTGTTAAATCACCATCTTTATTATTTTCATAAATATTTAATTCCATTAAATATTGTTTTGCAGCTGTTTCTTTTAAAAATTGATATTCTATTAAGAATCTTCCTTCTGTTACTGTTTCTTTTATTTGAACATTCTGATCAGTTATATTTAAATTAACATAACCTTCTACAAATTTTCCATTTTCTTTTATTGCAACTCCTTCAATAATCATAATCTCTTCTGGTTTAAATTCTATTTGATCTATACTTAAATTTATATTTATTAGATTAGAAATAGTAAAAGGAGTGCTTGTTGTATGCTCATCACCAAAAACTGCTTTTATTGTACAATCTCCTTTTTGACTACCTATTATAGAATCAATTAATTTTAATTGCACATCAATTGTTTTTTCTTCTGCTGTTTGTAATTCAATAAATTGTTTTGGAACAGCTTCTTTTTCAATTTCATCACAAATTAAATAAGTATTAAAAATTTCTTCTTTATCTGAATTAGCTTTAATAGTTGCAGAAGTAGAAATAGTATCTCCCAAGTTATAGATTTCATCTATTTGATCTAATATTACTTCTGATGATACAAAAGAAGTAATCAAAATTACAAATATTAATAATGTTAATATATTCCTCATTTTATATTAGAGATAATAAATTATTGTTTATAAATATTTGGACAATTTTCTGTAAAGTTTAAAAATAGATTATTCTTTATTTTAATATGAAAAAAGAAGGGAAAGTTACTCCATGGGAAGTAAAAGGAGATATTAATTATAATAAATTAATTAAGGAATTTGGAATTTCAGAATTAAAGGAACTTCCTAAGATTTTTAATGAAAATTTATTATTTAGAAGAAAAATAATTTTTGCACATAGAGATATTCAAAGAATTATTGAAGCAATTAAAAATAAGAAACCCTTTGTTATGATGACTGGATTAATGCCAACAGGCAAATTTCATATTGGACATATGATTCTTGCAAAACAATTTGTTTTTTATCAAAAATTAGGTGCTAAAATTTATATTGCAGTTGCAGATATTGAGGCATATAATGCGAGAGGGCAAAGTTTAGAAGAAAGTAAAAAAATAGCAATAGATGAATATATAACAAACTATATTGCTTTAGGATTAAAACCTCAAAATTGTGAGATTTATTTTCAAAGTGATAGATCAAAAAATTCAAAGAAATCTAATGCATATTATAGATTACAAAATATTCTATCAAGACATTCAACTTTTAATGAGTTTAAAGCTGTTTATGGAGAAATTAGTCCTGGAAAAATGTTATCTTCTTTACTTCAAGCTTCTGATATGTTGCATGCACAATTACCAGAGTTTGAAGGAAAAAATTTACCTGTTTTAATTCCTGTTGGAATTGATCAAGATCCACACTTAAGATTAGCAAGAGACATCTCAAAAAGAATAAAGAATCCAAAGTTTACTCAATTAAGTTCTACATATCATTTGTTTTCTCCAGGACTTGGTGGTGGGAAAATGTCAGCTTCAGAACCCAATTCATATATCGCACTTAGTGATTTTTCAAAAGAAGTTGAAAAGAAAATTAAAAAATATGCATATTCTGGAGGAAAAGCAACACTTGAAGAGCATAGAAAACATGGAGGAGATCCAGATGTTGATGTTTCATATCAATATCTAAAGATGTTTTTTGAATCAGATGATAAAAAATTACAAAAAATTTATGATGATTATAAATCAGGAAAACTTCTGACAGGTAAATTAAAGGAAATTTTAATTAAGAAAATAAATACTTTTTTAGAAAAACATCAGAAAAAGAAAAAAGAAGCTGAAAAGAAAGTTAGTAAGTTTTTATTTAAGAATTAAATCTAGAATATTCTTTTTTTATTTTTTTTACATATTTTCTTGTTTCAGAAAACATTCTATTTACATCCCATCTTCTACTTCTTAATCTTGCCATTCCTCCATTATATCCTGCAGCTTGAAGAATTAGTCTTTTATTTTCAGATACATCTTCCCAACCAAGATATTTATTTTTAAAATATCCTTCTTGCCATTTTAAATGTTTTAATACAACTTCTAAATTCTTTTCTGGAATACAAACACCATCTTCATAGGAGATATTCTTTTCATGTTGATTCCATGTTCCAGGTAATAATTGTCCTAATCCTTTTGCCCCTTTTTTACTGGTTTCACACGGTTTATTTGTAGATTCAACATAAACTAATGTTTTTATAAAATTACTATTAATATATTCTGGCATTCCTCTAACTTTTTTTTGTGCTGAATTTATAACACTATATAATTCTTTTTCAGTTAGCGGTTTTCTTTCTATAGGTTTTTCTATTAATTGTTTTTTCTTAATCTTTTTTTCTTTTATAATAGGTGTATTTTCTTTTATAGTAGGATAATAATTTTCAATACCAATATCCATAGATAATTTAAGTGCAAGACCTATTATGAATAATCTAGAAACTAGTTTAGGTAAGAGTGATTTTCTATTTTTTGATACTTTATTTTCCATTTTAATATTAATTTTATCGATGATTATCATTTTTAAAACTTTTGTATCATTAGTTTTATAAATATGTTTCTTCTTTTACACTTATGAAAATAATAACATTGCATACTGATTATATAAAATTTAAACCATTAAAAAAAGCATTAAAAAAAATAAGTGAACTTTCTAATAAAGAAAAAAAAGG
>NZDC01000027.1 GCA_002689985.1 Candidatus Pacearchaeota archaeon | reverse complement strand
TTAAATTCCCAACAATTATTAATTTATTTGGAGTTAGGGCAAAAATTGTTTTTCTTTTCAAATGTTTTCCAATACTATATAGTGCAGCATGTTTGAAAGTCTTACATAAAAATATTGCTTTTTTATTTTCAAACTTTCCAATTCCTTTTGCTTGTTTTGGAACCAATCGTTTTAATTTTTTTGGAGAGCCATGATAGAGTTTCATCTAAATCACCTTTCTTACCTAAAAACAAAATTCAATTAATAAATGTTATTATAGGTATTTTATTCATTCTACTTTTCTATAGGCAAGTATATCTCCCATTGAAGCTTTATGTAAAACTTTTTTATTAGTAAATCCTGCTTTTTCAAGTTCTGAAAATCCATCTGTTCCATGAAGAGTAATTGCATTAGTAGGAGTAACTCTATAAATTTCTTTAGCTAGAACATCTATATATTTTCCTAAAGGAGCATCTCTCCCCATAAATGAATCCAATACGCCACTATCTACAACTCCAAAACTACAAACTATTGCAGATTTATCTGGTTGTTTCATAAGGTAAGTTAAAGCATCATCCCCATAATCACAATCAGTTCCACTATAAGTCTTAACTTTAAAAGGAGTTAATTGATAGTTTTGTTTTACTCCTTTATTACCAAATTCAATTATATTTGCACCTTTTAATTCTCTTTCTAGAAAACTTTTTGTCTTAATATCTAAATCCCTTAAGGAATAAGTTCCTCCACATCCCTGTGTTCCAGCACCAGGAGTTCTATAAAAGTACTTAATTAAACCTAAAGCCTCTTCATGAGGAAAATGTTTTAAAAGTTCTGGGGTAACACTTTTATTATAATAATCTTCCCAGAAATTTTCAGGTTCCTTTTTCACAATTATTTCTTTTTCCAAGGGCAAAATAAGAGAGGGTATATTGCTTTTACCTAGACTAGACATTTTTTTCTTCCTCAAAAAATTTATTTGCTAATGAACTAAAACATCCCAATCTTTCTGCGTAGTGCGGCATATTGTCTGGTTCTTGGATTAATCCTTCAATAAGCCCTACATGGGCTAAAGGTACAAGATGCCGATATTCTTTAGGAGAAAAATTATATTCCTGAATAACTTTAATTAGATCATATTGATCTATAACTACTCCTGTCTGTAGATATGCTTCTAATCTCCCCATAATCCTTTCTTTTGAAGGACTTCCAGCTATTAATTCATCATAAGAGAGTAATCTTGAAATTCTATCTTCGTCTATTCTCTTTCTTACATTCATTTTTATGTCATTTTCTTTTATCATTTTATTTTTCTCCATAATTGTTTATCTAACTACATTATAGTAATAAACTATGTATATTTAAGACATTCTATGATATTTTGCCATAATTACATAAATTTATAAGTAAAGAATAATAAGTACCATTATGGAGCTTAATTTAAGGCAAAAAAAGATATTAAAGTTATTAGCAATTAATTGCAGATTTAGTAATAAAGATATTGGAAAAGCAGTACAAATTTCAGAAGATTCTGTTGCATATCAAATAGATAATTTAATTAATAAAGAAAAATTTGCTAAATTTAATACAACATTTTATTATCCTTTACTTGGATACAATCATTATCATATATGGATTAAGTTAAATGATTTAGAAGTAAATTATACTAAATTAAATGATATAAAAGGACTTACTTCAATAAACTCAAGTTTTGGTAAATTTGATTTGCAATTAATTATTTTAACAAAAACAAAAAAAGAATTACAAAATATAATAAAAAAAATAAAGAGTATTTTAAGTATAAAAAAATACAAACTATCTAAGTTTAACTCATTTTATAAAAGATTTACAAATATACTTCCTCCAATAGATGTAAATGTAATAATTCCAAAAAATAAAAAAGACTATGTCTATGAATTAAGAGATAGAGTTTATTCACAACCAAAAGAAGGAGTAAAGATAAAAATAGATAATAAAGATGGAAAAATAATAAAAGAACTTCTTAAAAATCCTCGAGCAAGTTATTTACAATTATCAAGAAAAACAGGACTTAATCATGAAACCATAAGATATAGAATAAAAAATTATGTTAAAACAAGATTTATTAATAATTTTGGATTGCTTCAGGATTTTAAAAAATATAAACTTTATACAACTTATTTTTTGTTGAATCTAAAAAATTTAGATGAAAAAAAGTTTAAGGATTTTCTTATAATGAATAATAATATTTTCTATTGTGCAAAACTAGAAGGAGAATATAATTGTATTGTTTATTTAGTTTCTTCAAATCCTCAAGAATTAGGAGAACATTTTAGTAATTTAATGAAAGTTTTAGGAACATCAATAAAGAAAATAGATTTATTGTTCTTGGATAAAATTCATAAATATGTTCAGTTTCCTGAAGGAGAGTTTAGTTAGGTTTATTTTTATTTTCTAGCTTTAAAAATTATTGTTGGGGGTATCATTTTTAATAATTTAGGTGTATAATCCCATAACCCATACCAAGGATCATAAGAATATTTTTTTCTAGAATCTGGTTCAATTAATTTTTCAACAATAAATCCCCAATCAACTAAAGTATTATGCAAATCACTTAATTTATAGGTATATCTTACAAACTTCTTTGTCTTATCAGAAAAAACTTTTGTTATTTTTCCTGTTTTAAAGTAACTTTCTTTAACTTTTAAATTTTTAGAATCTATTACTCTTGAAAAAGGATGGTCAAAACTAAATACAAATATTCCATTTTTCTTTAGTACTCTATATACTTCTTTAAAACATTTACTTAAATTATCTACATAATGTAATGCAAAAGCAGAAAATACAATATCTTGACTATTTGATTTAATTGGTTTTAAATCTCTTATATCTCCTTGGATGAATTTTATTTTAACTTTATTCTTTTTAGCAAGTTCTTTAGCAAAATTTAATTGTTCTTTAGAAATATCAATTCCAGTAACCTTTGCTCCTTGTTTTGCCATAGCAATTCCACACTGAGCTCCTCCACAACCTATTTCAAGAATATTTTTTCCTTTAAGATTTCCTAAAAGTTTAAGTTCTTTCTCATTAGGACTACCAGGACCATAATGAATATCAATTGGAATTTTACATTCCTCTTGATAATATTTTGCCATACCTTCCCACCACTTTTTAGTTTCTTTTGTCATTTTTCTATCTCTTTTAATTCATCCAACATATGTTTTTTTGCACTTTTGAAATTCTCTCTATACCATTTTCCATTATCATCATCAATTCTTACAGAATTTCCATGAATAAGAATACAATTTTTCTCACCTTTAATTTCAAACCATGCTAAAGAAGAATCATCATTTTTATTAATAAAAGTTAAATTAATTCCTAATTTAGGAATAAATGTTAAGAAGAAAAATCTTTTTGGGGTTGTAACCTCATAATTATTTTCTGATATCTTTTTTATTTTAAATTTTTTAAACCCTTCTAACTTCATTACTTTCTTAAAAGTATTAATTTTACTCCAAAGATAATCTTTTGATTTGTTTGTCTTTAATCTTGATTCTATTGTTTTGTATTTCATCTTCTAGAACCTTTAAAAAATAAAACTAAAGAAATCAAGAATAAAACTCCCCCAATTAAACCTGTTGCCCCACTAGACAAATTACCAATTACTCCTCCAGTAATATTCATTCCAAAACTAATTAATAATCCAACTCCAAATATACCAAGAATAGATGCAGTAACTTTTTGAGGAGTAAGATATTGTTCTATTCCTCCAACAATATTTTCAGCTTCTTTTGCAGTTTTTTGCTTAATACTTCTTTTCATTAAATTATATTTTTGTTTATCTATTAATCCATAATGCTTTAAAATATCAACTGCAGGATCTAAAAAATTCATATCATAAACAGTTGTAACAGCTTTTGCAAGTTCAGGCATTCTTTGTGCATAATCTCCTGTTTTAAATAAAGCATATAAATCCTGAAATGATTCTACAACATTATCTAGATATTTTTCACCTTTTAATTCCCGTCTTGCTCCAAAACCTCTAAAAAATCCACTTTTAGCTTTTTCTTCAAGACCTTTTTTTAATATTACTTCTTTTCCAAGATCATCAAATGCACTTCCACTAGCAACATAATTCGTAAGTTCTTTATATAGATAAGTTATTCTTTCTTCAGGAGATAATTGTTCTTGATGTTTTTCTATATTTTTATAAATTTCACCTACTTTTTTATTTAATCTTTTATTATCAATGTGTCTTGCAATATACTCTTGATTTTCTTTAAATTTTGGATGGTGTTCTATTATTTCACTAATTCCTTCTTGAATTGCAGAATTAATTATATCTGATTCATTGACTCCTCTTTTTCTTTTTTTTGTCATGTTAAGATTAAAGATTATTAATTAATAAATATTGTTGTTTACAACTCCTCTTTCCACTTATAAAAATTTTTTAATTTTATTTTAACTATATTTTTTATTTCATCACTTAAATCCTTCTTATCAACATCTTTTTCTGAATTACAAATCCGAAACGCATCTGGCAATGTTGTAAATTTAATATAATCTGTTTTAACCAAATTTATTATGCTGTCTTTTTTCTTTGAATCTATCTCTTCTATCCATTTTAATTTTGAATCTGATTCAGGAGAATTATTAGAAAGATATCTAATTCTAAATGATTCTGGCAGTTTTCTCTTTTTTAAAAAATTGATTATTTTCATTTAATACTTCTTTTTCCCCCTATTATGATTAGATTAAGAATTATTAATTAATAAATATTGTTGTTTTCATCTTGTTTACTTTGAATAACCCCAATGATTCCATTCTGGAAAATAAGGTTCAAATCCTGCTTTTTTCATTACTTTTTTTAAAAGTCTTCTATTATCTCTTATTTGTTTTTCTGATTTTGAAAGATTTTTCTTATTTTCAAAATAATTTAAACTTTCAGTTCCCTCAAAATTTCTACTTTCCATTTTAAGTTCTTTTCCTTTATCATTTAAAATAATTAAATCAACTGCTCCACCATGTCTATGAGTATTTTTTGGAACTTTCATCTTAAGAGATTTATAACCCCCAGTAAATTTAATTAACATTTCTTTCCAATTTTTTTTATATCTATTTTTAAAATCTTTTTCACAAATTTGAATTATTCTTCTTTGTTGTTTTATAGACCTTTTTCCATCATGAATCACAAAATTATATTTCTTAGGAAGATAACTTCTTGCTTTTATTAATGCTTTTGCAACAGATTCTCTTACAAAAATTATTTTAGTTTTTGTCCAATCTTTTCTGTATTTGTTATCTATTACAAATCCATATTTTTTTAAGCTAACTAATTTTTGTTTTTTCATTCTAATTCCTTAATAATCTGTTTATGTTTATCTATAATCCATCTTAATCTTTTTTGCCTAAACCAAATTGTTCTTGAAACAGCTAAAAGGTGTAAAAGAAAATATCCTTTTATTAATTTTAATTCTTTCTGTGAAAATTTATTTTTATATCCTTTTAGAAAATATTTAAAATTTTTATAATCATTTGTGTGAAATCTTATCCAATAAGCAGTTTGTCCAATATCTGCTAAACTATGACCTTTCATTGCATTGTCAAAATCAAAAATTCCTGTTATTTCTCCTTTTGAGTTTACATTTATATTTGATAAATGATAATCCCAATGAAGGGGCACAAAATCTATTTTTTCTTCTTTCAAAATATTCCAAAATTCACTCAATTCTTTCTCTAAAAAATCAAAATCATTACTAAATTTTCTTTTAAAATACTTAAGATATTTTTCAATTCTTAATTTTGTCCATTTTTCCCATTCTTGTTTGTTTTTAATTTCATGATGTTGATGAACCCAAAAAGAAGGTATTTTTAATTTGTGAATTTTTCTTAAGTTTTTACCTGCATTAAATAAGATTCTTTTTCTTATGTTTTGATTTGCGTTTTTATATACATTAGAAGCAACATCACCTAAAGAATATTCCATGATTGTAATAAATTTTTTATCAAAAATGTCATCATAATAAACTTCTGGTACAGGAATTTTATTTTTATTTAAATAGTTAAGAATTTTATTATTCTGATGAATTTTATCTTTGTTTTTTAATCTACCTAATTTTACTACAAGAATCTTAGAAGGATTAGAAATTTTAACTTTAAAAGTTGGACTAACTAATCCTGTAGAAAATTTCCCATAAATTTCAATTTTTGCATTTTGAAATGATTTATGAATAATATCTTCTATTTTCTTCTGATTAAATTTTAATTCTGCCATGTTTTATTTCAACCTCTTCATTAAATTTAATATCTCTTGTTTTCTTTCTTTAGGAGTCTTAGCATTTTTTAATAAACTTCTAAATTTTATAGCATAAACCCAATTTTTATGTTCCATAGGATATTTTTCTTTTTTTCTAAATTCCTCTAATCTATGTAATTTTTTTTCTAAAAACATAGCTAAATATTCATTAAGTCCCTCATCATAAGGCCAATATTTTTTGTTGATGTCTTGGAAGTGTATTTTATTTTTATTCAAAAGGATATGTATCCATTCGTGTCTTAAACAATATTTCATTAACCAATCATATTCTTTTTTTATTTTTGTCTTAGTCATTAGAGCTAAACAATCAATTTTTTCAAATCTTTGCTTTATTTTATCATGTAATCTTAATAGTTCAATTCTTAGTTCTATATTTTTAATTTTTTTGAATAATTTTTCTTCTTTTTTCCAATTCTTTTTGTGAGTAACTTGCCCACCATATCTTTTTATACATTTTTTAAAATCTTTTGAATTAACAAATTTATCTATATTTTTTATTCTTTCATTAATTGTTCTGCCATATTTAATATAAATTGGATCAGGACAATCTCCAATATATTCTGTTAAAATTTCTTCCCTTTTAGAAATCCACATATAATTAAACCATTTTGGATTATATTTTAAATCAAATTCTTTTGCAAGTTTTTTTATTTGTAATTTTATCTTTTTTGTATTCATTTCAATTCTCCCTATTACTATCTTTTATCTTAGAATATAAAATTATCATTGGAATTAATATAAATGAACTTATAAAAATTGTATTTTGAGGACCAATATTATCTGCAAAAAATCCTGCTAAAGGTGAAGCAATAATTACTCCTAATGCAGCAACCATATTACCAAAAGAACCAATTGTTGCTCTCATTTTTCCAGGTATAAAATTTTGAAAATAAATTCTATTTATAGGTATATAAAAATCATACATTGACATAAATAATAAAAAAACAATCAATGCAAAAATTAAAGTATTAATAAATCCAACTGAAAATAAAAACAACATCATTAAGAATAATATAGTAAAAAAATAATTTTTATATCCTCCAAGTTTTTTAATTAATGGTTTTGAAAAATAAGGTATGAAAATTCCGAGAAACATTAAAGAAGAATACAAATAACCAAACCAATATTCTTGTAATCCTAAATCCTGTAAAAATGGATACCAAGTTATATCCCCTGCAAGATTATTAAGAAATATCATAATTACTGAAATTATTACTAAAAATAAAATTGCTTGATGTTTTAAGGAATAATTTATTGATTTTTTAGTATGTGAAAATAATTCTTTTGTACGCTCTTTTATATGTTGTTTCTTTTTTACAAAATACTCTTTTCCAAAGAATAATACGAAAGAAGTTAATATCATTGCTCCCCCTGTTACTGGCCATATTATTCCTAATCCAAATTGTTTAACAAGAATTGCTCCAATAATTCCTGAAACTAAAAGAGAGGTACTAATAAAACTATGTCGCTTAGTATAATATTCATGAATTAGATTTTTTCTTTTTTTATGTTTAAGTAAATCAACAATCCATGCTTCATCTGCTCCAGACATTAATGTTCCAAAAGCACCCCAAAAGAAGAATAATATTAATATTAAGTAAAATTCATTAAAGAAAAATATGGAAAATACAATTATTCCTGAAAGAAATGCTCCTAAGATAACTGAAATTTTTCTTCCAAAAATATCTGCAATAGCTCCTGTTGGAATTTCAAATAAGATCATTGCTAATGCTGAAGAAGATGCTAAAAAACCTATTTGAGTTAAAGAAAGACCTATTTCTCTAAAATAAAGTATACTGAATGGGGGAAGAAGGAAAAGCATTCCTATAAATAGGGCATCTAAATAAAATGGCCACAATAGTCTTAGTTCATCTTTTTTGAAAAATTTCATTTTAACTCCTTTCTTTTTAATATTAAGAATTATATAATTTTAAAGTTATCTAAAAAATCACCTGATTACTTCACCCCTGATTCATCTTCCATTAATTTGAAATTTTCTAAAATAAACCTTTTCATTCTTTTTTGTATGCCAGGTTTCATCATGTCCTCCAAAGAATAAACTAAACATAACTTGATCAACTCCATACTTTTTGTTCTTTCTCAAGTTTAACCTTTTGTCTAGAACACTTTTATCATTAACCCATGCAAAGATGGAGTCTTTCTTGCTGGGATCTTTAGCAAGTTTTATGTGCATCTTAATATTGTACCATTTATTGTGCATAAGAAATATTTTCTTGTTCTTAAAGTAGTATACAAAATCTTTTCCCCACTTTCTTGTTTGTTTATCAGGGAAATAAATGTACTGTACTAGATAAGGTTTGTGAACATCCTTTTTGTCCATGAATTTACGATCTTTGACTAAATGACCTAATTCATCATAAGAAATTGCCGCTCTCCACATTAATCGTGCAGAAAAACCATTCTTATCTTTTGACCCGCCTCCAGGTGCAGTGCCCCCTGCTAATCCAGGCAATTTCCCACCACGAACAAAATCAAAATTATCCCCAAACATAATATCATATTCAAAAGTTACATCTGTCAAATCCTTGGGAAAATTTAATCTCCAGAAAGAACCACCTTTACTTGTTGTGCCTTTTGGAATTGTTATCTCTAAAACTTTTTCATCTTTCTTTTTTACAATTTTACATCTCTTTTCAGCTACACCTCTTCTTGGTTCAGAACCCCAATCTTTAATGAATGTATCCAAATCATATAAGCCAATTTTATGATCTTTGAAATCTATCTTCTTTGAATAGTTGTTTTTTGTTTTTTTTATCATCTTTATTCCAACTTCTAATAATCTTAAGGATTATATAATTTAAAGTTATCTAAATAACAATCTCATATTCTCCAAGTTCTTTTTTCAATAATTCAAAAACATCTTTTATTTACTAACTTTAATACTATTTTTTCAAGTTTTGTTGTAAAATAAATTCCTTAAGAGTATTAAAGAACAAAACAGGTTCATCCATAAAAGGAGAATGTCCAGAATGTTTAAAGATAATAATTCTTGAATTAGGGTGTATTGATTTCATAATCTTTACTTTTACAGAAGAATTCCATGTTAAGTCCCATTTTGATTCAATTATGAGAGTTGGAACTTTAAAATTATTAAATTTACCAAGTAGACTTTTTTTATAAAAACTTTTACATATTTTTTTATTAAAATCCCTATCATGATCCCATTCATACAGGGATGATAAAGCCATTTGTTTTTTTGATGGTTTATAGAAGTTTTGTCTTTTCCAATCTCCATTTAACATCATATTATAAATTCCTTGTTTAAGAGATATCTTAAATTCAGATATTTGTTTAAATATCTCTCCAATTCTATCTATTTCTTTTGGAGTTAGATATTTTAATTCTCTCTTTGATTTTTTATCTTTTTTTAAAAAACCATAACTTGAGCATACAAGTATTATTCCTAAAAGATTTTTTCTATATTTAAGAGCATAATATTGTGCAAGAAGTCCTCCATAAGAATGACCTAACACAAACCATTTGTCTATTTTAAGTGATATTCGCAATTTATCTAAATCATCTACTGCTTGCATTATTGTGTAATTTCTATTATTTTTATTAGATAGTCCACAACCTCTTTGGTCATAATATATCACTTTTGAAAATTTACTCGCTAATTCAAAATGGGGGTGGAATATATGATGAGTGCCTCCAGGACCTCCATTAATTAATACTAATGCTGGACCACTACCTTTTGATTCTACATATAATTTTCTTCTTCCAATATTTATTTTTTTTGAATTTAGCTTAGATATTTTATTACATAGCCTATTGTAATTAGGTATATCAAAGATATTCTTATAAATTTTAATCTTAGAATTAAAAATATTCTCCTTTTTATTTTGTTTGTTCTCAAATTCTCCTATTTTTTCAATATTCATTTTAACCTCTTTCTTTTTAATCTTAAGAATTAATATAATTTAAAACTATCTGAATAATACATTTTCTTTTTTTAAACAAATTAATTCTGAAACAATTTTTTACTCATTTCTTTTCTTTTTATTTAAATTAAGTTTAAAATTAATTAAAATTCCAATTAAACCAATTAATAAAAAAACTATGTATATAGAATTATCCAAATAATACAAATTAGAAATAGAATTTCCTGTTATTTTTGGAAAAGTGAATGTAAAAAGTAATCCTATAAAACCTACAATCATAAGAGTAGCAGAAATTCCTTCTAATTTTCCTTGTTGTGATTTTGAATAGAATTTATTGGGAAAGTTTCTATATTGAAGATCATATTCTCTGCAGAATTTATCTAAAGCCTCTTTATGATAATCATCTTTCCTTTCTGTAAATCTCTCTCCTGAAGAAGTTAAATTTGCCTTTTTTATAAGATTAAATCTTTGAAGCAATTTAGAGAATTTGCTTGAATAGTTGGAAGAAGGTTTTCTTTGAAGAACTCTATCAAAATTATAAATTTTTAGATTATCCGATAGTTCTTTTGAAGAAATATCTTTGGGAGTCTTCTTTGTCTTTCTTATTAAAGTATATCCTAAAACCTTTCCAGTTTTTGGATTTCTTTCTGCAATTCCCATAGTTCTATAATTATCTTCTTCTAAAAATGAAGTAAAATCATCTGATGAGGGAAGGCTTTTCCAATTATATTTCTTAAACTTTTTGTTTTGAGCAGAATGAGTATGCAAAATGCCATAATATTTGTTAGATTTCTTTTTGTTTCTTACTGCAGATTCTCTCCAAGTTACTTTAAATGGATCTCTTTTTTCAGATAGTTCTAATAATTTCTTTGGAACTTTTAAATAAGCAGATTCTAATGAAGGATTTTGTGATTCTTCTATTATTTGTGTAGGAGTTTTCTTTCTTTTCTTCATTTCAATCTTAAGAATTAATATAATTTAAAACTATCTAAATACTTGATTATTTACTATCCTTTTAAACATTTAACTGCTATTTCGAATAAATCTCTCAAATCTTTTTTTGTAGCAATATCATCAGATATAGGTTTCCATTCATCCCCAAGCACATCACTTACAATAAAGCAACTTGCAATTTTAACATTCCTATATTTTGCAATAATAAATAATGCAGAAGTTTCCATTTCAGCTGTCTTTACACCCTTTTTTCTATAATATTGGATTTCTTTCTTAGTTTCTCTAAAGGGAGCATCAATAGTCCAAGTAACTCCTCTTTCAAAATTAATATCATTTTTTCTTAAACATCTCTCAAATTTATCTGTTAGATTCTTATCAGGATATGCATATTCTGTATGAGCGTTATAATGAGGACTTGTTCCTTCATCACGAATTGCTTTAGTGCAAAGAAAAAAACCTTCAGAATACAAACCTCCAGCATAACCAATATTAATAAAGATTTTTCCTCCAGAATAAATTAGAACCTCAAATCCTGAAATAACATGGGGACTACCAATACCCTTCATTTTTACTATTGCTAATCCCTTATACAAATAAACATCATATGCCAATATGCTTAATTTATTATCTTTTTTAATTTTATATTTTCTTTTGAGATAATCAATTAACTTAATATCATAAATTATGATACATTTTTTTGGTAGTTTTCCTTTCAGTTTTTTCCTATTTTCTCCTGGATGAAATAATGCCTCTTCTAAATGTTTTTTATGAAATTTTGGATATGTCATTTTGATGTATGATAATATAGGAAAATTATTTATTAAACCTTTCTCAATACCGCAATATACTCTGCTTTCTTTTTATTTAATTTTTTATTAAAATTAAAATCAGAATATGTTTCTATTATTTTAAAACCAGTTTGATTTACAAGATTTTTTAAATGATTTAATGATAAAAACATTAAAACTGTAAAGGAATCAATATTTACCTTTTTGCCTTTAAAAAAACTTATAGATGTAAATTTAGCTGTTAGTTTTGATTTATTTTGTGGACTATAAATTATTTTTGTTAAAATATCTCCTTGCTTCTTATTAAATGAGGCTTTTTTATATGGAGAATCAAATGGTAAACTTGATAAATCAACAATATATAGTCCACCTTTTTTTAAATTATTATTAACAGCTCTAAAATGTGAAATTAAATCTTTTTCTTCATATAAATGAAGTATTGAGGAAAATAAAATGTATGCTCCATCAAATTTCCTTAGTTTAAAATTCCTCATATCTTTTTTATAGAGATTAATTTTAACTCCTTCTTCTTTAGCTCTTTTTCTTGCTAGATTCAATAAAGAACTAGATAAATCAATACCTGAAATTTTATAACCTTTCTTGGCTAATTTTCTTCCTTGAGGAGTATGTCCACAAGCTATATCTATTATTTTTTTAAATTTATGTTTAGAAAATATTTTATCTAAAAATTTAACTTGTTCACCTATTCTTCTATAAGCAAAACCTTGTTCATATAATTCTGGATGTTTATCAAAGAATTTAAATTTCTTGTTCATTTTAATTTCCTTCTTTTTAATATTAAGAATTATATAATTTTAAAGTTATCTAAAGAATTATTTTTTTTCCAAAAAATATATAAACTTTAACTAATTCATTGATTAGTAAATAAATAATCAAAACCCTCTTCTATAATTTTACGCCCCCACCGAGATTCGAACTCGGGTCACATCCTTGAAAGGGATGCATTCTTGGCCTCTGAACTATGGGGGCTTGAAAATAAATATTGAAATTAGTTTTTAAACATAACTAAATGAACCCACACGGATTTGAACCGTGGACCTCTGGCTTTCTTAGACGAATCTAAAAAAAAAGTAATTCTAACGAATTACATTCATATAAGACCAGCGCTCTGACCAGGCTGAGCTATGGGTTCATTAAAATATTATAAATAGAGAATATTTAAAAATATCGGATTGAATAAAAAGAATAATATTTATAAACTTAAAAATCATAAATATAATTATGAGTGTAAAAGAGGTTTTAGTTTTTTCATTATTTTTAATATCAATTATATTTTTTTCTGGATTAATTCTTGCTGAGAATCATACAACAGATGTAATTGATGATGATTCTGACGATGAATTAACATGTTTGCCTTGTGGTGATAGTTGTGCACCATATGATTTTGTTACTGTTGCTAGTTGTTTACCACCAACTAATGGAGAACCTATATGTGGAATTCAAAATGGTGAGTGTATAGTTCTAGGTTTTGAAAAAGAAAACGAAGAGATATATACAGGATATGAGGATGCAAAAATTGAACAAGATGCAGGAACTACTCCTGGAAGTCCTTTTTATTTTATAGATAAATTTTTTGATAGGTTTGGAGATGATTTAAAAGTAAAGGAAGAAAGAATAGCAGAAATTAAAGCAATGGTTGAGGCAGGAGATATAGAAAGTGCTAAGGAAGTTTTAAAAGATTATATGAAATTAGCAGAAGAAATTGAACATGAAATAGATCCTGAGAGGAGAGAAGATGCAAAAAGAAGTTCTGCTGCAATTAGAAATGCTATGAAAGATATTAGAAATCAACTTCCTCCAGGAGAAAAAGGAGAATTTGTTAGTGAAATTATGAATCAGGAACATAAGATAGCTACTGCAGCAGAAATAGCAGGCAAGATTAAAGAATTATGTACTCAATTATCTGAATTAGATCCATTAGAATATTCAAGAATGTGTAAAACAGACGATAATGCCCCAAAATGGCAAAAAAAACTTGATAAAGATTTAACTAAAGAACAAGAAAAAATAGCAAGAGAATTTGTTGGGGTAATGAAAGATTGTTTTAAAACTTCTGGACAAGATTGTAGATGTGAAGATATTCCTTTTACTGATTTTTCAAATGCTTGTTCTGAAGCAGCTCCATTAGCTGTTGCTTGTGATGTTGATGGTAATGAACGTGCTTGTGAGAAACTTGATGATTTAGAAATGCCTGAACTTCCTGATTGGTTACAGGATATTTGGGAAGAATTAGAAGAAGGAATGATGGAATCTCAATATGATATGCATATGCCAAAAGAATGTGTAGAGGCAGGAGCAACAACTCCTAAAGAATGTGGAAGAGTTATGATAGAAACTAATGCTCCAGAAGAATGTAGGCAACCATTATTAGACTCTGGATGTGATAGTGAAAGAGATTGTAGAGGAATTTGTGATAAAATAATGATGGAAATTCATGCACCAGAATGTGCAAAAGCAGGAATAACAAATCCAAGAGAGTGTGAAAAATTTATGATGCCTTCCGAATGTCGTGAAGAAGGTTTAACTCCTAGAGAATGTGATAGATTTATGGGCAGTTCTAGAGGACCTGATAGAAGAGAAGATAGACCTTCTCAATGTAATGCAGGTGATTGGACTAATGAAGAATGTGCTAGGTGGGTAGTAGAAGAGTTAGGAATGCCTAGACAATGCCCTGGTATGAGTGAAGAACAATGTAAAAATCTACTTGTTAGAGCATGGGGAGGGCCTGGAAAATATGAATTTGAAGATCATGATAGGAGTGGTCCTGGACCTGGTTTTAATATAAATTGTCAAAAAATTCAAAATTCAATGGAAAGATTAGAATGTTTTGATAAAGCTTCTTCTCAAACAATGAGTTCTCATGGGGGTTTTGATGATAAAAATTATAATGGTCCTTGTATGACTGAGAGTGATTGGAAAGCTAAAAAACAAGAGTGTAGAGATCTTTATGGAGATAGTGCGGGAGATGAACCAATTTATGGGGATTCTGGAGATGGTTATGAATGTACTATAGATGCTAAGTGTATTGATTTTTCACAGGGTAAATTAGATTTTGAAGAGATAAAACAAAGAGAAAGAGAGTGTGTAGATTTGTGTAATAGTCAAAATAAGGCTTGGGATTTTTCATATGGAGAGTGTAAGTGTTATGGTGGAGATTACCCAAAACCACCTAAAGAAGGAGATTATGATGAAGGAGTAATTTGTGATAATTGTGAAAGCCAGTGTGATAGTATTCCTGGTCAAAGATTGCATGGAACTGGTTGTGGACCTAATGGATGTGAATGTTATTATGAAAGTGATGAGCCAGATTATTCTGAAGGAGAAGGAGATTATGATTTCGATGATCGTTCAGGAACTAGTGATGGAAACTTTGGTGGAGATGGAGTTTCATGTGATGAAGGTTATGAATCTGATGGGTCTGGCGGATGTATCCCTTTCGGAACAGGAGACTATGGTTTTGATGATGAACCAACACAAGATGATAACTCTGGAAGTAGCGAAGATACAACAACAAGTACTGAAGAAACTAATTCAGAAGAATCAACTACTGATTCAGATATAACTTGAAATGCGTTCTTGAATTATTAATTAGTATTAATTTTAGAGTAGTTATATAAATAAAAGTTTATAAAGCATTAATTATACATTTTTCTATAATAAAATGGAAATAGAAGGAAGAATAATAACACATGGTCAATATCTACAAGATAGAATAAAGACTGCTGTACCATCACTTGAAATAGTAGGAAAAGCTCATGGGTGGGATAGTGGTCCATTTGGAGGAGAAAAAATTAACTATACTATTCAAATAAAGAGTAGTAGAATGATTCCCCAATTTTTTGGAAAAAAATTACTGAAAATGGAACTTGTTGGTTCAAAATCTTCTGATTCAATGCAAGGAGTAAGAATATATGATGATTCTTTACAAGAAGTAATTAAAAAATCAATAAAAAAACTGAATAAAACTAAAAAAACTGAATATCAAGTTACAGCAAAACTATTTTTTGATATATTCTAAAGAAATTTATTTTTTTTAGTTTTAAGAATTAACATCCTCATATAAATTTCTTAATGAACTCTCCAAATAATTGTGTCAAAATCCTCATTAAAATTATCTATAATTTTTCTATCTGTATTATTTTCTATTATTCTAGTAGCTTTATTTACAAAACAATGTACACAAAGATTAACTCTTTTTGAACCACATACAATACATCTAATATTTGAAGGAGTTTCTTCTGCTTCAATTACCATTTTTCTAAGATATCTCTTTATATTACTCATTTTGTAACTTGAGATATTTTTATCCCTTAACCAAGTTATTACTTGTTTTGAAAAACAATAAGGGCATATAGGATTTGTAATTATATGAACACAACTGGTGCATAAGTTTGTTATTCTAACCATAAGATATAGAAGAAAAATTTTTATATAAATAAGTGTAGTCTTTTTTTGGACAGAATGTGAACACTACTTAAAAGTTACCTTTGCACTTTCCCAAAGTATATCAAAATATTTTTTATATGTCTCTGCTACTTGCTTATTTTCTATAATTATTGCTGAAATAGGTGTATCCCATAAGATAAGTACAACTTTATCACAACAAATATTTGTAGATATTTTTGAATTATATGAAGAAGGAAAATATCTTGCTTTTGTATATTCCATTTCATTTAATTCTCTAACTCTCTTTAATGAGTCAGCTCCAAAAATATGTCTCATAGGTATTTTCTTTTTTATTCTTAATTTGTGAAATTCTAATATAAATCCCCCTAATATTTCTACTGCTTCTTTTGGAGTACCATATGCATCTATAGGTTTTTTAGAATCTAAGAAATTTAAGATTATATTTTTTACAGAATTTAATCCTTCTGTGATACTTACCTTTCTTTCTTCTTTTGGTTTATTTTGAATGTTTTCTATTTCTGGAATTATTTTTTTTAACTCATCTTCTTTTTGTTTAAGATAATTTAGCAAATCTCCTGGTTCTTTTGGATAAAAAACTTTTCTTTCATTTTCAATAATCTGATCAACAATTCCTTTTTTTAACAATTTTTCTAGAATATCATATATATTTGATCTATGTATCTTTGTTCTTTTTGATATATCTCCTGCGGATGATTTTCCAATTCTAATTAAATCTAAATAAACTAGAATTTCATTTTTATTTAATCCTATTGATTCTAGAACATCTTTTACATTATTTTCTTTCATATTTATTAAAGTACAATAGATTATTTAATTTTTTCTATACTATATATTTAAATAATTAATCTTCAATAATTTAGAATGTTAATAGGATTGGTTGGCAAACCTTCAGTTGGAAAAAGTACTTTTTTTAAAGCAGCGACTCTCGCAGAAGTTGAAATTGCCGCGTACCCTTTTACAACAATTAAGGCTAATCATGGAATTGGATATGTTAAAATAGATTGTATTGATCAAGAATTTAAAACTCAATGTAATCCAAGCCATGGATATTGCATTAATCATAACAGATTTGTTCCTGTTGAATTAATGGATGTTGCAGGACTTGTAAAAGGAAGTAGTGAAGGAAAAGGGCTTGGAAATCAATTTCTAGATGATTTAAGAAAAGCAGATGTTTTTATTCATATTGTAGATGTTTCTGGAGAAACAGATGGTGAGGGAAAACCAACAAAAGATTATGACCCTTGCAATGATATTGAATTTTTAGAAGATGAATTAAATAAATGGTATTATAATATTTTAATAAAAGTCTGGAAAACTTTTACACGAAAAACAGAAATGGAAAAATCTAAATTTTCAGAAGCTGTTGCAAAGCAATTTTCAGGGTTAAAAGTTAGTGAAGATCAAATTAAAGAAGTTTTAATTAAAATAGATTTGCAAGATAAACCAAGCACTTGGAATGATATGCAAGTTAAGGAATTTGCATCAAAACTTAGAAAGATTTCTAAACCAATGATTATTGCTGCGAATAAAATTGATACTCTTAAAGGAAAAGAAAATTATGGAAAGTTAAAGGATAAATTTCCTGATTTAATAATTATCCCTTGTTCAGCTGATTCTGAACTTGCATTAAGACAGGCAGAAAAAGCAGGACTAATAGATTATATTTCTGGCGAAAATAAATTTAAAATAAAAAAAGAATTAATGGACAAACAAAAACAAGCTCTTGATAAAATTCAAGAAAATGTCTTAAATAGATTTGATAGTACAGGAGTTCAAGAAATTTTAAATTCAGCTGTTTTTGATTTATTAAATTATATTGCAATTTTTCCAGCAAGTGCAAATAAATTAAAAGATAACAAAGGAAATATCTTGCCTGATTGTTTTTTATTGCCAAATGGCTCAACAGCATTAGATTTTGCCTTTTTTTTACATACTGATTTTGGGGATAATTTTATCAAGGCAATAGATGCAAGAACTAAAAGAGCTCTTGGAAAATCCTATGAGTTAAAACATAGAGATGCTTTAGAGATTGCAACAAGATAAATCTCTTTTATTATAATTAAATTTATAAACAATTTTCTAAATAAATATTTATGGTAATAGATGAAATTAAATTTTTAAAAAATGGATTGCCTGAGGGTGCAAAACAATTAGAGAAAACTATCTTATACTATTTTGATAATTCTAAGACTGGAGAAAGAGAGATTTATGAACCTTCTCGAAAAGGAGATGTTATTAATTATTCATTTAGAAGTTCATTTAAACTAAAATAATTAAGATAAATTTAAAAAACAATTAATTCTTTTTTATTAATGAAAGACCCCAAATCTAAAACATGTAATGGATGTAAAGGAGATTGTTGTAGATATCTCGCAATTGAAATAGATACTCCTAAAACTAAAGAAGATTTTGAAGACTTAAGATGGTATGTAACTCATAAAAATGTGAATGTTTATGTTGAAGAAGATAATATGTGGAATGTAGAATTTATTACTCCTTGTGAATTTTTAGATGAAGATAATCAGTGTACTGTTTATGAAAATAGGCCAGGAATATGTAAAGAATATGAGCATGATGAATGCCTTTTCCATAATGAATATAATGAGAAACATACATTTAAGACATTAAAGGAGATTGATGAATATATTAAAAATAAATTTAAAAAAATAATTTAATCACAATCAAATTTAAAAACCCAATAGTTTTTTATCTAAAATGGGTATAAAACATATTCTTGAATCACAACAATTTGATAGAGATATTCTTTTTTATTTATTTGAGAGAGCTGACGAATTAAGAAAAAATTCTTCCATGAGTTTAAATGGTAAAATACTTGCAACATTATTTTATGAGCCAAGTACAAGAACAAGATTAAGCTTTGAATCTGCAATGATAAGACTTGGAGGAAAAGTTATTAGTACTGAGAATGCAAAAGAATTTTCTTCAGCAATTAAAGGGGAGTCTATAGAAGACAGCATAAGAGTAATTTCGGGATATTCTGATTGCATTGTTATGAGGCATAATGAAGGAGGAGCTGCTTTTATTGCATCTAAAGTTAGCAAAGTTCCAATTGTAAATGCTGGAGATGGAAAAGGACAGCATCCAACTCAAGCAATACTTGATGTTTATACAATTTATAAGGAAATTAAAAGATTAGATAAATTAAAAATTGCAATGGTTGGTGATTTATCAACTGGTAGAACAGTAAGATCTTTATGTTATCTACTTGGAAAATTTAATGAAATTGAGATAATTTTTGTTTCTCCTGAAAACTTAAGGATAGGAGAAGATATTAAAGAATACTTAAAAAAACATAATGTTAAATTTGTAGAAAAAGAAAATCTAAATGATATTTTGCCAGAAGTTGATGTTATTTATATGACTAGAATTCAAAAAGAAAGAATGAACATGGACGATTATGAAAAAGCAAATGGAAAATATATTATTAGCAAGGAAAATTTTGAATTAATAAATGAAAATTCAATTATTATGCATCCATTGCCTCATGTAGAAGAGATCGATTTGTCTGTCGATGTAGAACAAAAAGATAAAAGAATTGCATATTTTAGACAAGCTGAAAATGGACTTTATATTAGAATGGCCTTGCTCGATTTAATAATTAACAATAGATATTCCTAAGGCAAGTTATTTAAACATTTTACTTTTTATTTGTATATGAAATACGAATTTTCTCCAGAACTTCAAGCTAAAGCAGAAGAAATTTCTAAAGTATTATTTCCTCATATTGTTATTAATAGAGTAAGATGTTTTAGAAGTTATGGAACATCGTCACGTGGAACTATTGCAAGGTGTCATGCACTCGGAAAATTAATGCAAAAAGCAATAGGAATTAAGGCTATTTATGCATTAGAATTTTTATCAGAAAGATTTGACAAATTGAGTTATAAGGATCAAATTAAAGTAATAATTCATGAATTAATGCATATTCCTAAGACATTTGGAGGAGGATTTAAACATCATAATCATGTAACTGAAAAAAATGTTGATTTATTCTATGAAAGATTTGAGAGTTTAAAATTAAAGAATTTAGATACTGAGATATAGAAGAATTTTTAAATCATAAAAATTCTCTCACTACATGAAAACAGAATTAATAAGAACAGGAGAAATTTATCATCAAACATATGTTCATGTTTGTGGTTTTGGGAGTGGATGGTATAATTTGTTTAATTTTAAGAATAATTGTGCTAAATTAGATAATGAATGGAAAATGGAAATTGTGAATGATGATGGAGAATATAAAATTAAACATAAATCAGGCCATGTTGATGTTTCAAGAGGAGGATGCATTTATTCAGTAGGATTTAGTAAAACCAAGCGATCAAAGCAAACCCCTTTTGATAAAGGAGTTCTTGATTTGACATTTAAAAAGTGGAATGAGCTTGGAAAACCAAATGCTCTTGAATTAGCTATTGAAAGGAAAGAAAGAACAATTGTTGTAAGATATGGTAAAAATAAAAATTAATTCTTAATATAAAAAGTTTATTAATTGAGTTATCTTAAATTTTAAATGAAGATTTATTATAAAAATAAAAGTATTAATGTATCTATTAAGAAACCTTCCCCATTTAATAGATTAATTGGATTAATGTTTAAATCTAAAACAAATGAAAATTTATTATTTGAATTTAATAAGGATACTAAAATGTCAATTCACTCTTATTTTGTATCTTTTG
>NZDC01000026.1 GCA_002689985.1 Candidatus Pacearchaeota archaeon | reverse complement strand
ATTTCACCATCTTTTATTAATTGACTTAAATCTTTTTCAAATCTTGAATCTTTTTCCATTTTATCCAAATGCTCTCCTTATATCAATAAGCTCTACAGAACTTACATCTTCTATTTCTTTAAGTTCTTTTTCCAGAGGTTCTAATTCTTGTTTTTCTGGCCATGCAAAAGAGATAATTATTGCTTTTAATCCAAAAGCTATGGGTTCTTCTTCAAAATTACAGTTTTTTCCATTATTCTTTTCTATTAATTCTTTTGATTTTTCTTTTATTTGATCAAGATCTATTTCTGGAGAAGAAGGCATTAATTTCATTTTAACTGCTGTAATTCCCATACCTTATTTTAATTGAAAGAGTTTATAAGTTTTCTTATGTTTTTTGTATCAAAATACTTAAAAGTAAAGGATTTTTATTTAGTAAATGAATGGAAATTATGATAAGATAATAGATAAGATTTCTCAAAAATCTGAATTATCAAAAGAGGAAATAGAAAGACAAATAGAGGCAAAACAAGCAAAACTTTCAGGACTAATTAGTAAGGAAGGTGCTGCACAAATTATTGCTGCAGAACAAGGAATTTCTTTTGATAATGAAAAGTTAAAAATAGATGAACTATTGCCTGGAATGAGAAAAATTAATGTTATTGGAAAAGTTATTAATTTATCTCCTGTAAGAACATTTGTACGGAATGATAAAGAAGGAAAAGTTGTAAATATAACTATTGCAGATGATACTTCAAATATTAAAGCAGTTTTATGGGATACTAACCATATAGAATTAATCGAAAAAAATGAAATTACTAATGGCAAGGTAATTGAAATAATGAATGCAAGTATGAGAGATAATGAAATACATTTAGGAAGTTTTTCTGAATTAAAACTTAGTAATGAAGTTTTAGAAAATATTAAAACAGAAAAAATTGTAAAAGAAAAGAAAATAGCTGATTTTAAATTATCTGATAATTCAAGTGTAAGAGCTTTTATTGTTCAAACACATGCGCCAAGATTTTTTAATGTTTGTCCTAATTGCAAGAAAAAAGTAAATCAGGAAGGAGTTGATTTTATTTGTTTAGAACATGGTAAAGTTGTTCAGGAAAAGAGAGCTTTACTAAATTTAGTTTTGGATGATGGAAGTGAAACTATCCGTTCAGTAGTATTTCATGATTTTCTTCCAAGTATTGGAATTACTGAATTAGAAAACCAAGAAATGTTAACTCAACAAAAAGAAAATCTTTTAGGTAGGGAAATGATTTTTTCTGGAAACGTTAGAATGAATAAATTTTTTAATAATCAAGAATTTATTATTGATGGAGTAAAAGATGTTAATATTGATGAATTAGTTGAGAAGTTAGAGAGTAAGTGAAATGTTAATAAGAACTCATTTAATAATTACTCTTTTTTTTATTTTATTACTTCTTCCTTTTGTAAATGATAAAATTATATTTATTGCAGTTGCATTACTTGCAACATATATTCCAGATATTGATACAAAAAAATCTAAGATTGGAAAATACCTTATTTTCAGGCCAATACAATGGATTTCAAAACATAGAGGGATTATTCATAGCCTTATTTTTTTAATCTTTTTAACAATTGTTTTATGGTTATTTTTTAAAGAAGTTTCATTTGGATTTTTTGTGGGTTTTGGATCTCATCTCATTGCAGATTCTTTAACTATTAGTGGAGTTAGTTTATTTTCCCCATTTAGTAAAAAGAAGTTTTCAGGAATAATAAAAACAGGAGGAATATCTGAAACTATTATCTTTATTGTCTTTTTAATTGCAGATTTGGGGTTATTAATTCGTAAATTTCCTATTTTTTAATATATATTTAAAACTAAAACAATCTTTATAAAGAATAATCTTTTTGAATTTTTATGGCTTCTAAAAAAGAAAAAAAAGAGAAAGAATCAACATTAACTGATCTTCCAGGTATTGGTCCTGCTGTTGCAACTAAATTAGAATCTGCAGGAGTTTATGATATGATGTCTTTAGCTGTTATGGGCCCTACAGAATTAGGTGATGCTGCAGGAGTTAGCCCTGCTGTTGCAAGAAAAGCAATTCAAGCAGCAAGAGATTTACTTGATTTAGGCTTTCAAGATGGAATAGAGTATGCAAAAAAAAGGTCTAATATTTTTTATATTACAACAGGAAGTAAAAATATGAATGAACTTCTGGGTGGAAGAGGTATTGAAAGTAAAGCTGTAACAGAGGCATTTGGTGCTTTTGGGTCTTCAAAGACTCAATTAGGTTTAACTTTAGCAATCAATACTCAATTGCCTTTAGAACAAGGAGGAATTGATGGAAAAAGTGTTTTTATTGATACAGAAGGAACATTTAGACCAGCTAGAATAAAACAAATTTCAGAAGGATTGGGATTAGATCCTGAAAATGTTTTAAAAAATATTTTTGTTGCTCGTGCACTAAATAGTGATCATCAAATTTTACTTTTAGAAAAAATTTCAGAAATGATTAAAAATGGAGAACCAATTAAATTAATAATTGTTGATTCACTTACAACACATTTTAGAGCTGAATTTGCTGGAAGAGGCCAATTAGCAGATAGACAACAAAAACTAAATAAATATTTACATAATTTAATGAGACTTGCAGAACAACATAACTTAGCAATTTATGTAACTAATCAAGTGATGGCTAATCCTGCACAAATGTTTGGAGACCCAACAACCCCTATTGGAGGTAATATTTTAGGACATTTTTCTACATATAGAATGTATCTAAGGAGAGGTAAAAAAGGATCTAGAGTTGGAAAATTGATAGACTCTCCTAATTTACCTGATAATGAGTGTATATTTTTTGTAACCGATAAAGGGATAGTTGATGAAGAATAATTTATTCAACTAATTCATCTTTTTTAAACCATAAATCAATCTCTTTTTTTGCATTGTCTTGTGAATCAGATGCATGAATTACTGTTTCATGGCAGTTTGTTTTTGAATGAATTTTGCCGTATTTTCCTCTTAGAGTATGGGGAATAGATTCATCTGGATTTGTTTTTCCAACAAGTTCTCTAACTTTTGAAATCGCATTCTCACCAGAATAAACTATTGCAATAACATTTTCGTTTTCATGAAGTTTTCCAGTAATATGTTCTATTAGTTCTTGAAAAAATGGCTTTTCTTTGTGCTCCTCATAATGTTTTTCAGCTAGTTCTTTTTTGACATTTACTAATTTCAATCCAACCATTTTTAGATCTAGATTATATAGTTCAGAAATTATATTTCCTGCTAAACGTTTTATCATAGCATCTGGTTTAATTAAAACCAGTGTCTTTTCATTCATATTATTACTTTTACATTTCCATTTAAAAGATTATCTAAATTATGTTTATCTTTTCTTCCTCAAAAGATTTATAAATACTTACTTCTTATCTCAAATGTTCAAAAGGGTGAAGATGATACTTATTATACTTATGATGCTGGAGTAACTTCTTTTAGTTATTTTGCAATTTCAGGAAAAGAAAAAGTTGTGGAACCAGTTGTTGAAGAAGAGGAAGAAAAGAGTATTGGAGAAACAATTAAAGATACTGGTGGAAAAGTAGTAGAAGGAATAAAAGAAAAGACAAGTAAAGCTTGGTTATGGATTTTAATAATTGTTGTTTTAGTAGTAATTGGTTTAGTAATGGCTAAGGAAAAAAGAAAAAAGTTATTTGGATATTAACTTAAAACAATAAACCTTTATAACCTTCTTTATTTCTAAATGTTTATGGTAGATAAAAATAGAATAATTGCAGATTTACATATTCATTCTAGATTTTCAAGAGCTTGTAGTAAGAATATTAACTTTCCTAATTTAGTTAAATGGGCTAAAATAAAAGGTCTTGATTTACTTGGAACTGGCGATTTTACTCATCCTATTTGGTTTGAAGAAATTAAAAAACTAAAGAACAATGGGAAAGGATTTTATTATTATGAAGATTTTCCCTTTATCATATCTGGAGAGATTTCACTAATATATACTCAAGAAAGAGGGAGAAGGATTCATTTAGTTTTATTAGTTCCTAGTATTGAAATTGCAGAAAAAATAAATTCTTATTTTGATACTAAAGGAAGAAGAGATTATGATGGAAGACCTATTTTTAAAATTCCTGGAGATGAATTTGTAAAAGAGATGATGAAAATTTCAAAAGATATTGAAATTATTCCGGCACATGCATGGACTCCTTGGTTTGGAATTTTTGGGAGTATGTCTGGGTTTGATAGCTTAAAAGAGTGTTTTAAAGATGAATTTGAAAATGTTCATGCAATAGAAACTGGAATGTCTTCTGATCCTAAAATGAATTGGAAAATAAAAGAACTTGAAAATAAAGCAATTGTTAGTTTTTCAGATGCACATAGTTTTTGGCCTTTTAGATTAGGACGTGAAGCAACTATTTTTAAAAAATGTGATTCATATCTTGAAATAATAAAACAGATAAGAAAAAATGATTTTATTGAAACAATTGAAACCAGTCCATCTTATGGTAAATATCATTGGGATGGGCATAGAAATTGTGATTTTTCTTGTGAACCGGAAAAAACTAAAGAATTAAATAGAATTTGTCCAAAGTGTGGGAAAAATTTAACTATTGGTGTTGAATACAGAGTTGATAGTTTATCAAATTCAAGAAGTGATCATAAAATAAAAAAGCCATATTATACTCTTTTACCATTACATGAAATAATATCTCTTTTTTTAGAGGTTAATATGAATAGTAAAAAAGTGTGGAATTTATATAATTCTTTAATTGAGAAATTTGAAAATGAGTTGAATATATTATTAAATATTTCAAAAGAAGATTTTTTAAAAAAAGAAGTTAATGAAAAATTAATTGAGTTGATTTTAAGAAATAGAGAAGGAAAGATAAATATAATTCCTGGTTTTGATGGAGAATATGGAAAAGCAATTATTGGAAAACAAGAAAAACAAAAGATATTATTTTGATATTTCTTTTATTTTAATAAATTTATAATGTGCATCAAATGTCTTATTTTTACATTTAGAACAAATATTTTTTAAAGTATAATTTTCACATGTTTTACATTTTTTTAATTTCACTTTAAGTTAATAATATACTCTTTTAGACGTGTATTAAATTTTGTTGAGAAATATTTTTCAACTTCATCAGGAGATACCCATTTTAATTCTTCAAAATCTCCTCCAACGTTCTCTTCTCCATTAAATTTTTCACATAAAAAATAAACTTTAAAAAAATCTTTTTTTACAGCATCATTATTTGAAAATACTGTTCCCAAGTTTTTTACATCAAATCCGGTGCTTTCTTTTATTTTTCTTTTTAATGTTTTATCTACTCCCTCTTCACCAATTTCATAAATTCCTCCAATAAAACCCCAGTTTAAACTTGGAACATGTAAATCATTTTTTCTTTTTCCAATTAAAATTTTTCTTGTGCTTGGATCAAATATTATTCCAAGAAGTATAATACTGAAGTTCTTATTTTGATTGTTTTCCATAATTAGAGGATTTTTTAAGGTTATTTAAGCTTTTGTTTACTTTTTATAACTTTAAAACTAAGTTTATTTTTATTTCTCATCAATACTAAATTCGATTCCTTTTTGTTTTGTTTCTTTTTCAATTTTTGATAATATTTCTTTTAATATATTATCTGCTGATTTTAAATCATTAGATTCTGTTTTTATAGAATATTGTCCTGCAGAAATATATTTTATTTCTGCTTCTTTTATTATTCCCAAAACATCTTTTATTAATTCTAATCCATTTGATTTAGTTGTTGTTAAGTGAATTTGTTTTTTTACTATTGCTTTTTTTTGTTTTTGTTTTTTTAAGATATCTAATATTTTTTTAGTGTTAGTTTTTCCAACTATTTTCTCTAATTTTTTTGGGTTTTCTTTTGCTTCTTCTAAAAAATCATATATTTTATCTTCTTTGGTAATTTCTTCAATTACTTTATCCACTTCCTTTCCAAGAATACTTTTTAGAACGCTAATATAACTTTTTTCTTGTTTAAATTGCTCAATTAATTCTTTTTTCTCTTTTTTTGTAACTCTTCTTAAAGATAAATCAATACGATCTCCTGAAATTCTTAATACTTTACAAACTATTTTTTTCTTAGGAATTACATATTCCCTTAAATTCCTTATTCTTCCAGGAGCAATTTCACTTAAAATAATACTTCCTTCTCCATGTCCTTCTATTCTTACAAAAACTACAGTTCCAACTATTCTATCAACAGTGCATAAAACAATTTCTCCTACGTCTAAATCCATAATTTATGAAGAAAAATAAGGGTTTTAAATCTTTACTAACTCAACTTCAAAGCTTTTTTGTAATGAATCAATAAATTCTTTTTCTTTATTTCTAGAAATAATACCTCCTGCTGCAAATTCATGTCCTCCTACTTCTCCACCTATTTTTTCAATTATTCTGTTTAAAATTTCTCTTACATTTTTTCCACTTCTTCCAACATTTCTAGAAGATATCTTTATTTTTCCATCATAATATGCCATTGCAGTTATTATTGTTCCATCTTCATATAATGGAGAGTTTGAAAGTATACTTGTAATTGTTCCAATCATTGTATCTTTTATTATATTCTTTGCATTAATTATTACAAAACCTTTTCCTTCTATTTTTTTTGTTTCTGATACAAATTTTAATCCAGATATTAAAAATTGTTTATATTTTGCATGTATTGATTCTGCCTTTTTTTTCACTTTTGAAATTTCCATACAAAATTGAATTGCTATATTAGTTTCTCCCAATCTTGAACAAGCATTAATCATAGCACTTAATTCTCTTGCATCTTCTAATTTATTAAATAGATTTATTAAAAAGATATTTCCAATCATCTCATCATGTTTTGCTTTTGGATTTCTTAACATTATTGCTGTTACTAATTTTTCCATTTCTTCATTATTTAGTTCTATAAGGCTCTTGTATTTTCCATTTATAGGAGTTAATCCAATTTCTTTTAATAATTCTTTAACTCCTTCCACATCTCCAGTAATTCCCGGAATATATGGTTTGGATGAAAATTCAAGAGTTCTATTTAATGGTCTTGTTGAAGGATAAAGAAGTAGGCCTCTTTTTTTCTTTATTTTTCCATCATTTAGAATATCATTATTTAATTTACTTATATCTTTTTCTAGTATATCTCCAATCATTCCTAAAATAGCTATTTTTGAAAGTTCTTTATTTTTAGGATCTATTTCTTTACAAAAAAGATAAGTAAGTCCAGAACTACTTATTTTTTGTTTATTATGTAATTCTGGATTGATTATATGTACATTTTCCGAAATTTTTTGAATTATCTCATGATGATCTATTATAAATACATCTTTTAATTCTGAATTTGCAATATAATCTAGACTTCCTGATGCTAAATCTAGAAAAATAAAAAGTTTTTCTTTTGGTAAATCGCATATAAATTGTTCTTCAAGACTTTTTATAATCTTTATAGAAAAAACTTTATCTAATCTTTTTAATGCCCGAATTATTATTGAAGCAGAACTAATGCCATCAGTATCAAAGTGGCTTATTATTTGAATTTCTTTATCTTTTGATTTTTCAAGAAATTCTCTAGCTACTAATTTAATTTTTGTTTCTAAAGAATTTTGTATTTCTTCCATCCATTTCCCCCTTTTTTATTTCAAACTTAGATAATTTATTCTACTTTAAAATATTTCTTAAATTTTCTAAGTTGTGAAAATATTCTATCTTTTTCTCTTTTTGCTCTTTTATCTTGTTTATTTTTTTCAGAGTGTTTTTTAACTCTTTCAAGTTTTTCTTTAATGTTTTTTAAATCAGGATTTACGTATTTATCTCCTAGTATTTGAGAAATCTTTTTATTATACTCTTTTGGATGAATTTTTTGTTGTCTCAATTCTTCTCCTATTTTTTCACTAGTAAGACCTTTTTTAGATAATTCTATAATCTTTTTTTCAAAATCTAATTGAGATATTTTTTTTGATTTTGTATCTTTTTTATCAGAATCCTTTTTTTTGTTTTTTAATTTTTTTGGCATTTTATTAAGTTGTAATATACTTTTTTAAATCTTACTATCTCCTTTTTTAAAATATAAAGCTAGATTTATATACCATCCTGTTTTTAATAAAAATATAGGATAAAAAAATGGTTTTATTAGAGGTTGAAACTAAAGTTAAAATTAACGATGTTAATTCTTTAAGAAAAAGAATAAGGGAGATAGCTAATCTTAAGAAAATAGAAAATAGAAGTGACGATTATTTTGCATTAAATGAGAAATTTAGAAAACAGGGTTATCCAAAAAAAGCATTTAGAATAAGAAATAATGGAAAGGAATATGTTATTAATTTTAAAAAATGGAAAAAAGATTTTTGGACAAAAGAGATTGTTGTAAAAGAAGAGTTTGAATTTAAAATAAAAAAAATAGAAAATTTCCTTGCTTTAATAGAAGATCTTGGATTTGTTGAATGGATGAAAAAAATTAAGACTTCTGAATCTTATATTCATAAAAAAGATAAAAGAATAGTAATTGAAATAAATAAAGTAAAACATTTAGGTTATTTTATGGAAATAGAATATATTGTAAAACCAATTGAAATAAAAAAAGCAAAGAAAAAAATCTATGATGTTTTAAAAGAATTAAATATAGAGAAAAAAGATATCGATAATACTGGTTATACAAAAATGCTTTGGAATAAAGGAATTAAAGATAAAAAACATTGGATATGAAAAAATATATAATAAAAAAAGGAGATAAATATTGGCCTAGCAATGAGATAAAAAAAATTGCTTGGATTAAGGATAATAAAATATACAAACAAGCTGATAAAAATCCTGTTAAATTCTGGGATAAATTAGCAAAAGAAGGTTTAATTTGGGAAAAATCTTGGAAAAAAACTTACATAGAAAAATTACCTTATTTTTGGTGGTTTAAAGGAGGAAAATTAAATTTCTGTATTAATGCATTAGATCGTCATTTAAAGGATAAAGGAGATAAAACAGCTTTAATATGGGTTCCAGAACCTACATCTGAAAAGACTGTTAAATTAACTTATAATGAATTATCTAAAAAGGTTAACAAATTTGCAAATGTTTTAGAAAAATTAGGAGTTAAAAAAGGAGATGTTGTTGCAATTTATTTGCCGATGATTCCTGAAGTGTTAATTGCAATACTTGCATGTACTAGAATTGGCGCTATTCACTCTGTTGTTTTTTCTGCTTTTTCGGCAGATGCATTAAAAACAAGACTACAAGACGGAAAAGCAAAAATTTTAATTAGTGCTGATGGATATTATCGAAGAGGAGAAAAAGAATATCTAGATAAAAAAGTTAATAAAGCAATCATTGGAACAAAAGTAAGAAAAGTTATTATTGTTAATCGTTTAAGTAAAAATAAGAAATATTCTAGGAAATTTATTTCATTTGAAAAAGAAATAGAAAAAGCAGATTCTTATTATAAACCAAGAATGATGAATTCTGAAGATCCTTTATTTATATTATATACTTCTGGAACAACTGGAAAACCAAAAGGAGTTGTTCATGATATAGGGGGTTATGCAACATATGCTTATTGGACAACTAAATGGAATTTTAATTTACATAATGATGATGTGATGTGGTGTACTGCAGATGTTGGATGGATAACAGGACATACTTATGCTTTTTATGGACCTCTTTTAAATGGAGGAACAACAGTAATTTATGAAGGAACTCCAGATTATCCAAATTACAATCGATGGTGGAATATAATTGATAAAAATAAAATAACAGTGTTTTATACTGCGCCAACTGCAATTAGAATGTTTATGAAAGCTGGTGAAAAATTTTTAAAAAAACACAAATTAAACACACTTAGAATAATTGGGACTGTTGGAGAACCGATAGATAAAGATACATGGGAGTGGTATTTTAAAAAAGTTGGAAAATCAAGATGTCCTATAATTGATACTTGGTGGCAAACAGAAACAGGAGGATCTTTAATTAATTCTTTACCGGGAGTAGGTCCATTTATTCCAACAATCTCTGGATATAGTTTTCCAGGAACAAAACATATTGTTGTAAATGAAAAAGGAAAAAAAGTAAAAGATGGAAAAATAGGATCTTTAGTTCAATTAAGTCCATTTGCTCCAGGAATGCTTCATGGAATTTATAAAAATCCTAAAAAATACAAAGACACTTATTTTAAGAGATTTAGAAATAAGTATGATACTAGTGATGGAGCATATATAAAAAATAAATTAATTAGAATTACTGGAAGAACAGATGATGTAATAAAAGTTGCAGGACATAGATTATCAACTGCAGAACTTGAAAATGCAATAAATAAATATTCAAATATAAATGAATCAGCAGTCGTTTCAATTCCTGATAAAATAAAAGGAGAAGTTCCTGTTTCATTTGTAGTGCTTAAATCAGGAAATTCAACATTAAGTTTAGAAAAACAATTAAAAAAACATATTGATAAAACAATTGGACCTATTGCAAGACCTTCAAAAATATACTTTGTAAAAGAACTTCCTAAAACTCGTTCAGGAAAAATCATGAGAAGAATTCTAAAAAATATTTTAAATAAAGAAAAGCCTGAAGGATTAATGACTTTAGTTAATCCAGATTCTGTTAAAGAAATAGAAAAGATTATTTAATTTATTTTTTTAAATCTTTCCAACTAATTTTCTTTTTTTGAAGGTATGACAATTGAGGCCATTTTTCTTCTAAAGTTTTTCGTTTTTCTTGATAAAAAATTCCTAAGGGAATTTTACCTTTTCTCAAATTATAATCCCATTCATCAGCAAGAGATAGAGCTTCTTTTATTTTCCTATTTTTTGTTGGTATTTTGTACATTAATTTATCTTTATTATTTATCTTTAAGTTGAATATAATGCAATCCTGAAGAATTTCAACAAAAGAAAATCCTTTATGTTTTATTGCTTGTTCTATAATTTTGGATGTATGATTAATATCTCTTGCATTACATCTTGCAACAAAAGTTGCTCCAGAAGATATTGCTAATTTAATCGGGTTTAATGGTAAATTAAATTCTCCAAGTGGTTCTGATTTAGTTTTATAACCTTGTTGACTTGTAGGAGTAGCTTGCCCTGTTGTAAGTGAAAAAGATTGATTGTCATGAACAATAAGAGTAATATTTGGATTATATCGTCCCATACTTATGAAATGACCTATTCCTTCAGAATATGTATCCCCATCACCTGCAAATCCTAGAACAGTTAAATTAGGATTTCCTAATTTTATTCCTAAAGCCGTTGGTAAAACTCTCCCATGCAGCCCATAGAATCCAGACACATTTAGGTAATCAAATATTTTACCATGACACCCTATTCCTGTCGCAATTGCAAAATTTTCTTTTTTTCTTCCTTGTTTAATTAGATTTGTTAAGGCTCTTTTTGTTGATTCTAAAATCATATTATTTGGACAACTAGGACACCAAGTGATTGCATTTTTTGTTCTTAGATTTTCTTTCATTTTACTTTTAATATCTCTTTTTTTAATTCATCTGAATAAAAAGGCCTTCCATCATATTTTAAGATTCTATTTTCAATTTTAATTCCGGTTTTCTCTCTAATCAATCTTCCAAGTTGTCCTGTTAAATTATTTTCAATTAAGATTACTTTTTTTGCATTTTGGATTTCTTTTTTTATTTTATTTGATAAGGGTTTTAAATAAATAACTTGTAAAAATTTAAAATCCAAATCTTTTATTGCATCAATAATTGCACCTCTTGTTGATCCCCAACCAATAATTAGATTTTTACTATTTTTCTTACCATGAATTTTGATCATCTCAAATTTTTCACATTCTTTTTTTATTGATTTATATTTTTCAATTCTTTTATTTGCATTTTCTATTGTTGTTTTTGCATCTTCAATTGTATTTCCAAATTGATCGTGTTCATAACTTGAAGCTTTTACAATTGTTTTTCCAGGAATTTTTCTTTCCATTTTTATTGAAAGTGGATTTTTTATATTTTTATTTAGTGAAAATTCAGATTCAGCAAGATGTTTATCTGAAAGTATAATTGAAAGAGAATTAAACTTTTGAGAAAGATAAAAAGCTTCATTTGTTTTTTCTATAGATTCTTTTGGATTTCCAGGTGCTATTACAACTCGTGGAAATTCTCCATGACCGCTTCTTAATGCTAGATTCAAATCTCCTTGGGAAGTATAAGTTGGAAGTCCTGTTCCAGGCCCTGGACGAGATGCAAGATAAACAACTAAAGGTAATTCAGTAATTCCTTGCAAGCTTAAAGCTTCTGCCATTAAATCAAATCCCCCACCACTTGTTCCAATCATTACTCTTGCTCCAGAAAAACTTGCACCTAAAGCTGCATTTGCAACTGCAATTTCGTTTTCATTTTGAAAAACAAGATAATTATTTTTTATTTGTTTAGATGCTAATTCATTTAAAACTCCTGTTGCAGGAGTCATTGGATAAGCAAAGTAAATATCAATTTTTGAATTTATTGCGCCTTTTGCAATAGCTTTACTACCACTCATTATTTTAAGATCATTTTTTAGTTTTTTTAATTTAAATTTATTTTCTTGAGTTATATATCCTCTTTCAACTGATTTTAAAACATCTTCATTATCAAATTTTTTTCTTATTTCATTAATGAGAAATTCTTTATCAATACCAAGTATTTTAATTAAAGCTCCAGAAAGAGCAATATTTAGATTTTTCTTTAAATCAATAAATTTTTTAGAATTAATAATAAAACCATTTTTTTTCAGTTCTTTTTTGTGTATTTTTATTGTATTTTCATCCATTGCAATAATTCCATCTAAATGACTTTCATGACTTTCTATTTTTTCATCAGATATAGAAAGAATATTAAAATTATGTGCTCCTCTTATTACAGAAGAATAATCTCTATAATTAAATGTAAAATAACCGTGATTTGTTACAGTTTTGGATATCACTTCAGAAATAAAATTTATTCCTTGACCAGCTTTCCCCCCAATTAATATATTCAACCTCATTTTATATAAGAAAATTTGCTAATATTTAAAGTTTAGTAAGAAAAGCTATTTATATGTTAATTATAAAAATATTTAAATACATAAAACCATGATATATTATGGGAAAAACCATAGGTGTTTTGAGTTTAAAAGGAGGAGTGGGTAAAACGACGACAGTTGTCTCATTAGGATCAGCAATAGCTGATTTTGGGAAAAAAGTTTTATTAATTGATTCAAATTTTTCTGCTCCAAATTTAGGAATTCATTTAAATATAATTGATCCTGAAGTAACACTCCATCATGTTTTAAGTAGGAATGCAAAAGTTAGTGATGCAATTCATGAACGTGGAAATTTAGATATAATTCCAGCATCTATATTTGAAAAAGTAAATATCAATCCATTAGAATTAAGAAATAAAATTAGTGGTTTAAAGAAAAAATATGATGTTATTTTAATTGACTCATCTCCTGCATTAAATGATGAAACTCTAGCAGCAATATATGCATCTGATGAGATTCTTGTTGTAACAACTGCAGATCATCCAACTTTAAGCACAACTATGAAAGCAGTTAAATTAGCAAAGCAAAGAAAAACTCCTATTAATGGGTTAATTCTTAACAAAGTTCATAATAAAAATTTTGAATTATCAATAGAAGATATTGAAAAAGCATCAGAAGTTCCTGTTTTAGCAGTTATTCCCCATGATGTTAATATTTTAAAAGCATTATCTGAATTTACACCATCTACAGCTCATAAACCAAGATCAAAAGGTACAACAGAATACAAAAAACTTGCAGCAACACTTATTGGAGAAAAATATAAACCTTTTAGGATGGGTGATTTTTTTAATATAAATCCTAGAAGACAAGATATTAATAGAGAGATATTTTATGAAGTTATGTTTAAATAATTCTATTCCAAAAGTCTTATAAATCACTATCAGTTTTTTTCTTTATAGCCCTATAGTTCAGTGGTCAAGAATGCAGGCCTTTGAAGCCTGAAACCCAGGTTCGAATCCTGGTAGGGCTATTTAATGTTTATATCGTCCTCTTTTTTCAACTTGTTTTAGTCTTTCAAGAACTATTTTAGAATCTTTAGATTTTTTATAACTATTAATTAATTCTTTAAATAAAATCTCCCAATT
>NZDC01000025.1 GCA_002689985.1 Candidatus Pacearchaeota archaeon | reverse complement strand
TTTAGCAGAATTGTTATAAATCTTAAACCTTAATCCAGGAACTTACTCGTTCCTAAAATCAAAACTCCCGTTAACTTAACAATGCAGTAATAAAGAAACTTTTATAAACCATTAATATTTAAGAATTTTACCGCAAAACTACATCATCAAGAGATATTTTCTATGTTCTTGGTGCATAATGTAGGAGGTAAAAAATGGACTTTAAAGAAGATCTAAAAAAAGCTTTAATTGAATTAAGAAAAGGAAAAGAAAGAAAATTTAATCAAACTCTTGATTTAATTGTAAATCTCCAAAAATTTGATATTAAGAAAAATAATGTAAATTTATTTATAACTGTTCCCCATAAAATTAAAGATAAAAAAATCTGTGCATTTCTAGAAACAAACAATGATAGTATTGAAACAATAACAGGTGATAAATTTAAAAAATATTCTGAAAAAAAAGAATTAAAAAAATTAGTAAAAAAATTTGACTTTTTTATTGCTCAAGCAAGCTTAATGCCAAAAATTGCAACCTCTTTTGGAAGAATACTCGGTCCTGCTGGAAAAATGCCTTCCCCACAATTAGGAATTCTTACAAATGTTAACGATAAAACAATAAATGAATTAAAAAATAAAATAAACAACACTATAAAAATAAAGGTAAAAGAATCTAGTATAAAATTACCTGTTGGAAAACAAAGTATGAAAGATGAGGAATTAATTGAAAATATTACTACTATTTATAATACTATTTTAAAATCAATGCCAAGAGAAAGAGAAAACATAAAAAATGTAGAATTAAAATTCACAATGACTAAACCTCAAAAAATAAAAATAAGATGAAATCTAAAGTAGTAGAACATATTCCAGAAAGAAAAACAAAATCAGTTAAAGAATTAATTGATTTAATTAAGAATAAAAAAACAATATTAATTGCGTCTATTAAAAATCTTCCTGCATCTCAATTTCAAGAAATTGGGAAAAAATTAAGAGATAAAGCAATAATTAAGGTGCCTAAGAAAAACTTAATATTTAGATCAATTGATAATTCTGGAAGTGATGAAGTAAAAAAACTTAAAGAACAAATTAAAGATAGTATGGCAATTTTATTTTCAGACTTAGATAGTTTTGATTTAGCTTTAGAATTAATAAAAAACAAAAATCCTGCAAAAGCAAAACCCGGACAAGTTGCGCCACTTGATATTGAAGTAGAAGCAGGAATGACTGATTTAATTCCTGGACCAGCAATAAGTGAGTTAGGATCAGTTGGACTTAAAACAAAAGTAACAAATGGTAAGTTAGAAATTATTGCTAATAAAGTAATTGTAAAAGAAGGAGAAAAGATATCACAAAATGTTGCAGATGTTATGGCTAAATTAGATATTAAACCATTTTCAATAGGATTTATTCCTTTATCTGCATTTGATACTAAAGAAAAAAAATTATACTTAAATATTCAAATAGATAGAGAAGGAACACTAGAAGAATTAAAATCTGCTTATGGAAAAGCTTTACCTTTTGCAGTTGAAATTGGATATATTTGTGAAGATACTATTAAATTATTAATTGGAAAAGCAGGAATATATGAAAAAGTCTTAGAAAAGATGTTAGATAAAGAAAAAGTTGAAGAAGTAAAAAAAGATGAAATTAAAGAAAAAACTGAAGAGAAAGAAGAAGTAAAATCAGAAGAAAATACTCAAGAAAATAAATCTGAGGATAATAAATAAAATGGATAATAGCTCTAAAGAAACAAGATATGAAATGTATGGGGAAGGTTTTTCAAAAATCCCTTCTAGAGAAGTAGAAAAGATATTCAATACAATTATAGTTCCAATTAATGAAAAAGATTCGAAAGATTATATTCCAATAAATAAATTGGGAGAGGAAAAATAAATGGAATACACATACGCAGCACTTTTGTTGCATAAACTTGGAAAAGAAGTTAATGAAGACAATGTAAAGAGTGTTGTTGCAGCTGCTGGTGGAGAAACTGATGAATCAAAAATCAAATCTCTTGTTACCAGTTTAAAAGGTGTTGATATAGCAAAAGAACTAGAAAGTGCTAGTTTAGTTGCTGCTGCGCCTGCAGGTGGGAGTGAATCTTCAAAAGCTCCAGAAAAGAAAGAAGAAAAACCTAAAGAAGAGAAAAAAGAAGCTGCAGCAGAAGGACTTAGTGCGCTTTTTGGATAATTATTTTTGTAAAGCGTGCTAGTCCTAAACTTTTTCTAGATGGAGCTTTAGATAATTTTATAACCTCTTTATTTCTTCAAACTTAACAAAAGATGTGGAGCTTATATCAAAATAATAAATTTCTAGAACCTTTAACTTTTTCTAATGGAAAAACTCAAGAAGATGTTGTAAAAGAAGTAATAGAATCCATAAAAGAAGGAAATAAAGTTATTTTTATTCATGGTGTATGTGGAACTGGAAAATCAACAATTGCATTAAATATAGCAAGAAAATTAGGAAAAGCATCAATCATTGTACCTGGGAAAAATCTTCAATCCCAATATAAGAAAGATTATGAAGAAAATAAATATCTATTAAAAGATAATAAAGAAAAACTGAAAATAAGTGTTATTACAGGACGAAATAATCACTTATGTAAATTTCTAGAGGAAAATAAAAATGCAATTCCAAAAGTAAAAAAAGAAGTAAACTCAAAATTAAGTGATATTTTTGAAGGAAAAAGAGAGGAAATTAAAAGAACAATTGGAGAAGATTTATCTGCAGATAATTGCAATATTCCATGTAAAATAGAGATAAAAGAGAAAAATATAAGAAAAATTAAAGAGTATATAAGACAAAATAAAAATATTAAGATAGATAATTTTAGTGCAATAAATGATGTTAAAAGAATGTCTATTGCACCAGTATGTCCTTATTGGTGTCCTGTTATTCCTGAAGAATATGAGATAAAAAGTTTTGAAGATTCAAGGAAAAGAAAATATACTGGGCTAAATAATACCAAATTTATTTTCTATCAAAGAAAATTTGGATGTAAATTTTATGAACAATTTAATTCATTTATTAATTCAGATGTAATAGTATTTAACGCTTTAAAATATAAATTAGAGTCGGCAATAAACAGAAAACCTTTAACAGAAGTAGAAATAATAGATGAATGTGATGAATTCTTAGATAGTTTTTCTAATCAAAAAAATATAAATATTGATAGACTTCAAAATTCCTTAATTCAATTAGTTGGATTAAATGAAAAAGTAACTAATAAATTGCATGAAATTATTAAAGAGATAAAAAAGGACAAAGAAATTCAGGAAGCAATCTACTCTAATAAAATAATTCCTCTAAAAGAAACAAAAGTTTATGATTTAATAAAAATATTTTTAGAATCACCAGAATTTTTTAAAGAAATAGATGAAGAGAGTTATTTATATGAAATTGAAGAAAGTATAAAAATGTTTAAAGATTTTTTAGATGACACTTATTTAACTTTTAACAAAAGAGATTCACAAATTATAGTTAATCTTGTTACAACAAATCTTGCAAAAAAGTTTAAAGAGATGATTGATAAAAATAAAATAATTGTTTTAATGTCTGGAACTCTTCATTCTTCAACTGTCTTAAAAAATATCTTTGGATTAGAAGACTTTAAAGTAATTAATGCAGAAACAGAACAACAAGGAGAAATTAAAATTAAAAAAACAGGAATGGAGATGGATTGTAAGTATGGAAATATCTCTAATGGAAAAGTCACTCGAAAAAATTATCTTCTTGCTTTGAGTAAATGTATTGAAATTGCAAAAAAACCAACTCTTGTTCATATAAATAGTTTTAAGGATTTACCAACTTATGAAGAACTTAAAGAATTTGATATTGATAACTTAATTAGTAAAGAAAAAATAATTGAACTTCAAGAAAATGATAAAACAGGAGAATTAATTGAAAAATTTAAAAAAGGACAAATGAGTGTACTTTTTTCAACAAGATGTGCAAGAGGTATTGATTTTCCTGGAGAAGAATGCAATAGCATTATTTTTACAAAATATCCAAATCCTAATGTACAAGATGCCTTTTGGCAAATACTAAAAAAAACAAAACCAGAACATTACTGGGATTTTTATAAGGATAAAGCAAAACGTGAATTATTACAAAAAATTTATAGAGGATTAAGATTTAAAGAAGATTATGTTTATCTATTAAGCCCAGATATTAGAGTTCTTGAAGCATGTGAAAAAATTATCAATTAGAAGCAGATATTGGTGTAGAAAAAGAATCAGATATTTTGTGCCACAATGTTTTTCTTTCATTTTTCAACACTCCTAAAAAGTCATTATAAACACCCAGAGTGCTACCAAGGAGTGTCCAGTTTTTTAAGGCAGACTTCCAATAAGAAACATCACTAAAATGCAATTGGTTTATAAAAGAACCTTTTCCACAATCAACATCTTCCCTATCATTCAAATAATTGAGAGCCATTTCATTTATTCCAGCATCTTTCAAAAATAATCCATAATCTTTCGCACTTTTACCAAAGCAAAAATTTGTTATTTCTTCTTCTCCAAACCTATTAGTTGGAATTGACTCTTGATCATAAGGAACATTAATCGAGTTTTCTAAGGATTTCTCTACTTCCTCTTCATTATTAATATAAAATCTACTATCAACTTTATTAAATACTGAACCATCTAAAAATACAAGATACTTTTCCTCTTCCATACGTTCTTTTATTCTTTCTAAATCATTTAATAATAAGGAATTTTTAACTATAAATCTCCCTTTATTTTAGATATAGATAGTTCCCTCTTGTACAAAGTTGCCATTTTTAGAAACATATGAATCTTTTCCTTTTAGCATTCTTAGTTTAGCATTTTCTTCTAGGGTGATTAATCTATATCCTTTCTTATTTAGTTTCTCTAATGCCTTATCAAATAATGCATATACATGTTTTACATGCCTTAAATCAATTTCAGCCATAACTTCTCTAGAAAAAATATTATTTATAAACTTTTCTACAAGTTCATCACTTTCAAATTACTAAAAGTTTTACGCCCCCACCCCGAATCGAACGGGGATGCCCCGAAGGGCCCGGATTTCATGGATAATTTAACTCCTATTATTATGAATTAATCTCCCTCAAGTCCGGTGCAATACCATTATGCGATGGAGGCATAAAAATAATGTGATTTTAATGTTTAAAAAACTTACATTAAGTAACTAATAATTCAAAATTTCCTGTGCCTCTTTCTTATTTAAAAGTAATTGATAGGAAAGATATTTTCCTTTTTGAACATACTTTTTGATTGGTTTCCTTAAATTAAATAATTCGTAAATTAAATTTGAGATATCCTCTAAGAATTTTTTGGTTGCAACATGAAAAAGAACATTTCCCTGTGCTCTTATTGATCCATCTGTAATTATGAAGCCCTTTAGAAATAAAATCTTTTCTTCTCTACTTAAATTCAAAATAATTTGAGGAATTCTTAATTTATATTTTTTTAAACCAATTGGAAAACCCAAAGAAACTATCCTATCAAAAACCTCTCTTGAATAACTCCTAAAAGAATATGTAACTTTTCTACTTTCTCTAAATTCTGTATAATGGTTTCCTTTAACTTCAAAAACTTTCAAAAACAAATCTTGAAAATTAATCATTAAATCCCTATTAGAGTTAGAAAAACAAATAGCATAAGTCTTATACCCTCCTTTGCTTTTTGTGTTTATTGTTAAACATCCGTCTCCACATAACATACCTAAAAATAGTGCTAATTTTTTCTTATCCATATGTTTTTATCGTCGACAAACTATAAAAAGGTTACTATTAACAATTTAAATACTAAAAAGTATAAATTAAACTAAACAAGGAATGTAGTTCATTAAACGATTACTAAACATATATTTTCTTCCTTTATTATCAAGTTCTTGGCAAATTGTTCTATGAGTTCTTTTTGCATCATTTCTTTTATAACTTTCTTTAACAGCTAATTCAGTATTAAAGTCTATTTTTCCATCTTCTTTTATTGGAAAGGCCATTGTTTCAAATACGTTCTTCCCTTTACTAATTGTAGAAATCATAACTTCTCCTATTAATCCAGACACAGTAGTTTGTCTCATTACTCCCATAAAAAAGGTTATAATAATCCTATTTAAATTTTTCTATTACTATAGCCCAAGAATTCTTTTCCAAAAAGGTCTTTTGATAATTATAGGCTTATTCTTCTCATCAATAATTTGATATTTTATTACTGGCTTTTCTTTATGAACTGG
>NZDC01000024.1 GCA_002689985.1 Candidatus Pacearchaeota archaeon | reverse complement strand
TGAATTTTCTCATTGCAGGATTCATATCTGTTTGATGTTGTTGGGCAATACTTTGATAAAACTGAAACATAATCATAATAACCAGCAATATTGCTGTTCCTGAAACTAGTGCTCCAAGTAAATCTGTTGTTGCTGCAAGTAATCCTATTGCTGCTCCACCCATAACAGTTAAGGGCATAATATACCTATCTAAAATACTTTCCAAAATTCTTATATCTTGTCTAAATCCTGCTACTTGCAAGCCAGATGATGCAATTTTATTTGCTTGTGATTTTGCATCCATTCCAGATGTTTTTACCCAAAATACTGAGAATAATACTGAAAAAAATACAAAGAATAGAATATGTGTTATTCCTTGAAATAAAAATTTCCATAAAAACCCTCCTCTAATAAATAATTCTAAAATATTAGTGGAACCCATCCAAAAAGCTAATCCAGAAATAGGTTGTCCTTGAACAAAATGTCCAAAATAGTCGCTTAAAAATAAAGAAGATTTTGCTAAGCGCGTACAATCTCCTCCTTCTGTTAAACAAGGAGATGCAGCATTTTCAATAATCCCTCCAAAAAGCTGAACATTTGCCATTAAAGCAGCTGTTAAAATAACAGGAATTACAGATGCATAAAAAAATGATAAAGGCCATTTTACACCATAACCTCTAATCCTTCCAAAAGATAAAGGAATTTCAACTTTCAAAGATTGTACCCAGACAACTATTAAAAATATTATTATTGTTGCAATAATTGCAGCAGCTGCAGATAGAAATTCTATTCTATGTCCTTGAGTTAATGATTGTATTAAAATAAGAACTTTTCCAGAACAAGCAACAGTACCATCTCCTCCAAGGCTAAATAAACAGTTTCTTCCTTGTTGATTTATGAATTGAAAAGCACTAGTAATTAATCTCCAAGATACTCCTGCGCCTATAAATAAACTAACTCCAGATCCAAATCCCCATTTAGTTGTAACTTCATCCATATAAAAAATACCTAATCCTCCTAAGATTAATTGTAAAATTACTATATGGGAAAGTCCCGGGGCGGCCTGAAGTCCTTGCATCATAACATAAATAACTGCTTCAAAAATTATAAAAAAGAAAACTAAAAGTTTCTGAACTCCTTGAAAAAATTTCTTTCCTTCTACAGTTGTTGTATCAATATTTAATATACCTGAACCAGTTAGTAATTGTAAGATAATAGATGCCATTACAATTGGCCCGATACCTAATGAAATAATACTTCCAAAATCTGTTCCTAAAATAATAGCTAGGTATTCAAATCTTTCAAGGGCATTATTTGAAAGTCCAAAAAGAGGAATATTAGCAAGAACAAAAAATAAAGTTAAGACAATTAAAGTCCATCTTAGTTTTATATTAAAACTAAGTTTTTTTTCTTCTGGTTTTCTAACTTCAGGAATATAATTAAATATATTTCTTAAATCCATTTTATTGAGATTTCTTTTCCTCTTTTTTAGTAGGCAAGATTATTTCTCCACCAGCTTCTTTTATTTTTTCAATTGCAGATAATGATGCTTCTTTTGCTTTTATTATTAATTTGTTTTTTATAACTCCAGTTCCAAGAATTTTGTAATTAAGTAGATTAATTTCAAATTTATCCCCTACTTTCTTCCCATATTTTAAAGGATTTAATTCAATTTGTCTTAGATTAATTCTTTGCCTTGTATCTCTTTTTGTTCCACGACTTGTTATTCCTTGTTTTCCAAAATATTTATGTCCATATAATTTATTTATAAGTGTTTTTTTATGATCTGCTCTTTTTCCACTACCTGACATTCCTTTTCCTCCCTTATGTCCTGATTTTTTGTGTTTTTTTCTAGCTCCCCAACCATGAGTTCCCATTCCTCTTCCATGATCTCTTGATGATTTTTTACGTTTTTTTGTTTTAATCATTTTATAACATCCTTTTAATTAATTCATTTATTTTTTCTTTATTATCTCCTAAAACTCCTTTTGGAAAATGTAATTTACTTTTTATCCCTTTTCTTGGCGGATGCAGTCTAAAAAAAGGTTTTAAGTTTAATTCTTCATATTTTTCCCCTTTTTCTAATTCTTCAATAACTTTTTTAGAATCAATTTTTCCTGATTTATTAATAATTTGTCCTCTTTTTTCAACAAGTTTTTCAAAAAGATCTTTATTTATTTCACCATATGCTACAAAATTTCTTAATTTTTTTATCATTCCTAAATTTTCTTTTGTTGGTTTTATTATAACACACGCATATTTTTTTCTTAATCTTAATCTATTTAGAGTTTCAATTATATCTTTTTCTAATCCTATTCTCCCACAAATTCTTATTATTGCTATCATATTGCTCTAGACCTCCAAAACTCTTCATTATACCCCATAGCTATCTTTTGATATGGCTTTGCTTCTTTATCTAATAAAATTGATTTACTTAATTGAATTAGATTTTCATAAACTTTATAACATTTTGAAAAATTAGTTATTTCTTCTTGAAGTATATAACCACCCTTATTAACTATTTTTTGCATATCAGACATACATTTTTCTAATTTTCTTATAAATTCTTTTTTATTATTCATTTTTTGTTATCTCCTTTTGAATATTAATTTTTTTTAAAGCATTCATACAAGCTTTGATTAGATTAAATGTTGTTCTTTTTCTACCTTGTGTTCTACTATAAACATCTTTTATTCCTGCAAGTTTTAATACTTTTTTTAATTCATTTGCTACAACTAATCCTGTTCCTTGTGATGCGGGAATTAATGTAACTTTAACACTTCCAGATTTTCCGATTACTTTAAATGGAACAGAATGTAATTCAGAACATGCACAATCAAACCCTCCACAAGTTCTTTTTATTTTAATAACATTTAATTTAGCTTTTTTTACTGCTTTATCTCTTGCAGGTAAAGTTTCATTTGATTTTCCAGAACCAACTCCCACATGTCCATTTTCATCACCAATAACTGCAAGTGTTGAAAATGTTGGAACATTTCCTTCTTTTGTTTTTCTTTGTGTTTGTCTCCATGCTCTTCTTTTTCCACCTCCAAATTTCCCTTTTGATTGACCAATAGATAATAAATCAGATTTAACATTAAGTAAAGAATCAACAATTTCATATTCAAGAATTTTTTTATTATTGTCTAAGATTTCATCAATATTTTTAATTTTTCCATCTTTGACATCATGTCCAAGCTTTGTTTTAGGACTCCAAGCAGAAATTATTTCTTCCCTAGTTGGTAATTGATTTCTTCTTTTATTCCCTTCTGGTTTTTTTGCTGTTTCCTTTTGTGGAGTTTCAACTACTTTTGTTTCATCTTTCTTTTCTTCTTGTTCTTTATTCATTGTTCTTTTTCTATTTTTAATTTAATTTCATTAAAAATCTGAGAAAAATCTTTTTTCATATATTTTCCTTTTATTTTTTCTTCATCTGGAAAAATATCTTTTTTATGTTTTATTTCAATTCCAGAATCTATCAATCCTTTTAAAAAAGCATAAATTCTTGTTTTATGTAACGGTCTAATCATGCCAAAATCAATAGTTGGTGTTTCTAATTTTTCTTTAAGAATTGTTTTTCCAATTAAAAATCCAGTTAAATATGATGCAGGAATTGATTTTAAACTTCCTTCAAATTCTTTAGGCCATCCATATTTAATTAATTGTTTTGAATTTACTCCAATTTTAATTTTATCTTGTGCTTGTTTACTTGTAATATATTGACTAATAACATACTTGTTTGTTTTTCTAAATGTAATTCTAGGAGAATTATTTTTAAGTAGTTTAATTCTTTTTAAGTAGTCTGTTTTATTTTCCTTTCTTCTTCGTTTTAATGTTTTCATTTTAATTTTTTAATATAATTTACTAAATGAGCTTTATCTTTGAATATTCTATTTCTTATTTTTTTTCTAATATTTTTAACTTCTTCTTTTTCTATTTTTTCTTGTTTTTTTATTTCAGAGAGATATTTTCTTAATTTCCTAGTCATTATTACATATTCTTTTTTTCTTTTATTCACTTTTTTTCTTATATTTCCTATACTCTTTTTCCCTTTTTTCTTTGTATTCTTTTTACGTCCTTTTATATTCTTTACAATTATTGCTTTATCATTAATTAAATCTCTAATATCTTGTTTTGTTATTGCCTCTTTAATTTCATTTAATCTTGATTGTAAGAAAACAATCCTTTCTTTTCCTACTTTTAAGGCTTTTGTAGCTAATATCTTTTTTTTACTTAGATTCATTTTTCTTTTCTCCTAATTTTTTCTTTGATTGATTTAAGAACTTATCAATGTTAAAATTGTTAATTTTAAGTTTCATTTCTTTTATTTTTTTTATAATTTCTATTTTTTTCTTTTTCCCAGTTTTTCCTATAATTATTTTTTTATTTTTATTAATTTTATCAAGATCTTTAATATTTTTGATAGTTATTGGTTTTTTATCTTCAGTTTTTCTTTTTTTATAACCAACACTAACAATTATTGGATATCCTCTTCTTTTCTCTCTCATTTTATTATCTCTTCCTTTTGGTTTTCTCCAAACTTGTTTTTTCTTTCTTTTTCTCCCAAGTTTTGAGTGTCTTTTCCAATCTCTTCTTAAAAATTTTGTTGTCATTTTATATTTCTTTTCCAGCACGATTTATTAAGTAAATTCCATCTTGAAATACTCTTCTATCTTTTGCTCTAATTTTAGTTGCTTTTTCAAAATTTGCTGTTACTTGTCCAGCTAATTCCTTATCTGTGGATTTTATTGTAATTATATCCTTATCGATATTAACATTAACTCCTTTTACTATTCTTAATTTTCTTGGTATTTTTTCTCCTAGGAAATTTTTTACCATAGCTTCATTTCCTTTAATTTCTACACTTATTGGGAAATGACTAAAACATATCTTTAGTTTATATTCAAATTCTTCTTGAACACCTTTAATCATATTATTAATATGTGCAGTAATTGTGTTTATCATTCTTTTTTCTGTTTTTGTTGCTTTTTTACTCCCAATAATTATTAAATTATCTTTTTTTTCAAGAACTATTTTGTTTATATTAAATGTTTTTTTATTTTCTCCTTTAGGCCCTTTAATAGATAAACTATTTCTATCTATTTTGACTTCAATTCCTTCGGGGATTTCAATATTTTGAAAGATTTCCTTTTTCATTAGTAAAAATATGCAATTAAGCTTCCTCCTATTCCTTTTTCTAATATCTCTTCATGAGTTACGAGTCCCTTATTTGTTGAGATAATCATTGTCCCTAAATTTCTTGATGGTAAGTATCTTCTTCTATATTTTTCAATTTCAGATTTATTAACAGTAAATCTTGGTTTTATTGCTTTGCATTCAGATAAATCTCCAATTGTTATTTCAATAAATTTCTTTTTACTATCGATTTTATATTTTTTTATTGCATTTTTTTGTTTCATTATTTTGAGGATTTCAATTAATAAATTTGAAATTCTATTTATCTTAATGTTTTCTTTTTTTGCTTTTTTGGCATTTTTTACCATATTCAAAGCATCTGCAATTATATCTTGTGACATTTTCTATGAGTATTTATTAAAACCGATTTCTTTAGCTATTTCTCTGAAACAGTGCCGGCATAAATTTAATCCATATGATTTAATGTGAGCTCCAAATCTTCCACATCTCTCACATTTTTTTACAGAGATTCCTATTTTCTTTTCTTTTGGTTTATTATGTTTTAGGAATTTCGCCATTACTTCAGGCTTATTTCTTAATTGTTTCAAAATTTTCCTCCAATCACTTGCTGTCATTTTAAATGAATTCCGTTTGGAATTTCTCCTCCATGAATTTAATTATTTCCTTTTTACTAATAATTTGTTTTTTTGGAATTTTTCCTCTTTTTACTTTTTTTAATTTAACTCTTCTTCCAGATCTAATAAATACAACTGTTATATCAAATCCAATGATTCCAATTTCTCTTTGATATTCTACATCAGGAATTTCAATATATTCTTTTATTCCAAATGAAAAATTATTTTCACTTATTTGATTTCTATTTAATTTATTATCTATTGCTGCTAACATTCTTTTTAAGAATTCATTAATATCCTTTCTGATAGTTACAACTGCTCCAACTTCTAATCCAGGTCTAACACTCAAAGTAGGAATTCTTTTATTTGATTTCATTTTTGCAGGTTTTTTTCCAGTTAGAATTTTTAATAATTTTACTCCTTTTTCTAATTCTTCTCCGGTTGCACCTACATTTAATACAACCTTTTCAATTTTTATAGTTCTCATAATATTTTTATCCATTTTCTATTGTATCCTTTATTTCTTGTATATTAACCATATTTATATAGAGTCCATTTAAAGAGATATGATTAGAATTACTATATTTAGTACAATATAAAGTTTGTAAAATTCTTAAGGAAGTTTGTTGAGAAGCTCTTTTAGGAGTATCATCAAATCTTTTCTCCCCTTCTTCTCCTAAAACCTCTGCTAGATTTATTAAAAAATTTCCATTTTCATATCTTTTAAGATCATCATGTGTAATTGCTGTTGCAATTCTTCTAAATATTTCTTTCTTTTTAGGAAGAGTCGATTTAGTAAATCCTTCTAATTGGTCATTTCCTATACCTTTCAATATTAATTTTTGTTCAATCATTTTATTCAGTTACCATCAATTGTTTAATTAAAACATTAACAGGTTTTTTTTCAATAGTTAATTCAGTAATTTTTCTTTCTATATTTATATTATTAATAATTCCTATTTCTCCAATATGTTTTCCTCCAATAACAATTACTTTTGCTTTTTCTTTCAAAGGTAAACATTTCTCTATTTTTTTACTTTTTAGATTAATTAAAACAGAATCATTAACATTACATTTAATATCTGATATAAAATTTTTCCCATCACTTAGATTTAATTGTGTTTTCTTTCCTTTTAATGTTTTCTTATTAATAATTTTAGATATCTTATTAATACTTTCAGTTTCTTTTATTTCTTTAGCCTGAAATTTCCCTTTTTCAGATAATTCTACTTTATAATGTTTTTTTAATGGAGGAATAGATATTATATCAAAAAGTAATGCCGAATTTTTTTCATCTCTAACTATTTTATTATTAATGAGGATATTTTTAGAATGGATTGCTTTTTTTACTTCTTTTTTATTTTGAGCTAATTTTAAAATATCTCTTATAATAATTAAAATTGGAATACCATTTTTGATATTAAAATTTGGTCGAACTACATATGCTGTACCTTTTCTAGGTATTGGCCAATTCTTTGGTATTTTTTGTCTTTTTAAGTGCATTTTACTTTTTTATCTCCTTAGGTTTTTCTTTTATTTGTTTTGATTCTTTTTTAACTTCTTCTATCTCTTTACCTAAAACTCTTCCACGTTTTCTGTCTTCCAAATTTAATTCAATAATTTGGAGATTTGAAGCTTGTAATCTTACATTTACTTTTGATCCATCTTGTTTTTTTACTTGAATCCCTTCAATAAATATTTTTGAAGTCTTTAATTTAACTTCGATTACTTTTCCTTGTTTTTTCTTAAATTTTCCTCTCATAATTTTTACAACATCTCCTTTCTTTACAGGAATATTTCTTTTTTCGTATTTTTTTCTTAATTCTTTTGATAAATTAACACTAATAAATTTTTTCCTAATATGTAAAGGAGCATTAGCTAAGTATTTTCTTTGTTTTCTTGGTTGTTTACTTGCTTTCCAGTGTTTACTAAATTCTTTTTTCATTTTAATATACAATTGAAGCGATTTTAGCCACACTTGGCCATCGCTCCATTACCTCCCTTGCAATTGGTCCTTTAATTTGAGTTCCTTTTGGATTCCCTTTTTCATCTTTTAATATAGCAACAGCATTATCTTCAAAAGCTATTCTTTCTCCATTAAGTCTTCTATAAGATTTTTTTTGTCTTATAACAACAGCATCAAAAACTTTTCCTTTCATATCAGGAATTCCTTTTCTTACACTTACTTTTACCCAATCAGCAATTTTTGCACAAACTTGTTTACCTTTTTTTGCTTTTGCTCTTTTTACTGAAACTAATTTTACTATTTTTGCTCCGCTATTATCAGAGGAGATCATATATGCTCCCAAATTCAATCCAGGTGTAACTTTAGCCGATATTGCTTTCATTTTTTATCTTTATCCTTTATTTTTTTAATAACAACAAAGTGAATTATTTTACTTAATGGTCTACATTCTTGAACTTTCACTAAATCTCCAATGTTAATTTCGTTTTCCATACAAATAGGAAGTCTTGCATGAATTTTTGTTTTTGATTTAGCATATCTTTCATATTTTCTTATATAAATTATTCTTTCAAATTCAATTGTAATTCTTTTATGAAACTTCTTTGTTACTTTACCTTCAAAAGCTTTACCCCTTACTTTTAGATTTCCATGAATATGGCAATTTTTATCATTACATTTAGTCTCGACTATTTTTTCCTTTTCCATTTTTATTTCTGTTTTTTTCTTCATTTTTATTTATTTAGTGTATGTTTTTAATCGATTGATTCTTCTTCAAATCCAAGTTTGACCAATATTTCTTTTATTTTCTTTTTATGGTCTCCTTGAAGTTCTATCATGTTATCTTTGTAAGTCCCACCACAAGCAAGCTCATTTTTTAGAGCTTTTGCGATTTTTTTCACGTCGATTCCATGCTCGAATCCTGTAACAATAGTTACGATCTTTCCATATCGCTTCTTATCTGTTGTTACCTTTATTTTCTGTGAACTCTTTACGATTTGTTCACATACACATGCTTGCTTAGGCAAGCCACATTTTGGACATATTTCCATGTTATTTGTTGAGCGTGAGTATCCTTGCAATAATTTTTTTAATTTCTTTTATCCTTGAGCTTCCTGATTTAGAAGCATTTACTTTTGATTTAATTAATTCTATTTTTAATTCTTTTAGTTTTTTATTAATTCCTTGTTTATTCATTTTTTTAATTTCTTTAAATTTTAAAGTAGCCATTTTATTTCTTTTTAGTCTTTTTATTTATTTTGTTTTCTATTTTAGGTTTTACTGAGTTAGTTTTTAGTTTTTCAATAAGTTCATCATCAATATTTACTTTATCTAAAAGTTTTACATGAGGTGAAAGAATACTTACTTTTACTCCAACTACTCCGGGTTTTGTTTGAGCTTTTGATTGCGCTCTATCAACTACTTTTGCACTATCACCTGTCTTTTTTAAATATCCTTGAGCAAATCTCCATGTTTTTGCTCTTGCTCCAGGAAGTTTTCCACTCAATTTTATTTCAACTCCTAATGCTCCAGCTTTTATTATTTTCTCTAAAGTTCTATATGCAATAACTTTAAATCTTAATGGTCCAAATCTTTCAAGTCCTAAGGCAATTTCATCGGCCATTATCTGAGCATCAAATTCAAATTCTATTATTTCGTCTATTTCAATATGAGGATTTTCAAGTTTAAATTTAGTTTTTAAAATTCTTGTTAATTCCCCTATTTTTTCTCCACCTCTTCCTATTACTAATCCAGGTTTATTTGTAGAAATTATTATTTTTTCTCCTATTGGAGTGTATTCTATTCTAACTTTACTTATCTTTCCTTTTCCAAGTGATTTTTTTATAGCTTCTCTAATTGCAAATTCTTCCTTTTTTAATTTAACTGCTTTTCTTTCTTCCATTTTTCTTCTCCTTCGATTTATTTTCTTTAGCAATAATTTTAATATGGCTTCTTTTTTTCCTTACTGCACCAAATTTACTATAAGGTCTTGAACCAATGTTTGCAATAGCATCAGTAATTATTGGATTATTTAATTCATTTGAATTAATATTTGCTAAAAGGCTTTTTAATAATTTTATAAAATGTTCTGCAGCTTTTTTTGGATATCTTCCAGACATCATTCCTTTTCCTTTTTTATGAGGAATTTCCCCTTTCATTGGAACTGCTTTTTTCTTAACAATTACTTGTTCTAAATCAGATATTGCTTTTTCAATTTTTTTTCTTTTAATAAAACTACAAATTGCAGTTGAATGTTTTGTTGAAATTGGCAAATTTGTTCCATTAACAATAGCCTGTGTTCTTTTGATTTTAGGCGTTTCTTTCTTTTTAGTTTCTATTTCTTCTTTTTTATCTGTTTTTTCTAAATTTTCTTTTGAAGATTTAGTTTTTTCTTCTTTTAAAGTTTCAACTATTTTTTTATCTTCTTCTTTAACTTTTGGGACATCTACTATTTTTTTTGGAGCATTTGCTATATTTTGCTTTTTCATAGCTTTTTCATTTCTTTTTTCTGGATTGTAATCTTTTTCTGTCATTTTTATTTTTTAGCTTTTGCTTTTGATCCTTTTGTTGCTCCAACTCCTGCACTTCCATGTTTTACTCTCCCTCTTGTTGGTGCAAATTCTCCAAATTTATGTCCTAACATCTCTTTTATTACTTCTACTTGAATAAAATTTCGTCCATTGTAGATATGAATTTTCATCCCAACCATTTCTGGGACAATAATTAAATCTCTTTGATGAGTTTTTACTAGTTTTTTATTTTCTATTTTTTTCTTTGATCTATTGATAAATTTTTCAATCTCCTGGAATTGTCGAAGTATAGTTCTTCTTTGTCTTGATCTTAATAACTTTGCAAATTCTCTTACATCTAAGACTTTTAATTCTTCAATTGTCTTTCCCTTGAATGTAAATTCTTTTTTTCTTATTTCCATTTTATTTTCTTTTACCAGTTCTTCTTGGCCTCAATAATCCTACTTTTCTTCCTGGAGGAGCATTTCTTTTTGCAATCTTGCTTTTTGGATTTTTTGCTCTTCCTGAACCAAAAGGATGATCTATTGCATTCATTTTTACAGCTGAAGTTCTTGGCCATAATTTACTTTTTGACTTTTTAATATGATGTTTCTTCCCCGCTTTAACAACAGGTTTACTTAATCTTCCTTCTCCCGCAATTACTCCAATTATTGCTCTACAATCTGAATTAAATTTCTTTTCTTTTTTTGAAGGCATTAAAACAAAAATATTATCATCAATTACTTTATTAATCTCAGCAGAATTTCCTGCACTTTTTATAAATATTCCTCCATCTCCAGGTCTTGATTCAATATTATAAATCTTAGTTTTTACAGGGATATTTTTTAGTTTTATTATATTTCCTGGTTTAATTTCTTTACCTTCAAAATTGATTTTTTGTCCTTCAAACATTTCTTTAAATGCAGGAATATAAAATATTTCATTATTATGTTTTATTTTTGCTAAAGGAGAACTATGTGCTGCTGAATTAAATAATTTGATAACAGTACCTTCTCCATTAAGTTTAGGAGGATATTGTAGTTTGTATCTAAATGCTTTTTTTCTAACTCTATAAGTGTGGCTTCCTTTTCCTCTAGCTTGTGTAATTATTCTTTTTCCCATTTTAGTTTATTGATTTATCTAGTACTTGTATAGCATGATTACTAATTATCTTATAGAGCTTATTTGAAGTAGTTTCTTTGTTAACTATTAAAGTGGTATTACAATTTCCTATTTTAACAAAATCTTTTTCATCAAATTTTAAATCTTTTGTAGGAAATGATAAAAATTGAATATCTTCTTTTTCTAAGGGATTTTCATAAGCATCTTTATTTACTATATATAAATTATTTTCTCCAAATATTTTCTTTAATTCTTTTGTTGGTTTTAAAGAGACCCATGCTCCTTTGTAAATAGAATTTTCTTGAAATCGAATAATTCTTCCATCTTCATTTAATTTCTGGTTTATCATTTTACATTAATCCTAATTTCGTTGCTAAATCAATTGCAGGAAATTCTTTTTTTAATTTAATATAAGCATATTTTTTATTTCCTCTAATTAAGGTTCTAATCTTTTCAATTTTTACTTCAAATAAATCTTCAATTTCATTTTTTATTTGTTCTTTTGTTTTGTTTTTATCTGTTTTAAATGTCAAAACATTTTGTGATTCAATCATCATTACTGCTTTTTCAGTTGCGAGCGGTTTCATTTTAGTTTTTCTCCTAATTCTTTAATTGCTTGTTCAGTATATAAGGTAATTCTTCCAGGATGTCCTTTAGCTAAATCATTAACACTTAATTTTTGAGTACTTGTAATATCAAAGGCATTTGCTTTTAATTTTTCTTTATTTCCTATAACGAGTAATAATCCTGCATTTTTCTTATATTTTCTTCCTCTCATCTTTCCTTTTCCACTTCTAACTGCTTTTTTTTGTAATGCTAGTTCGAATAATTGTTTTCCAAGAATTTTTTTCAAATTAGAGATTAATTCTTTTGTTTTTAAGGAAGTTATCTTTGATTCAACAATTAATGGAAGATTTTCTATTTTTTTGTTGTTAAGTTTATCATATCTTTTAGTTATTTCTTCTTCATTTGCTGTTGCACTTATTGCTGAAATTAATGCCATTTTTAATTCTTTTTTGTTTATTTTTTTAGTATTAATCATTGAAAGAATTTTTGGGGGATGCGCTCTCATTCCTCCTTTTGCAAAAGGAACTTCTGCAGGTTCCCAATTAAATTGAGATCCTTTTCTTGACATTATTTTTCTAGGAACTCTTGAGGCTCCCCTTCCATAACCACTTCTCCATACATGTCTTCTATGAACTACTTTTCCTTTAGCTGCGTGTTGTTTTCCTGCAACAAGAGATGGGGAATAAGGTTGTTGTGTTTTTTTAGCTTCTAAAACTTTATAGATTAAGTCTTTTCTTATTTTTTCTGAGAAACATTTAGGTAAATCTATTTTTCCTTTTTCTTTTCCGTTTATATCTATTATTTTTGCTTTCATTTCTAATTCATTGCTCCCATTTTTCTTGCTATTCTTAATGTTTCATAATAGTAATCATATTCTTTTGACCCTTTGTAAAAGTAATTTACTCCATGAGTTTTTTTCATTTCTTGTTCTACTTGAGTATATCCTATTACTTCTATAATATCTGAACTTTTTTGACTAATTGTCCAAATTGTATTAACTGGGTCTCCAGCTGTTTTTATAATTGGTTGGTTTTCAAAAATATTATTTACTTTTAAATCAGATAATAGTGTTGTCATCTTAACTCCAATAATTCAAAATCTTTTTTTAATTGTTTTTTTGATTTTCTTAAAGTAGTTGTAATTAATAATTGTCTTTTGACAGGTCCTTGAATTGAACCTCTTACAATAATATAATCTGTTTTAATATCACCAAAATTCTTTATGTTTTTGAATTTACCAGCAGAATTTCCAATATCTACAATTTTGTTATTATAATTTACTCTTGTAAACATTCCTAATTGACCTGCTTGTGGAACACGAAATGTAACTCTTGCAGGATGCCATGGACCTAAACTTCCAGGTCTTCTTCTACCTTTTTCTGATTTAGATTGTTTAAGAGTAATTCCAAACCTTTTTACAGGGCCTTGCAATCCTTTACCTTTTGTTAATCCTCTTAAGTCAATTAATTCTCCTTTTTGAAAAACATCTAAAGCAGAAATTTCTTTATTTAAATTTTCTTTAATAAATTTAATTTTTTCTTCAAGATTCCCAATAAGTCCTATCTCACTTAAATCAGGTGTTTTTTTTATTCCTGTTTTTTTAACTTGAGAATAAACAATTACTCTTACATCATCATATTCTTCTTTTATATCCTCTATTTTTTTATTCTGTTTTTTTGAGACTTTAATTTTCTTTTTTAGTTCCTTATCAAGATTTTCTGTTAATATATCTTTTACAACTTTTCCATTTTTATAGAATCTTACAGAGAATATTTTTAAAGAAGGACATTCAAGAATTGTGATAGGTATAATTATTTTCTTACCTTTTGTCATAGAATCAGGAGTATTATCTTTTACATAAGCAGACTTCATCCCTGCTTTATAACAAATGAATCCTTTAAGATTTTTTCCAGAATTAATTACATCCCAGTTTACTCTAGGTAAAAACTTAGCAGCTCTTTTTCTTGGCCAGAACTGCAGACTTCCTTTTCTTGGTGATTTTCTTGTAGGCATTTATTAGTAATTTTGCGGATAACATTTTAAATCCCTGGAATAAATTATGAAGAAAAAGAGGGTTTTTAAAGGTTTTGAGATGAATTCAAGCTTCGAAATCAATCTCATTTTTAATTTCTTTACCATCACATTCAATTGTTCTGATTAATTTTCCTTTTCTTTTGGCAAGTTCTCTCATTTTAGC
>NZDC01000023.1 GCA_002689985.1 Candidatus Pacearchaeota archaeon | reverse complement strand
TCATGTTTTAGTGAAAAATCATTAGTTTTTGCAAGTGCTAAATGTTCTAAAGACATATTTATTTAATAAAAAGTTAATTTAAAAATATTTATCTAATAGAATATATAATATTAAACAATATTATGAGCAACAATTAAATCTTTTTCAAATTCTTTTAAATTTTTAGGAATAGAAATTCCTTTTATTTCAGATCTTAAACTTATACCTTTATCTTTTTTCTTTTTCCAAACTTCACTATTAAATTTCATTAATTCATCAATTAGGCTTAAATTAGACTCTATTTTTTTATATTTTGGAAATTCTAATAAATCAATATTTTTTTCTTTTGCAATAAATGTTGTAATTTGAGGAAGAATTGGATAAATTAAAATTAAAAATCTTTCGAGTAAAAAATGCAAAGTATATTTAGCAGATTCTGTTTCTTCTTTACTAAACTTATTTTCACTATTATATGCTCTTGCTTTAACTATCTCAACATAGTGAGATGCAAATACCTCCCATAAAAATCTTCTAAGTTTTAAAGCCGGATGATGAAAATCATAAACTCCATAAGATTGATCAGATTCTTTAGTTAAAGATTCTATATAATCAATAAATAATTTATCTAAATTATTTAATTTTGGTTTTTTATTAGGCCTATTAAACAACATAACAAACTTTGATACATTTAACATCTTATTTAATGTTTTTAATTCAGCTCTGATTTTCTCTTCAGAAATCTTAAAATCTTGTTTTGCTAAATCTCCTTCAATTGAAGACCAAATCCTAATTGCTTCTGCGCCATAATCTTTTAAAAGTTTTTGTGGATCAATTACATTACCTAATGACTTTGACATTCTTTTCCCTTTTCCATCCAAAATATGTTGATTAATCCAAACATCTTCAAAACAAGCTTTTTTTGTTTCTAAATATCCTCTTAAAATTGTATAATACAACCAGGTTCTAATAATATCTTTTCCCTGCGGTCTTAATGTTGCAGGATAGGATTTTTTAAAGAATTTATCATCGGATTTGTATTTTAACATTACAAGTTCAGAAATTGAAGAATCCATCCAAGTATCAAGAATTCTCTCTTCGCCAATCCATTTTTTATCTTTAAAATCTTTAACTTTTCCTATAACTTTCTCATTTTTTAAAACATCTGCATCTTTTGGTGGAGATTGTTTCCATGGAACATAATATTTTCCTTCCTTAGGAACAACTATTAAATTATCTTCAGATTTCCAAAGAGGAATTGGTGTTGCATAAAATCTTCTTCTTGAAATTGGCCAGTCTATTGAAATTGACTCAATCCACTTATCTAAAATTCTTTTTGATTCTTTTGGGTAGAAATTTATATCTTTTGCAATTCTCTTAATCTTATCTTTTACATTTAATTGTTTTAAATAAAATTCAGGCATTTCTATAAATTCTATCTCTCTTCCTGATCTTTCAGAAATAGGTGTTCTATGAGATATTTTTTCTTGTTTTTTTATTAAATTTTTAGACTTTAATATTTCAATTATTTTCTCTCTTGCCTCTTTAATTCTTAATCCTTTTAATATGCCTGCATATTCATTCATAGTTCCATCTTTGTTTATTGCAATTTTTGGATTAATTTTCATTTCTCTAAAAAACTGAATATCTGAAAGATCTCCTGCAGAACACATCATTACAATACCTGTTCCTTTTTCAGGATCTGCTAATGAATGAGATTTAATTGGAATTTCTTTATTAAATAATGGAGTAATTGCAGTTTTTCCTTCAAGAGATTTATATCTCTTATCATCTGGATGAAATATAACCATACCACAAGTGCAAATTAACTCAGGTCTTGTAGTTGCAATAACAATTTCTTTTCCTGTTTCTTTAACAATCCATTTAATATCGCTAAAAGTTGACTCAATATCTTTATATTCTATTTCAGAATCTGCAATAGTTGTTTGAAGTTTTGTATCCCAATTATTTATTCTTGTATCTTCATAGATTATCCCTCTTTTATATAAATCAATAAATGTTGCTTGAGTTAATGCACGATATTCTGGAGAATCTGTATTATAAATTCCTCCAATATGTTTTCCTTCTTTATAAGATGTAAATGAAATTCCTAGTTTTGCAAAGGTATCTGCTGTCTCAGAAGAAGTTTCATTAAGAAGCTTCTCACAATATTTAACAAATTCTTCTCTTCCAATTTTAAAAGGAGAAACTTTAAATTTCTTTTCTGCTGCCATTTCTATTGGAAGGCCATTTCTATCGAGTCCTAATGGAAATATTACTTCAAACCCCTTCATTCTCTTATAACGAGCAAAAAAATCCATATAACAATAAGTAATTGCTTGTCCTATATGAACTGGAGCATTAACATATGGGGGAGGCGTATCAATTGAGTAAATCTTCTTTTTTGTTTTTGTGTTAAACTTGAATAATTCTTCTTTTTTCCATTTACCTGTAATTTTCTTTTCAATTTCAACATTCCAATTTTTAATATCCTTTAATACCATATTAATATTATAGAAATTATTATTATAAACTTTTCTTACAAAAACCTTTTATACCTTTAATCCATCTAAAAACAATGGCAAAAGATAATAGTGTAAATCTTCCTGGAGGATTTGGTGGACTTACAAGATTTAGTGAAGAATATGAGAGTAAATTCAATTTAAAACCAACACATGTAATAGTATTTATAATTTTAATTGTAATGTTTAGGGTATTTCTAGGAGTAATTTATTAAAATGTTAGGTAATTTAGATCCAAAAAAAATGCAGGCATTAATGAAACAAATGGGAATGGAGCAATCAGATATTGAAGCATCAAGAGTTATAATTGAAAAAACAGATAATAATAAAATAATAATTGATAATCCTTCTGTAACTAAGATAAAAGTTCAAGGACAAGAAACTTTTCAAGTTAGTGGAGAATATAAAGAAGAAAGTGCTGCACCAACAATATCTGAAACTGATATAAAAACAGTAGTAGAAAAAACAGGAAAGTCTGAATCTGAAGCTAGAGATGCTCTAGAAAAATCAGGAGATTTAGCTGAAGCAATTTTAGAATTAAGTTAATAATTTATATTCTTTAATACCAAAATATATATCAAGTTTAAAGACCTTAATTTTTTATGGAGAAATTCTTAGAAAACCTAGAAAAAGCAGAAAAAATAGTTCAAACAACAGATCATATGATTTATGTAACTTTTCCTTTATTTAAAGATAAAAGATTATTATTAAAAATTCTTTTAGAAATAAAAATAGCAGTTTCTAGCTGTATTAATTCAATACTTCAATATGAATATCTATACAAAAAAATATCATTATATAAAGATCCAAAAACAAATTTTAGAACTTTTGAAGAAGAATGTGCTCCAAGATATAAAATATCAAAAGAAGATATTAGATTAATTCTTGAATTATTTGATCTTGTTAAAAAACATAAAGAAAGTCCTTTTGAATTTATAAGAAATGAAAAAATAGTAATATTATCTGAAGATTTAAGAACAAGAACTTTAACAATTGAAAAAATAAAAAGATATTTAATATTAACTAAGGATATTTTAAGAAAAACTAAGCAATCGATAAATTCTTCTAATTTAAGATAAGTATAAAAACCCTTTAATCTTAATAAGATATACTTCTAATTTGAATATTTAATAGAAGCCAAAGTTATGGAAGAAATAATACAAGAGAAAATAAGTGCAGATCATCTTCTTTATGTTAGTTTGAAATATACAAAAACTTGTGATGTTATAACAAATTTAATTATAAGATGGAGAAAAATGATTGAAACAAGTATAGATGAAATAATAAAACATGCTAAAAAGAAAAAAAAGATTTCTTCAATTCCTTCAAATCCTATAAAAAAAATAGAGCAAATTAAAAAATTATTCAAAAAAGATAAAAATTTCTTAGAAGTAATAGAGATGTATGAAATGTTTAGAAAAATAGAAGAATTAAGAAAAGAAAGAATTGGAGAATTTAGAAAAAATGTCAACCTAAGAATATTTTATAGAGGGAAAGAAATAAACGTAAACTTGGAACAATTAAAGATTTATGCTGATAAGTTAGAAAAGTTTATAAACACGACAAAACAATTTCTTTTACGATAGAAGATTAAAACTTCTGCTTAAATTTAAGATGAGAAAACTTATTGTTATAACTTCTGGAAAAGGGGGAGTTGGCAAAACAACAACTGCAATAAATCTAGGTGCAGCTGTAAATCATTTTGGTAAGGATGTCTTAGTAGTTGATGGAAATTTAACAACACCTAATGTTGGAATTCATTTAGGTTCTCCTGAAGTTCCAGTAAGTTTAAATCACATATTATCAGGAAAAGCAGATGTATCTGAAGCTGTTTATGAGCATGAATCTGGAGTAAAAATTATACCTTCTTCTTTATCAATATCAGAATTAAAAAAGATAAAACCAGAAAAAATGAGAGATTTTAAAAAAGATTTTAAAAAAATCTCAAAATATGTAATAATTGATAGTGCTGCAGGACTTGGTAATGAAGCTATATCTATAATTAAAATGGCAGATGAATTAATACTTGTAACAAATCCAGAAATGCCTGCAATTACAGATGCATTAAAAACAATAAAACTTGCAGAACAACTAAAAAAACCAGTTGTAGGAATTATTATAACTAGAGTTAAAAAAAATAATATAGAAATGCAACCAGAAACAGTAAGAGAGATGTTAGAAGTTCCTATTCTTGGAATGATTCCTGAAGATATTGATATTCAAAAATCATTGAGTTTAAAAGATGCTATTGTTCATACTCATCCAAAAAGTAAACCTGCAAGAGCATATAAGGAAATTGCAGCTAAAATTCTCAAAGTTAAATATGATTCCGATGAAGATAGAGAGAGATTAATTGAAAGAGTTTTAAAGAGATTGGGTTTGAAGAGTTAAATTCTTTTGTTCAAAAGAATGATTCTGCTTAGTTCTTGGCCAAAAATTAACTTTAAAGGTCTTCGGAATAATTATAGTTTTAGATATTTCATACCCCCCATATTTTTTATTTAAAAAAATAGTTATATTTCTTTTTTTCTCTCTTTTTATAGGGATAACTCTAACTCCATTAGAAATAATCTTATCTTCTATATTCTTTTCTTTTCCATATATTGCTCCTGGAACTATTGTATAGATATCTGTTGGTTTAATTTTTTTTGAAACTGATTCAGCACAAAACATAATAATATACTTTTTTCCTTTATAATCAAAAATCCTATCTTCAAGATACTGATCTACTAAATTTTTATGTTTTAATTTTTCCCCTGTTGGTCGTGTAAAAAGTTTAAAATCTAAATGACTTTTCATCTTTGAACTATCTTTTTCTTACTTTTAAATCTTCCTAAATAGAATATCGCTTTTTTTTATTTTAATAATTTTCAAGGGTTTTTCTATTTCATCAAAATTTATCTTAAATCCAAATTGCTTTGCAATCTTTTCTGATGTTTCTGGAATAAAAGGCCAAAGTAGAATTCCTACTGATTTTATAGAATCAGCTAATTCATAAAGAACTTTTTTGTCATTTGTTTCCCACGGCTTTTTAGCCTGTATATATTCATTACAAATATCAATAAATGAGAAGATTTCATTTAAAACTTTATCAAATTCATAATTTTCAAATAATTCCTCAATTTTTTTAATATTTAATTTTTTTAATAATTTGTTTTTTGTTTTTTCTATTCCTTTTTTCTCAATTAAACTACTAACTCTTTGTATCAAATTCCCAAGCTTATCTGCTAGTTCATTATTATGACGATCAATTAAAGCTTTTTCAGAAAAATCTCCATCATCTCCAAAAGGTGTTGCCCTAAATAAAAAATATCTGGCAGAATCAACTCCTGCAATAGAAATCAATTCATCAATATTCAGAACTTTACCACGAGATTTTGAAATTTTCTCTTTATCAAAAGTCCACCAACCGTGAGCAAAAACTTTCTTTGGTAATTCAATCCCTACAGAAAAAAGAAAAGCAGGCCAATAGACAGTATGAAACCATAAAATATCTTTTCCAATCAAATGAATATCTGCAGGCCAATTTCCATTAGCTCCAGAATAATAATTAAATAATGCATCAAACCAGACAAAAGTAACATGTTTTTTATCAAAAGGTAATTGAATTCCCCAATCAAAACTACTTCTAGAAATGCTTAAGTCATTTAATCCTTCCTTAACTCTATTAATAATCTCTTGTCTTTTATTTTTAGGAGAGATAAATTCTGGATTCTTCTTATATAAATCTAAAAGTTTCTTTTGATATTTTGAAAGTCTAAAAAAATAACTTTCTTCTTTTAATTTTTCAATCTTAGTTTTATGAATTGGACAACAATTATCGATTAAATCCTTCTTAGTATAATATGCTTCACATCCTGTACAATAATATCCTTTATACTCTCCTTTGTAAATATCTCCTTTATCATAAACTTTCTGTAGAATCTTCTTTACATTTTTTTCATGATATTTATCAGTAGTTCTAATAAATTTGTCATAATCTATATTCAATTTCTTCCAAGCATCTTTAAACTTAGGAATTAATTTATCAACAAATTCTTTTGGATTTTTCCCTTTTTTCTTAGCAGCAATCTCAATTTTCTTTCCATGTTCATCAGTACCTGTTAAAAACCAGACTTTATTTCCTCTAATCTTATTCCATCTAGATAAGATATCTGCTGCAATAGTTGTATATGCATGCCCAATATGCGGGATATCATTTGGATAATAAATTGGGGTTGTAATATAAGATTTTTTTGTCATGACAATTCTAGAAAAAATAAATATAAAAAACTAACTATCTCTCATAAAACTCAATAATTAAAATAATAAAAAAATCATCAAAAACTATTTAAATAAAAGAAAATTTTACTAAATATGTTTGGAAAAAAGGAATGTAAAAAGTGTAGAGAAAAAGTAAATAAAGGATATGATTTTTGCCCTCATTGTGGATATCTTCTTAGTAAGAATTCTAAAAAAAATGAAGATCTTGGAATGTTAGGAGAAAATGATAATATAGATGAATTTGAACGTTTTTCTAAATCAATTTTTGGAGGGATTAATAATAATAATATGATAGGTAAAATGCTTGGAAGTGTAATGAAAACACTTGAAAAAGAAATGGAAAAAGAAATGAGAAAAAAAGATAATCAACCAAAGACAAATTTTCAATTATTTATAAATGGAAAAAAACTAGATCTTAACCAATCAAATAATCAAAATAACATAACTAAAGGAAAAAAGATAAAAGAAACTTTTCTAAGTAAATTCTCTCAAAGTAATCTGAAAAAATTTTCAAGTTTACAAAGAATAGAACCAACAACTAATATTAGACGATTATCTGATAAAGTTATTTATGAAATTTATATGCCCGGAGTTAAATCAATAAAAGATATTTCAATAACTAAATTAGAAAATAGTATTGAATTAAAAGCTATCTCAAAAGACAAAGCTTATTTTAAATTAATCCCTATAAATTTGCCTATTGTAAAATATGGGCTTTTAAAAGATAATCTAATTCTTGAATTTGGTGTTAAAAACTAAATGAGCCTGCACGGATTTGAACCGTGGACCTCTGCCTTATCAGAGCAGCGTTCTACCAGGCTGAACTACAAGCTCATTAAAAAACCAGATTAAACTAATTTAAAAAGTTTTTTAAAGCGATTTTCTGTAAATTCTTTATGACAAAAGGACTATATCATTATTTAAGAGAAGCATGGAAAAAACCAGATAAGAAAATATTAAGAGAAAGAATGATTGAATGGAGAAAATCTGAAGTTTTTACAAAAGTTGATAGACCATTAAGATTAGATAGAGCAAGAGCTCTGGGGTATAAAAATAAGAAAGGATTTGTTATAATAAGAGTTAGAATTAAAAGAGGAGGTCATAAAAGACCAAGACCAAATAAAGGACGACGAAGTAAAAGATTACATACTAGAAAAACACTAAAAATGAATTATAAATGGATAGCTGAACAAAGAGCGTCAAGAAAATATAAGAATCTTGAAGTCTTAAATTCTTATAATATTGGAAAAGATGGTATGAATTATTTTTTTGAAGTAATTCTTGTTGATATAAGTAAACCAGAAATAAAAAATGATAAAACAATAAATTGGATTTGTAACCCTAAAAATAAAAAAAGAGCAATGAGAGGATTAACATCATCTGCTAAAAAATCAAGGGGATTAAGGAATAAAAATCCAACTTCAAAAGTTAGACCTAGTGTTCGTGCTGGAAAAAGAAGAGGAAAGTAATTATACATAAGATTTTTAAATAAGAATATTTTTAAATTTAAGGAGGATAAAAAAATGTCAAAAACAGATGAAAATTTAAAAGCTGCTTTTGCTGGCGAAAGTCAAGCAAATAGAAAATATATTGCTTTTGCAAATAAAGCTATGAATGAAGGAAAACCTGAAATTGCACAGTTATTCATGGAAGCTGCTGGTGCTGAAACAACTCACGCATTGAGTCATCTTAATGTAATTGGAGTCGTAAAAGCAACAGTAGAAAATCTAAAACAAGCTGCAGAAGGAGAAAATGACGAAATTGAAGAAATGTATCCAAGATTCATACAAGAAGCAAAAGAAGATGGAAATGAAGCTGCAGTAAAATCTTTTGAACTAGCTCTAGAAAGAGAAAAACATCATAGAGAAATGTTTAGAGAAGCACTAAAAGAATTAGAATAATCACAATGACCGAACATAGACAAATCTACAAATGTGAAGTTTGTGGAAATATTATTGAAGTATTACATCCAGCTGGAGGAACTTTAGTTTGTTGTAATCAAAATATGAAATTGCTAGAAGAAAACTCTAGTGATGCTGCAACAGAAAAACATGTTCCTGTAATTGTTGAAAATAAAGTAAAGGTTGGATCAGTTGAACATCCAATGGAAGAATCTCATTATATTGAGTGGATTGAAGCAACTGATGGAAAAAATATTTCAAAAGTATTCTTAAAACCAGGTGAAAAACCAGAAGCAGAGTTTTCTTTTGATATTACTAGTGCAAGAGCTTATTGTAATTTGCATGGTCTTTGGAAAAGCGAATAAGTTAAAAACATTTCTTCATTAATTATTCCATGAAATACCAAAAACTAGCAGAGCTTTATGAAAAACTTTCATCTACAACTAAACGACTTGAAAAAATTGAAATTTTATCTTCATTTCTAAAAGATCTATCTGAAAAAGATAAAGATGTTCTATATTTATTACTAGGAAATATTTATCCAGAATATGATGAAAAGAAAATTGGCATAAGCAATCAGTTAACAATAAAAGCAATTTCAAAAGCAACAGGAACTCAAAATACAAAAATAGTTCAAGAATGGAAATTTTTGGGAGATTTAGGAAAAGTTTCTGAAAAACTAACAAAAAATAAAAAACAAGTTACATTACAATCTCATGTTTTAACAATTAATAAAGTTCTAGAAAATTTAAGAAAACTTCCTGATTTGGTGGGCAAGGGAACTGTTGGAAAAAAACTCTCCCTTATAACTGAGTTACTCACTTCTGCAACTCCACTCGAAGCATTATATTTAGTAAGAACATTAATTGGAGATTTAAGAATTGGATTAAAAGAAAGCACTATAAGAGAATCTATAGTTATAGCCTTTTTTAATAAAGATAAAGAAACATCTAAAATAATACAAGAAGCAATAGATAAATCAAATGATATTTCAGCAGTGTTTGTTATTGCAAAAAAAGGAAAATTAAAAGATTTTGAAAAAATATCACTTGTTGTTGGAAAACCAATAAAAGTAATGCTTGCACAAAAAGTTTCATCTATAGAAGACGGGTTTAAAGCACTTGGAGAAAATGTTGGAATAGAATATAAATATGACGGGTTTAGATTAATAATTCATAAAAAAGAAAAAGAAATAAACTTATTTACAAGACGTTTAGAAAATGTAACTAAACAATTTCCAGAAGTTGTTGCATATGTAAAGGAATATGTAAAAGGAGATTCATTTATATTAGATACTGAAGCAGTGGGGTTTGATAGAAAAACAAAAGAATATAAACCATTTCAGGAAGTAAGTCAGAGAATTAAAAGAAAATATAATATAGAAGAATTACAAAAAAAACTTCCCATAGAAATAAATGTATTTGATATTATTTATTATAATGGAAAATCCCAATTAAATGAACCATTTAAGAAAAGAACTGCATTAATAAAAAAAATAATAAAAAATCAAAAATATAAAATTGTTTCTTCAAAACAAATTATAACAAGTGATCTAAAAAAAGCAGAAGAATTCTATAAAAAATCTTTAGAAGATAATCAAGAAGGAATAATGATGAAAAACTTAGATGCAATATATCAACCAGGAAGCAGAGTAGGACATATGTTGAAAATTAAACCTGAAGAAAGAGATTTAGATCTAGTAATAACAGGTGCAGAATATGGAACTGGAAAACGTTCTGGATGGCTTTCAAGTTTTATTCTTTCTTGCAAGAATAAAGATGAATTTTTAGAAATTGGAAAAGTTGGAACAGGAATTACTGAAAAAGTTGAAAGTGGAAAAGTAACTTTTGACGAACTAACAAAAAAAGTTAAACCATTAATAATTAAGGAACATGGACGGCAAGTTACAATAAAACCAAAAATTGTTGTAACAATTACTTATCAGGAAATTCAGAAATCTCCAAATTATTCTTCTGGATTTGCATTAAGGTTCCCAAGATTTACTGCTTTAAGAATAGATAGAAATACTGAAGACATAACAACTCTTAATGAAGTTAAAAAAGATTATGAAAAGCAAAAAAGAAATTGAGTTATAAATAAATTCTCTTCGAAGCCTTTATAAAGCTATTTTCATGTAATTTATTTATTACAAAGATGGCTAAATCAAAAAGCAATTATAAAATACAAAATATTGTTGCAACTGCTTCTTTAGAAAAACCAGTTCCTTTAACAAAACTTGCAAGAACTCAACCAAATACTGAATATAATCCTAAAACATTTCCAGGACTAGTTTTAAGAGTTAAAGAACCAAAATCAGCAGTTTTAGTTTTTTCTTCCGGAAATTTAGTATGTACTGGTACAAAATCAACTGCTCAAGTTAAACAAGTAATAGATGTTGTAATAAAACAACTAAGAAAGATAAATGTTAAAGTTACAATAAAACCAAAAATAACAGTTCAAAATATTGTTGCATCAGGAACAATTAATCTAAAACTTAATTTAAACTTCTTAGCACTAGAAATGGATAATACTGAATATGAGCCAGAACAATTTCCAGGATTAGTATACAAATTAATAGAACCAAATGCTACTTTTTTACTCTTTAGTAATGGAAAGCTTGTATGTACTGGTACTAAAAACAAACAACAACTTGAAAATAGCATGAAACAACTTCTAAAAAACGTTAAAGTTGCACTGAAAAACTATTAACTTTAACTACTCAAGAATAATCTATTCCTTTTGAAACTATTCAATAATATATATAAAATTATAAAAAGAGACTATTTCATTTCTTAATAATGGTGGAAGACAATAAATTAAAAAGTGGGGAATTAATAATTGAGGCAAAAAATTTCTTTGATTTTCATAAAAAAGAATTGGGAGAATCAATACGAAAAGGAGATAATGTAATATACATTGACTTTATGAAACTTACTGAATTTTCTAATAAACTTTCAGATGAGATTCTTTCAAATCCCGAAGAAACCTTAAGAATTATTGAACTTGCAATTGAAGAATCAGGACTTGTGAGTAATGTAAGAGTAAGATTGAATAATTTGCCAGAAACTCAAGAAATAAAAGTAAGAAATATACGTTCAAGACATCTTAATGAATTAATTGTAATTGAAGGAATTATAAGGCAATCCTCAGATGTAAGACCTCAGGTTGTAAATGCCAAATTTGAATGTCCTAGTTGTGGAACAATTATTAGTGTTTTACAAATTGAAAAAAAGTTTAGAGAACCAACACGATGTTCTTGTGGGAGAAGAGGGGGATTTAAACTAATAAGTAAGGAAATGGTTGATACTCAAAGGCTCGTAATTGAAGAATCTCCAGAATCATTACTTGGTGGAGAACAACCAAAAAGAATAAATGTATTTGTAAAAGAAGATTTAGTTGAACCTAAAATGGAAGAAAAAACAACTCCTGGAAGTAGAATAAAAGTAATTGGAATATTAAAAGAAGTTCCAGTTCCATTAAACACTGGAGGATTATCAACAAGATTTGAATTAGCAATTGAAGTTAATAATTTAATTGCATTAGAAGAAACTTTTGAAGAATTAGATATAAATGAAGAAGATGAAAAACAAATTCTAGAACTTTCACAAGACCCTTATATTTTTGAAAAGTTATCAAGTAGTATTATCCCAAGTGTTTGGGGTTATGATGAGATAAAAAAATCTCTTGTTTTACAATTATTTGGAGGAGTTAGAAAAATTCTAACAGATGGTTCAAAATCAAGAGGAGATATTCATATTTTACTAATAGGAGACCCTGGTGTTGCTAAAAGCCAATCCCTAACATTTATGGCAAATATCTCTCCAAAAGGACGTTATGTAGTAGGAAAGAGTGCAAGCGGTGCAGGACTTACTGCAACAGTTGTTAGAGATGAATATCTAAAAGGATGGTCTTTAGAAGCAGGTGCAATGGTTTTGAGTAATAAAGGACTCGTATGTATTGATGAACTTGAAAAAATGGATCCTCAAGATAGAAGTGCTATGCATGAAAGTTTAGAGCAACAAACAGTAACAATTTCTAAAGCTAATGTTCAAGCACAACTTCGCTCAGAAACATCTGTTCTTGCAGCAGCAAATCCTAAATTTGGAAGATTTGATCCATATCAATCAATTGCACAACAAATTGATTTGCCTCCAACATTAATTAATAGATTTGATGTTATATTTACTTTAAGAGATATACCTAGTAAAGAAAAAGATATAAAAATTGCAGAGCATGTATTAGATGAACATAAAAAAGAAGGAAAAGATATGATAATTCCAAGAGAAATTTTTAGAAAATATGTGGCTTACGCAAAACAAAAAATAAAACCTCATTTAAGTGAAGAGGCAGTAATTGAAATGAAAAAATTTTATGTTGATTTAAGAAATAGACCTGTTTTATCTGAAAGTGCAATGAGGCCAATTCCAATTTCTGCAAGACAATTACAAGCATTAATTAGATTATCAGAAGCTTCAGCAAAATTAAGGCTTAGTGATACTGTCTCAAAAGAAGATTCGATAAGAGCAATAGAAATAATAAAATATTATTTAATGCAAGTAGGTTATGATTATGAATCAAAAACTTTTGATATAGATAAAATTTCTGGGAAATTTTCATCTTCACAAAGAAACAAAATACTTACAGTAAGAGATATTATAGTTAATCTAGAAAATCGCCTAGGAAAAATGATTCCTGTTGAAGAAATTGAAAAAGAGCTTGATGGTAAATTAACTAAAGATGAAATAGATGAAGCAATAAATAAATTAGATAGTTCTGGGGAAATCTTTAAGCCCAGAAGAGGCTATATTCAAAAGATGTAGAATGAAAATAGCACTTATTGGACCGCATGGAACTGGAAAAACAACAATTGCTCACGAATTAATTGTAAAATTAAAAAAAGATGGAAAAAATGTGGAATATCTAGGAGAAATTGCAAGACAGTGTCCTTTTCCAATAAATAAAAATATAACAAAAAATGCTCAAGAATGGATTATCTTCTTTCAGCATATAAAAGAATTAGAATTAAAAGATAAAACAGATATAATCATTTGTGATAGAAGTATCTTAGATGGATATACTTATTACTATTATTTATTTGGAAAAAATCAATTATTAGAAAATTTTATTAAAGAAAAGATAAAAGATTATGATTTATTAATCAAAGTTCCTATACGAGAAGGATATCTAAAAGATGATGGAGTAAGAGATATTAGTAAGAGATTTCAAGAAGATATTGAGATAAAATTTCAAGAATTATTAAAGGAATTGAATATACCTTATCAAGATTATGAAAATTTAGATAGGATAATAGAAATAATCAAATAAAATACCTGAACAACAATTTAAAAAAATGGATAAAGAAAGAAAGGAAAATTTTAAAATAATTCAGATAGCAACTATAAATAATACAACTAGTAGAAAACAAAAATGTAGTTGTTTTAAATTTCTTTATTCAGATAAAAAAAAGAATAAAAAATCTCTTAGATGTCTATTAAATGAATATACTGATGATATTGGAAGTAAAGAAGAAAAAGCAATATTAACTCAAAAAGATGCTTCTAAAATATGCAAATATTTTGATCCCTCCATAAAAACCAAATGCAAATACCCATTTAATTTTACAAAAGATGAAGAAATAGAAGGATATGAGGAAACATTAAGAGAAAGTAGAGAAAAAATAATAAAATATGAAGAAGAAATAATGGAAAATAGAAAGAAATTAGAAGAACTTAAAAGTTTAAATTTTATAGATTATTTTATAAATAGATATAGATTTAAACATCAAAATGCCAGAACAACAATTTAAAAGAAATATAGCATATAAATTTAGAATTGGAGATATATTAATTGGAAAACCAATATTTGATGAAGAAAAATTTTCATTTTTAGAATTAGGAAATAAAAAAATAGTTAGAGTAAATATCATTGGAAATATTGTAGATAAGTATGAAAGTGAAGGAGAAAAGAAATATATCTTCTTAACTTTGGATGATGGTTCAGGACAAATAAAATTAAAATCTTTTGGAGAAGATGTTGAAAAATTTAAAAACATAAATCAAGGAGAAACAGTAATTGTTATTGGTGTTTTAAGGTATTTTAATAATGAGTTATATATTGCTCCTGAAATAATTAAAGAACAAGATCCAAAATACTTATTGGTTAGAAAAATAGAAATTGAAAAAGAAAAATCAAAGGATTCTCCACCTATCGAAAAACAAAATATAGTTGCAATAAAAGATAAAATTCTAGATTTAGTAAAAAATTCAGAGAGTGAAGGTGGAATTGAAACAGATAAAATAATTATGGATTTAAAAGAAACTTCTCCTGATATGATTAATCAAGAAATTAAAAAGCTTCTTGAAGACGGAATTATTTTTGAACCTAGGCCTGGAAAAGTTAGATGGTTAGGATAAATTATTTCTTCTTTTTATTAAACCAATAAGCAAACCAAATTAAGGCAACTAATCCAACTAATGAAAGAATAAATCTAAATAAATCTCCTGCATATTCCCAATATCCTCCAGCGCCATAAATAAGTGTTCCTACTCCTCCGCCCATTAAACCTGCACCAACCGCCTCTAAACTAAAAAAATACGCTCCAAGAGCAATTATTAAAATTCCTAAAGGAATAGAAATTACTAAAACATTCTTAGAATATTTTTCACGAGCATCTTCATAATCTTTCCTACATTCATAATCTCTATCACAATATCCTTGAGGGCAAGGAGTTGTTACACATCTAATATCTTGAGATGTCCATTTTCCATTAATTTCCTCACATCCTTCTTGAGTTTCAATTATACTTTTTGCTCTAATTTCTTCACAAAAATCAGTATATTCTGGTTTATTATAGAAAGTATTAACTCCATAAACAACAACAGATATTGTTAAGATAATAATTGCAACTCCCATAACAATATTTTTTATACTCATTAATATTAAAAACATAAAACATTTATAAAGTATATCTTTTCTACTAAATTATGGAAGAATATGAAAAACTACTTGAAGAAGCTTATAAGAAAGTAAAGCAAGTCGATACAAATAGTATTAGATTTGAACTCCCTAAAATAGAAGGGCATTTTGAAGGTAAAAAAACAATTTTAACAAACTTTATACAAATTGCATCACATATAAGAAGAGATCCAGAACACTTTCAAAAATTCATATTAAGAGAGCTTGCAGCTTCAGGACAAAGAGAAGGAAATAGGCTTGTTTTAAATATTAAGGTACCAAGCGCTAAGATAAATAAGAAAATTGAAGATTATGTAAAAGAATTTGTATTATGTAAAGAATGTAAAAAACCAGATACAGAATTAATAAAAGAAGATAGATTAACATTTATTCATTGTCTTGCATGTGGAGCAAAACATAGTGTAAGAAGTAAAATATAAAGATTTATAAAATAAATTTCACTAAGAATTTTAAAGAATTCATTAGAATTTAAATTAAATTGGAGGATAAAAATGACAGAAGGATATTGTGTAAAGTGTAAAAAGAAAGTGGAGATACAAAACCCAGTTGAAAGCAAAACAAAGAAAGGGACAAAAATTGCTAAAGGAAAATGCCCTGATTGTGGAACAACTGTTTGTAGAATGGGTGGAATTACTAAATAAATTTATTTAATTTTTATTATGTTTGTAAATATTATCAAAACATATAGAGATGTCGTTGCTATATGTGATTCAGATTTAATTGGGAAAAAATTTGAAGAAGGGAAATTTCAATTAGATATCAAAGAAAGTTTTTTTAAAGGAAAAGAAGAATCTTCTGAGAAAATAAGGCAAGTGATGTTGGATATGATAAAAGAGGATGCGACTTTTAATATTGTTGGAGAAGAATCAACCAAAACCGCCTTAGATGTAGGCATTATTTCTGAAGATGGAATAAAAAAAATTCAAGGAATTCCTTTTGCATTAATTCTTATGTAATTCAATATCTTTATAAATAAATTTCTTATTTAATAATCATGAAAAAACAACAAAATCAAGAAGAACAAAAAGTTGTAAGAGTTAGACTTCCAAGAGGAGAAGAAATACTAGGTATAATTGAACAGAGACTTGGAGGTAATAAAATAATGGTTAACTGCTTAGATGGAAAAACAAGGAATTGTAGAGTTCCTGGAAGATTAAAAAGAAAACTTTGGTTAAGGCCAAATGATGTTGTGATTATAGAACCATGGGAACTAGATAAAAATAAAGGAGATGTTTTATTTAAATATCGTCTAAATCAAATAGAATGGCTAAAAAAGAAAGGATATTTAGAAAGTGAAAAAACTGAATTTTAAATAAAAGAAAATAATATGAAAACAATTTTCTCAGAAAAACTTCCAAGAATTTTAAAAAACAAAAAGAGATTAGAAGAAAAGCTAAATATAAAAATAACTAATAGAGGTAAGGAAGTTTCAATTAACGGCAAACCAGAAGATGAATATTCTGGAGAAAAAGTAATTGATGCAATAAACTTTGGTTTTTCTTTTAAAACTGCAATGTTGATTAGAGAGGAAGATTTTATTTTTGAGATAATTCATATAAAAGACTATACAAAAAGAAAAGACCTAAAAAGAATAAAAGCAAGAATTATTGGAACAAAAGGCAGAACACTAAAAACATTAAATGAACTAACAAAATGTCATTTTGAAATAAAAGAGAATCATATTGGAATTATAGGATATTCTGAATATATAAAAAATGCACAAGATGCAATAATTTCAATTATTCATGGATCAAAACAATCAAATGTCTATAATTTTCTAGAAAAACATCAAGTAAAAGAAGTTATTGATTTGGGGTTGAAACAATAAGCTTTAAATACAAAATTAAATTTCAGTTTTCATGTCCTTGTAGCTCAGTTGGTAGAGCGAACGGCTGTTAATAATTAATAAAAACAGACACCGTTAGGTCGAAGGTTCGAGTCCTTCCGAGGACGTTTATTCTTTAGAACAATAATTCTTTTAAACTAAATGTTTTGTTAAATTTCATGGATTACACCATTTATGAAATAGAGTATAGCACAGAGGATCTTGTAGCAGAGATAGCTATTGTATCTGCAGAAAATGAAAAAGATGCAGAATCAATACTAGAAAAATCTCTTAAGACAATTAAAAAAAATATGAATTTTGACCCATATAATAAAAAAGATTTAGGATTTAAATCTAATAAAAAAGGCCTTATCAATAATTCTTTCGATCATTCTTACCATTATAAGGATCCTCAATAGTTTCAAAAACATTTTTATAATAAGCTTTTCTCTATTAACTATGGAATTAAAAAAATCAATTCAATCAATAAAAGATATTAAGAAATTTAAAGATAAAAAACCAGATTGGAGAGATATAATTGACTCTATAGATGCTGCAAGATTTGCTCCAATGGCAGGAAATAATTATAGCTTGAAATTTATAATAGTTGATGATAAAGATAAAATACAAAAAATTACAGATAGTACTCAACAATCATTTATTTCTCAAGCAAGTTATGTTGTAGTTGTATGTTCAGATCCAACAAGAACAATGAATGCATATAAAGAAAAAGGAGAAATTTATTTAAGACAACAAGCAGGAGCAGCAATTCAAAACTTTTTATTAAAACTAAAAGAAGTAGGACTTTCCACTTGTTGGATAAGACTTTTTGTAGAAGAACAAATTAAAAGAGAATTAAATATTCCAGAAAAAATTAATGTTGAAGCAATATTTCCAATAGGTTATGAACATCCAAGGGCATATCCAAAAAAGGAAAATATAGAACTTGATAGAATTCTTTATTTCAACAAATATGGAAATAAAAAGATGAAAAATCCAAAAGAATTGAATGTTTAAAAAAAAATAAAAAAAAGCCCGAGTCCCCTATTTCCCGGGAAAATAAAAATAAACTTATTTTAAAACTTCTATTCCTAAATCAGAAACTTCTTTAGACATAGGAAGAGCTTGATCTTCTATTGCTTTTCCAAGTACATAAGGAGATTTAACTCCTGTCATAATTGTTATTACTCTAACTTTTCCAGCAAAATCTTTACTGATTCTAGCACCAATTATTACTTGTGCTTCTGGACTTAAGTTTTCAGATACTGCTCGACCAATAACATCAAATTCTTCTAATTTCAGGTCAGGACCACAAGTTACGTGTATTAAAGCTCCAGTAGCACCTTGATAATCTACATCAAGTAAGGGGTGTGTGAGTGCTTGCTTTACAGCTTCCATAACACGATCTTGCGTATCTGCTTCACCAATACCAATTACAGCAACACCGCCATTCTTCATAATAGTTGATACATCTGCATAATCCAAATTAATCAAACTTGGAAGAGTAATTGTTTCAACAATTCCTTTAATCATTGTACTTACTAACTCATTAGCAACAGCAAAAGCCTGTTCTAAGGGTAATTGCCCTGCAATATCAACAAGTCTATTGTTATCAAGAACAATACATGTATCTGTTACATCTCTTAATTCTTGTAAACCAAATTCAGCTTTATCGATTCTTGCTTTTTCTGATTCAAAAGGCATTGTAACAACACCAATTACTACTGCGCCAGTTTCTTTTGCTAATTGAGCAATTACTGGTGCAGCTCCTGTTCCTGTTCCGCCACCCATTCCTGCGATGACAAAAACCATATCAGAACCTGAAACTGCTTTTTTTACATCAACTAATGCTTCTTTTGCTGCTTCTCTACCTTTATTAGGCATTCCGCCTGCACCTAAACCTCTTGTTAACTCTTTACCGATAAGAAGTTTCTCATCAGCTTTTGTAACACTTAAATGAAGAGCGTCTGTATTTGCAGCATAGATTGTAGCACCATTGATTCCTTTATTATAAAGCCAAGTAACAGCATTACTTCCCATTCCACCAGTACCAAAAACTTTAATGTTAGCTTTTCCTGCTTTAAGTTCTTCAAAGTTAATACTATGTGTTTCCGTATTTTCTATAGCTTCTTTTGCAAAATCTAATACCATATTTTTAACCTCCTTTCAGTTCTATATAAGAAGCTGTTCAAGCTTACCTTTCATCGAAAAGTTTAAATACTTGACATACCTCTCACTAATACTAAGAATAAATGCATACACAATTAATTTATTAAAACCGCCAAGCTTGATAAATTAATATTATAAAATTACTACGATTTCTCTATTTAAAAATATTTTGGATAACTCTAAATTATAATGATTGTATAGAATTCATTAATTTTTCAATCTTTTCCCAACTTTTCTTAAGTTTTTTGTTGCTTTCTTCTACAATTATCTTTAAAAAAATATCATCAACTAAAATTTTACCATTATCTACTATTGGAAACTCTAATTTTTCAGTACTATTTAATTCAACGATTGCTCTATTTCCAAATGAGATCATTCCTGATTTTTTCCATCCAGCTAGTTTTGCTTTAGTATAAATTTTAAAAGCTTTATCTGGACCCTCACATGCAACATGCAAAATGCATGGTTCTAACTTGAATTTGATTTTTCCATTATTTGTTTTAGCAATCTTATCTAAGTCTTTTTTGAATTCTTGAAGAGAAATTAGATCATGATAAACTTTGATAAATAATCCTTCTTCTTTTTTGTCCTGATCTATCATTAAAACAATTCTACCAGAGCAAGAAGAAGTTGTATAATAGTCTTTTAAGGAATTTATTTTATCACATAAATTAATAACATCTTTATCCCACTCTCCTTTTGAAGATTTATCTATTTTAGAAAGACTATTCTTCTTTCTTTGTTGAAAATTATCTTGAGACATTTTATTCACAATCTAAAATCTCTGCATTTATTCCACCTTCTTTACATAATTCAACAAACTCCTTAGCATCATTTTCTGTTCCAACAATTGATCCCCAATGCATTGGAATAGCAAGAGTGGGTTTTATTATTTTTGCAGCTTCATATGCTTCTTCTGCACTCATTGTAAGTCTTCCTTCAACAGGAAGTAAAGCAATAAATTTTGTATCTGAATGCTTATATCCTGTGAGATTTTTCATTTCTGAAATAACGTCAGTATCTCCTGCATGATAAATTAAAACATTATTAATTTTGATTAGATATCCAACCCAACCTTCTTCTTTAGGATGAAAGTGTTTATTAATATTATAGGCAGGCAAGGTAGAAATTTTTATATTTCCAAATTCTAATTCTTGCCCTGGTTCAATTATCTCTATTTTAATTGGAACATCAAATCTTGTTATTTTACTTTGACAATCAGCTGTTGCAATAATTTTTGTTCCATCTTTAATAATTTTTTCAATATCAACAATACTACAATGGTCATAATGACTATGTGTGAGTAAAATAAAATCAGCTTTTTCATTTTCTCCTTTTAAATTATATGGATCAATATAAATTACTTTAGAATTTTTAATTAAAAATCCCACATGTCCTAACCATTTTATTTCAACGTCATCTATTTTCATAAAATTAAGAATTTGGATTTGTTTTTAAGCTTTTTGAAGCTAAAATCTTCTAGTGGAATTATTCAAAAAAACTAAGGCTTCCAGTATTCTCCTCTAAATTTTGCTTCGCACTCCCCTATCTTATCTGTAACAACTTCTATTCTGATTTTTGACTCTAAAAGCATATTTACTGCTTCAATTATATCATCTACCCAATCCTTAGGAGTTTTCATAACCTTATCGTAATGGATAATTAGAGTTTTAATTCCTGAAATGATTATTGCATTTGCACAAATAGGACAAGGTGCCCATGGCATATACATTTTTGAGCCGTCTAATTTTTTTCCTTCTTTTGCTGCAATATAAATAGCATTTCTCTCGGCATGATCTTGAAACAGATATTTTTTAGGTCTATTTTTTCTGTCAGAAGTTTGTTTAACTCCTGGGGCAAATCTATTTGCTCCAGAGGTTATAATCTTTCCATTATTAACAATGATTGAACCAGTCCAAGTATCTTTATCAGTTGAATTCTCTTTTGCAAACACATATGCTTTTCTAAGATAATCTTTATTTTCTTTAGAATTATTAATCTTTACATAGTTTTCTTTAATTAGTTTATCTAAAAATTTTTTCATAGTATCATCCATAAATCTTTAATATATAAATTTAATTATGCAATTTTCTAAATCTTTTCTATACTTCTTGCAATTTGTAGCATTTTTTGTTCTTGAAATTTATCACATATAATTTGCATGCCAACAGGAACTTCATTAATCTTTCCGGAAGGAATTGAAATTGCACAATTTCCAGCTAAATTTGATGGAATAGTTAAAGCATCATAACTGTACATATCTTTTAGTGAAATTTTTTCTCCAATTTTATGCGGTAGTCTTGGAACAGTTGGAGTGATAATACAATCTACATTCTTAAAAGCCCTTTCAAACTCTTTTTCAATTAATTTCTTAGCCTTTAAAGCTAAATGATAATATCGTCCTAAATATTCTGCTTTTGTAATTTCACTTCCCCCTAAAATTCTTCTTAAAACTTCTGGACCTGCAACCTCTTCTATTCTTTTTCCATATCGTCTTCCATCAAATCTTCTAGTTGCAGAAAAAAATTCAACATAAACTAAAAGATAATAAGTTTCAATTGCTAAATCAATATGATCTATCTTAATTTTTTTTATTTTCCATTTATATTTATCAGCAGCTTCTTTTATTTTATCATCGATTAATTCTTGTATTTTTTGATCTTGTATTTTAAAATCTAAAATACCAATAGTAATATTTTTAGGAATTTTTTCAATTTCTTTTAAATTTAATTTTAATGATTCCTGAGTTATAGAATCATTTTCATCTCTTCCAGAAATAATACTTAATAATAAAGCAGATTCATTTACATTTTTTGTTATTGGTCCAATCTGATCTAAACTCATCGATAAATCAATTAATCCATATCTTGAAACAGATCCATATGTTGGTTTTATTCCAACAACTCCACAATGACTTGCAGGATTTCTAATACTTCCACCAGTATCAGATCCTAAAGCCATATCACAAAAATTAGCAGAAACACATGCTGCACTTCCGGAACTTGATCCTCCAGGAATTAATTTTAAATTTTTAGGATTTTTTGTTGGTTTATATGCGCTTGTTTCACCAGATGAACCACTGCAAAATTCATCACAATTAGTCATACCAATAATTAAACCATCTTCATCTTTAATTTTTTTAATAACAGTTGCATCATATGGAGACTTATAATTTTCTAATGTTTTTGAAGCACATGAAGCATTAAGTCCTTTAACATTTATTGCAGCTTTTACTCCAATTATTTTGCCTGCAAGTTTTCCTTTATTTTTTTTAGAATCAATTCTTTTTGCATCTTTTAAGACATTTGGATTTAATTGTAAAAATGCATTTATCTTATTTCCTTTTTGATCATTTTTTTTAATTTGTTTTAGATATTCTCTTAATTTTTGTCGTGTATTTACCATTTCTTTTTCTCCGCAATTATAAAATCTTTATTTTTATTAGGAGCATTTTCAAACATAATTTTTTTAAATTTGCTATCACGCTCATTAGATTCTCCTTCTTCTCTTTCATATTCTTCACGTTCAATTAAAGATTCAGATATTTTCTTATCAATCTTACTTAGTTTTTCAGAAAAAGAATCCATTATAGATTTAGCTTCCTCTTTTATCTCTTTTTTCTCTTTTTCAGATACTTCATGCCATAAAAAATCCATAATAATTCTAAGAAGAAGCAATTTAAAAACTTAAGGTGTAAGTCTATCCCTATCTCTAGGGAACATGGTAGCCTCTTTGATATTATCGAGTCCACAAATAATTTGAGTCATTCTTTCAAGACCTAAACTCCACCCACTATGGCTCGGTGCTCCATACCGGAAACTATCAATATATGATTTAAAATCCTTAGGATCAAGTCCATTGGCTTTTAGTCTTTCTGTTAATAAATCAGGTATATGGATTCTTTGACCTCCAGAACAAATTTCAATTCCTTTATAGATTGCATCAAATCCACTTGAAAGTTTTTCATTTTTACTTAAAGTTTTAGGCATAATATAAAATGGCTTTAAAGATAATGGCCAAGAATAAACAAAAACAATTGTATCTGGAAATTTTTTTTCAAGCTTTCTTTCATCTTCTGGACTTAAGTCTTCTCCATATTTCATTTTAAGAAGTTTAACTGTTTCATCATAACTCAAATATTTAGATTTAGGAATTTTTAATGTAATCTTTAATAATTCTAATTCATCTTTACATTTTTTAATTACTTCTCCTATAATATATTTTACAGATTCTTCAAGATATTTCATTGCAACTTCTTGATTAGCAAAAGCAACTTCAATATCCATTTGCCTTATTTCATTAATATGTCTTGTAGTATTATGTTTTTCAGCTCTCCAAACAGGAGTAATCATAAAAGTTTTTTCCATAGAACATGCAATCATTTGCTTATATAGTTGAGGAGATTGAGCTAGATATGCATCTTTTTCAAAATACTTTACGCTAAACAATTCTGTTCCTCCTTCTGACGATGAACCAATAATGCATGGAGGTTGCATATCTAAAAAACCTTTTTTATAAAAAAATTCTTTAAATGCATTTGTTATTTCATTTTGTATTTTAAAAATAGCTTGTGTTCTTGTT
>NZDC01000022.1 GCA_002689985.1 Candidatus Pacearchaeota archaeon | reverse complement strand
TCCAAATAAATATACTATACCCCCAAAACTTGAAGAACACTTAATTGTAAATCTTAATATGAATAAATCAAAGGTTAAATCAATTGACGATAATTTTGAGTTGACCTCTTAATAAAATTCTAATGTTGTTTTATATCTCAATAATATTTATAAAACACATATATTGTCTTAAGATATGGTTATTGAACCAATATCTGTTCCATATTTTGCCTGGGAAGTTATAGCCTGGGACTCTTGGAGATGTAGAATTAAGTTAAAATCTAATAATATTGAAGAACTTTTAATTAAATTAGAGAATGGCGGAAATTTATTTGATTTAATTCCTGGTTTGGATAAAAAAGAATCGGATAGATTTGACAAGTTTAAATTAAATTATGCTATATTTGAGAAAAGAGAAGAAGTAAATATTAATGGTGAAGATTTTGTTTCTACTAAAGATTATGAAGAAGTTGGAAGATTAATTGTTCCAAAACAAAATGTAATAAGTATTGATAAACTTAAGATAGAAAATAAAGAGAAATATGTAGAGAATTTAAAAAAATATCCTAATACAAAAATGTTTTATGATTGTCATAGAAAACCTTTACCAAAAGATGCTATAATATTAGAAGATAAGCAAATAGCTTAAAGAAACTCACTCAAACATCTGCCCCAGAGGGTTTTCAAAATCAGAATTAATCTCTTCTAGTCTTTTCTTTTGTTCTTCATTTAAATTTTCAATTTCTTCTTGAACTTCTTCTCTTAATTCTTCAAAAGGATCTTTATTATGTTTAAAATAAACATCTTTTAGCCATATATCAATTTCTTCAAAATGATCCATTTGTTCAAGCCAGACTTTCTTTTGTGTATCTAAATGTAATAATGAAGAAAATGAAATTATTCTTTCTTCACTATCTTTGCCTATAAATTCTGTAAAAGTAATTTTCTTATTACCTTTATTTGTATCAAAATGAATGATTAATTTTCTATAAATCTCTTTTATTTTATCTTTTATACTAAATTTTCTTTTTGGAATAGAAAATGAAGTTTCTCTTAAAGCATTTCTGTTAATTATTTCCTTTTTTATTCTTCTATTTTCAGTTGTAATTGCTTTATTTAAAGAATCAATTAATTCTTTTAATGTAACTTTTTTAAATCTTGGAATAGGACTTCTTGGAATTAATTCTGGAATATCTTCATCAAGGTTTATTCTTTCTAAAACATGCTTCTTTTTTTCCTTTTTTCCAAAAAGAATTTCATCTATACTCTTAATATACTTATTTAATAGTACTTCTGACTTTATTCTTAAAAGAAGTGCTGCTGCAAGAAGTACTTTACTTGAAATTAAGAAGTCTTCTTCTTCAAGTTCTTTTATTCTTTCAAGATATCTATTAGTTAAGATAGTTATATTGATGTTCCATGGGTCTAATTGCTCAGAATTAATTAAATCATAGATAATATCTTGCCATCCTATATCTTTACTAAACAATAAATCATGAATTTGCTCTTGAGATGAAGATTTTTCTACTATTTTTACCTCTTCTGTCATGTAATATTAAAACAAAGATAATATATAAAGATAGTGTAGTACCTAATATATTTAAGAGTAGTGCCTAAAAATATTATTTAATTACTACTCTAGACTAATTATCGACTGTCATTTTTGAAGAGTAACAATACCGAAAGGTTTATATATTAGAAGGTACTCTATATTATATCACCTCTTTTTACCCAGGGGGAACTTCATACTATACTATTTTATTGGTGTGGATAACCCTCTCGGGTTTTATAATCATTAATCTTATTTCTTAGATTCAAATTCACTATAAGTGCATTTACCACAATAAACTCTATTTTTAGCTTTCATTAAAAATATTCCAGGTCCGCATCTTGGACAATTTCTTTCTCTTGTAATTTTATCACCATCTATCTTATATTTAGTATATTTTTTACTAGTTGGTTTATTCTTATGAGATTTTTTCCCTTTTTTTACTATCTTTTTAGGCATTTTGTTCTTTTACCTCAGATTTTGCCTCTTCTTTAGGAGTTTTTTGTTCAGACGTTTGTTTTTCCTCAGCAGCTTTCTTTGCTTCAGCTTCCTTTTTTGCTTCTTCAGCAGCTTTTTTTTCTGCTTCTTTTTCTTTTTTTGATTTTTGCTCTATTTCATTTTTATCTTTATTTGTATCATAGATATTAACATTAATTAAGAAATTATTTGATCCAAATCTTCCAGAAATCTTCTTTATCTTTATATTTTCAGCTTGAGTTGATAGTTTTTCAGAAATTAATTTTTCAACATCAATATGGCTTGGAGTAATTTTAGAATTAACTTCTATTTGAACTTCTTTTCTTTTAAATAAAGGATTTTCTTTTTTATTAATTATATTAAAGTTTTCCATTTTAGAAATATTATCTAGTTTTAATTGCAAAATTGCCTTTATCTTTTATATTTATTTTTTCAGCTAACTCTGATTTTTTAGGATCTAAAACAATTATTCTTCCTTTAATACTATCTGTTGATTCTTTGGAATCACATTTAGGACACTTATCCCCTTCATATATCTTATTACAAATCTTACATGCTTTTTGTTTTGCCATTTTATTTTTTCTTTCCCCCTTTTCCTTTAACTGCTTTTTCTTGTGCTTTTGCTATTCTTTTTTCTTCCTTTTCTTTTTTTAGTTTATCTTCTTTAATCCAATCAATCTTTCCTAAACCCGGTTGTCTCATTGTGAGTCCAATTTTTGGTTCATTTCCTTTATAACTAATTGCTACAATTCTTGCAAGACATAAATCTCCATTTTTCAAGCTTCTTTTTGAAGATTTTCCAAGTAAAGAATTTGCTTTACTAAAACTTACATAATCATCCATTGTTTGACTTATATGAATCATTCCTTTCATAACTCCCATATCTATAAATGCTCCAAAATTGGTTATTTCTGAAATTATTCCATAGGTTAATTCTTGAAGTTCTGGTTTCCATACAAGTAATTTAAATGTTGAGTTATAATATGCCGCACCATCTCCAGGAATTATTACTCCTTCTCCAATGTTTAAAACTTCAATTACTGAAACTACTCTTCCTAACTCTTTATCATAATAATCTTCATAACTTTCTTTAAGTTGTTTATCAATAGCATCAGCAGTAGATAAACCAAATAATTTTGGTTCTACTCTTACATAATCTTCAACTTCAGTTAAATAAAACATTTTAATAAAAATTAAAGTAAAATTTGCTTTAAAAGCCCTTCGGTTAATATCTTTATTAGAACATGCAATCTAATTCACTTTTATTAGATCGATTAACCTCATTATCATTAAGAATTAAAGCAACAAGTTGATTTTTTTTCTAAGCTATTAAGATCAGAGTTTAATTGTGTATCTTTATTATCAGAGAATGCTAAAGTTTCTCCACAATAAAGACAATTATAAGTACTAAGTCCTTTAGTACGTGCTAATAATTTAGGAAAACGAGTATGCCTATTTTCTGTATAATTTTCATCCATATTAAATTATTTCTAATTTCTTTTTATTTCTTATTACTAATTTAGGATTTTTTATTTTCATTTTAAGTTCTCTATCAAGAGTAGCTATAATAATGTTTTGGTTCTTCTTTGTAAATTGAATTAATCCCTTATCAACATATTTTTGTTTTAAATCAATTTTTTTAAATGAGTTTTTTTCTAAGATTTTTAAGGCAACTTTTGCATTTTCTCTAAAATGAAGCTTCTTTTTTGAGTTATGTATTCTTTTTAATTCATCTATTACTTGTTTTGGAATTAATATTTCCATTCCCATCAATTTTATTTCTTCAAAAAAATCTATTTTATTTCTTATACAACTAAGTATGAAATTTGTATCTATTATTACTTTTTTCATAATTTGTTTAATATTTAATAATATAAAAACTTAACATTTATTAATCTAATTTTCTATTTATTAATATGCAAGAAAAAGAGAATGTCTTAAGAATTCTTGAAGAGACAAAAAATTCAATTACTAAAAATGATTTTTCAAAATTAAAAGAATTAAGTAATCAAACAATTAATACTGCATCTCGTACTCATGATTCTGATAATATTGCAATTGCAGTAATAGTTTATTCTATTGGAAAAATCTTAGAAAGAAAAGAGTATAAACAATATCCTGGATGGAAGGAATTTTACAAAGGTTTAATTTCTTCTATAAATAATGGAATTAATGCAATTAAGAAGAATAATGAAAATGATTTAAGATTACATTTAGAATCAATAAGAAAAAATATTAACAAACTTTCTGGAAATCTAAAAATATATATTCAAGATGTTTTTAGAAAAGCAAGTATCAATAAGGCATCAAAAATTTATGAACATGGTATTTCAATGGAGAAAACTGCAAAACTCTTAGGAATTTCACTTTGGGAACTTGCAAATTATTCAGGACAAAGAAATATTTCTAATGTTTCACTTGCAAAAACTTATGATGTTAAATCAAGAATAAAACTTGTAATGGAGATGTTTGGATAATGGAAAAAGTAATAATTTTTGATTCAAGTACCTTAATAAGTCTTTCAATGAATGGACTATTTCCTGAAATTATTGGATTAAAAAAAATATTTAAGGGTAAATTTATAATAACAAGTGACGTAAAAAAAGAAGTAATTGATAAACCTCTTACAACAAAAAGATTTGAACTTGAAGGATTAAAACTAAAACAATTATTTGATAATAAAATTCTTGAATTACCAATTTCATTAAATGTAAATGATAAAGATATTTTAAAAAAAACTAATGAACTTTTAGATATTGCGAATAATACCTTTATTGGACGTGGAAAAGAAGTTCATATTATTGATTCTGGAGAAGCTTCTTGTTTAGCATTAAGCCAAATACTTAATGAAAAGAAAATAAAAAATGTTATTGCAATTGATGAAAGAACAACAAGAGCGCTTGGAGAAAAACCAGAAAGTTTAGAAAGATTATTACAAAGAAAATTACATACAAGAGTAAATTCTAAAAAAGAAAATTTTAAATTTTTTAAAGGATTTAAATTTATTAGATCAGCAGAATTAGTTTATGTTGTCTATAAAAAAGGTCTTATGAAATTAAAAAGTACTGCTTTATTAGATGCACTACTTTATGCAGTTAAATTTAAAGGGTGTTCTATTTCGGATAAAGAGATTAGTGAAATAAAAAAGATAGGATAGAAAATATTAAAAATCAATTGTTTCTTAGTAGAAATAAGGGTGCGTGGTATACTGGTATTATAAGCGGCTCCAGCCCGCTAGAAGGGGGTTCGATTCCCTCCGTGCCCACTGTGACACTAAAAGGTTCAACTGGTAATATTTAAAAAGGTATGAATCTAATAGTATTTTAGAAAAAGCTTTATTTTTATTCTTGTTATATGGATAATTGTAGAGATAGCTCATAATATTGGTAAAGATTAGAAAAATATAAAAACTCTATATATCTAATCTGATAATGGAAAAAGAAGACATAGAACAATATGTTGAATTAATGAATGATGTAGAAAAAGTGAAGAAAGCTCTTAGTCTTAATGATACAAACACAGCTCTTCTTTTAATGATGTATGATAAACTTGATATATTAAGTATCTAGAAATTAATTAAGCATATTATCCTCAAATGAACCAATTAGTAGCAGTTCTCTCCGTGCCCATATCAAACTCTCATTAACTCACATTTTTTACATAATGTATTTCTTGAAGGTTCTTGACACACCTCACAATATTTTATCCTAATATCTCCTAATGTTTTTATTTTTTCTGAAATTTTATCAAAATTTCTAATTATATTTTCTTTATCTTTTCCAGATATTGTATTTAAGAATTCTCTTACTTGTACTCTATAAGAATCTAAGGAGCATGGACATTTTTCATAGACAACTGGAAGTTTATTTTTTTTGGAATATTTTCTTATATCATCTTCTAAAACATAAAAAAGAGGTTTTATTCTTGGAATAAGTTTTTTATTTTGTATATTTTTTGATATTGGTCCTATATTTGCACTTAGTTTTGGACTTGCCTTAAATATATTCATTAAAAATGTCTGTGCTTCATCATCTAGATTATGTCCTGTTGCAATTTTTTTTGCATTTAATTTTCTTGCAATTCTATTAAATATCCATTTTTTAATAACTCCGCAAACTGCACAGTTTTTTATATTTCCTTTATGTTTTGATTGTATTGCCGATCTTAAATAACATATTCCGCTTCCCATCTCTTTTTTAATATCATAAATATGAAGTTTTATATTTAAATCATAAGAAAGTTTTTTTACAGCTTTTAAACACTTTTCACTATAATCTCCTATTTTTAGATCAATATGAATTCCTTCTATATTATATCCATATTTTTTTAATAAATAAGCAGTAACAGTTGAATCTTTTCCTCCAGATAAAGCAACAAGTACTTTTTC
>NZDC01000021.1 GCA_002689985.1 Candidatus Pacearchaeota archaeon | reverse complement strand
TTCTAATTCTTGCAATACATAACTTAGTTTTGCTTTTGACATATCTGTTCTTAATCTTAAAATATTTTGAGTAATTCCATCATGTTCCTTTACAGCTTTTAAGACTTTTCTTTCATAAGAATCAAGAGCTTTTAGAATTGTATCAAACTTTGAATCATTAATCTTTTTATTTTTATCTTCTTCTAATTTTTTTAATATTATATCTTCAGTTCTATTAAAAAATAAAAGATAAAATCCTAATCCAAACATAAACCCAAAAAATCCAAATCCAACATTAGTTGCATTTAGAAAATTCTCAACTTTCTCACATTCACTACTAACAAAACATCCTAATTCATTTGCTTTTTGAGACATATTAATATTAAAATAAAATAAAAATGCTAAAAAAACTATGCTAAATACAATAAATAATGTCCCAAGTTTTTTATTTTCCATAAATTATCCCCTCTAATTTAGTATAAAAATGTTACTCTTTACAATTCACATCCACTTAAAAGAGATAGTCTTTCAAAGTCGTGAACTTGTTCATACATCTCTCCATCGATTTCCCACGTCGGAGTAATCTTAATTTCTTTTTCATCACATAACTCTTTATTTTCAAAACATTTTATATAATTTAGATTCTCTTTTGATTTACCAAAAAAATTTAGTTGTTGATTAGTATATTGACAAAAATCATTTCCATAAACTATTACACCCTTATCATTCAGACAATTTACAAAATCATCATAACCTCCTAGTTTGTTTACATATGAATAAACAGTAAATGATGAAAGAATAATTATTAAACCAATTAAACCAAAAATAAAGTATTTTCTAGAATTTACCTTTTCTTTTTTATTATTTGTATGTTTTGCAAGATTATGTTGGTTTAAACTATCTTCTAAATTAAAATCTCTATTACAAGGATTACATTTAAATTCCATTTTTATTATAAGTTAACTTTTATATTCCACATCCGCCGCCAGAATATTGGGATGTCGGATATGAATTTGCAATAGCACTTCCTGTTGCTCCACTGTCTCCACCCATTACAGTAATTGCAAAAATTCCTAAAACAAATAATAAAACCACTATTAATATCACTACTGTTTTATCCATATTATTTTATGATAATTTTGAGAATATAAATCTTTCTATTTATCTCTAATCTTTTTAATAATAAATCCTGCAAGTAAAATTATCATTGCAATAAAAAAAGAAATAACTTGATAAAGAAGGGGCATTCTTCCTAAATATGCAAATACAAAAGCAAACGGAGCAACTCCTATTATAGTTGCAAGTAAATAATCTCTTGTTTTAATTTTACTGAAAATTCCCAGTGTATAACTTAATATATCAACAGGAAGAATCATTCTTAAAAACACAATACTCCAAAAAATATTTGTATCTGGGATTTTCTTTTCTATATTTCTTATTTTTTCTATTGAGATAAATTTTTTAATAATAGATAGACCATAAATTCTTGCAATAACAAAAGCAATAAGTGAACCAATTGTCCATCCAATAATACTTAAAATAGCTGCAATTAACCATCCCCATAAATTAGATGCTAAAGGTAATAATGGTGTTGCACTTATTGGAGCAATAACAACAGCAACAACTGTTATTAAAATATAAAAAAACATACTAGTATATCTGTCCCCAACAACTTCTTTTATTGAATCTATATTTGTTTGAATAATATAAGAAAGAGAGATAAATAAGAGAATAATTATAGAAATTTCAATAATTGCTTTTATCTTTTGATTCATATAATATTAAAATATACTCCATATTAAAAGATTATCTTTTTTTAAACTCATTAACAATTAGCAAACACTTTTTCTTATCCTTATCTTTTAGTTTATCTGCTTTAGAGAATCTATCTAATATATCTTTTTGAGTTTTTTTATCCAGAGCTTCATCAGACATAGGATAAAGAATATTATCTTCTTTATAGATATGGTCTCTGATTAAATTAATATAATTTCTTGCGTCTTCTATAACTTTTTTAGAATTTCCTTTTTTAACACCAGTTTCTGTTAATTTTACAAAATTACGACCTTTCTCATGTTCATGTAACATTTGTTCAATTGGATTACAATGTAATCTCTCTTGTACTGAATCTTTTAATAATTCCTTAAATAAAATATCTTCTTCTTTTGCATGATGAAATTTATCTGCATAATTTCTTATAAAATAAATTGCTTTAATAAAAAAATCTTTATCTAACTTTTTTCCAGATTCAACTAAATCACACTCATGTTCAATAACATCTACAACTTTTAGTATATTTTTATGCTCATCAACAAGTATCTTTGTTGTTTTTTCCATATTATTTTTCAATAATTATTAATTCCTCTTTTATTCCAATATTTTTTAAGATATCTTTTATATTTTTCATAAATTCCCTAGATCCACAAATATAAAAATTTTGATTAAAATCATCTATGTTTTTTCTTAGAAATGATTCATCTATTCGTCCTTTATTATATCCTTCTTTATCCTCGCGAGTTAAAGTAAATATAATTTTATTTTTAAAAATCTCTTTTAGTTTATCTTCCATAATAATATCTTTACAAGTTTTATTAGAGAAAAATAATTTTTGTTCTTTATTTTCCCCTTCTTTTTTTAATTGTTTTAAGATTGATACAAAAGGTGCGATTCCTGTTCCAGCTGTAATAAAAATTCCCTTATTTTTATAACCCAGTATTCCCAATGCTTTTCCAATGATTAATTCATCTCCAATAACAAGTGTATGAAGTTTTTCTGTAACCCCTTTATTTTTAGGATAAACTTTTATAATAAATTCAAGTAAAGGATCCTCTGGAGATGAAGAAAACGTAAATAATCTTTTTTTATTTTCCCATTTAGGTTGATTAATAGATACTATTGTATGTTGTCCAGGTATGAAATTATAACCTTCTGGTTTTTCAACTACAAATTTCTTCACATCATGAGTTAAGTCTTCAATTTCAAGTATTTTAGTTTTATAAGTCATTTATTTATTCTCTACTTTCTTATTTTTATAGTCTTCTATTGCTTTTTTCAAAGCATCACTTGCAAGACTTGAACAATGCATCTTAATTGGTGGAAGTCCTTTAAGAGATTTTGCAATATCTTTTGTTGTTATCTTCTGTGCTTTCTCAAAACTTTTTCCTTTTGCTAATTGTGTAATCATTGATGAAGTTGCAATAGCAGCAGTGCATCCAAATGTTTTGAACTTAACATCTTTTAAAAATTCTTTTTTCCCTTTTCCTCCTACTTTTATATAAACCCACATGACATCTCCACAGGTAGGATTCCCAACTTTTCCAATTCCATCTGCATTTTTAATTTCACCCATATTTTTTGGGTGCATGAAATTCTGCATTACTTTTTTTGAATAATCTAGTGCCATTTTATTTTTTATTTAATTTCTCAACTAATTTATCAATGTCTTTTTTATCCATCCCGTGAGCTAAACAACCTTGTTCAATTGTTTCTTCGGTTGCCATAGAACAACCAATACAACTCATTCCAGATTCAAATAAAATCTCTGATGCTTTTTCATTTGCTTTTAATAAATTTCCTAACTTCGTTTTTTTTGTTATTTTTTTTGCCATTTTTCCTCCTTAAATTTAATTTACTCCTTTCCTTCTATTAATTTGTCACAACTTACAGGACTACATAATCCTGTTTCATCATCACATTCTACACATTCTTCATTCATCTTTTTATTTTCAGGGTATTTCATTTTATCCTCCTTTTATTTAGTTATTAATTTAAATTTTTTTATTATATCTTCCGCACCGACTTCTTCTACAATTTTCCATGCTCTTTTATAATCTTTAAAATCATTATGTTTTTTGATAATTTTTTTAACTCTCTCTTTATCAAAAAGAGTCTCTAAAAGTTTCCAATGTACTGCATGCAATAATATATGTGATTTTGTAGTTTTTGGTTCATCTTTGTAATTTTTTCTTATATAATTAAACCATTTAATAAATAAATTATGATTTTGAGTTTGAATTTGATGAATTAATTCATGTGTTAAGACATCAATAAAATAACTAGTGTTTTTAAAAATTTTGATTGTTAATGGATCTGAAAAACATCCCCCAATACCAATAACATAACAAATAATTTCTTTTTCTTTCCATTTAAAACCAGTTATTTTAGCTATTTCTTTTAGAATTTTTTCCCCTTCTTTTTTCCACAGTTTTTCTATTTTTTTAATATAGTTTTCTATTTTTTTAATGGAGGGATATTTGTGGTTTCTTTTTATGAGATTTTTTTGAATTAGTTTTGAATCTCTGAATTTCTGGTCATAAATTCTTGAGTATCTAAATATTATTTTTGGTATCATTTTAATTAACTAAGGGACTAATACTTCTTAATCTTTCTACAATTTTTGGAAGTTCTTTTAAAATATAATCTACTTCTTCATTAGTTGTATACTTACTTATACTTATTCTTAATGAACTATTTGATTCTAAGGGTGAAAGTCCTAAGGCTTTTAAAACATGACTAGTCTCAAGTGTATTCGACATACAAGCTGAACCTGTTGAGGCATAAATTCCAATATTCTCTAAATGTCCTCCAATTGCTTCTCCTTCAATATTATTAAATGAAATATTTATATTATTACATAATCTTTTTTTTAAATGTCCATTAAGTTTTGTATTTGGAATTTTTAAAATTCCATTAATTAATTTATCTCTTAATTTTTCCATTTTTTGAATATCTTTTGAATTTACAACTTCTACTGCTTTTGAAAAACCAATAATTCCAGAGGTGTTTTCTGTACCACTTCTTAATTTCTTTTCATGTCCTCCTCCATGAAATAATGAAGTTATTTGTAAGCCATTTTTAATAAATAATCCTCCAACACCTTTTGGTCCGTGAATTTTATGAGAGTTTAATGTTATTAAATCTAAATTTTGTTTTTTTACATCAATTTTAGTTTTTGTAAAACTCTGACATGCATCTGTATGAAATAGAACTCCTTTTTCTTTACATATTTTTCCAATTTTTTCTAAATCTTGAATAGTTCCAATTTCATTATTTCCATGAATGATTGATACAACAATTGTCTTTTCAGTTATTACTTCTTTTAAATCTTCTAAATTAATAAACCCTTCATTATCCACATCTAAATAAGTGATTTTAGCATTGTTTTTTTCTAAAAATCTACATACATTTAATATTGAGTCGTGTTCTATTTTTGTTGTAATGATATGATCTTTTTTAGGATAATTTGAAAAAAATAATCCTTTTAATGCCAAATTATTGGATTCTGTTCCGCCTGACGTAAATATAATTTCTTCAGATTTTGCATTTATTTCTTTTGCAATAACTTCTCTACTTTTATCTAATGCTTCTTTTCCTTCTTTTCCCTTAAAATGTTGAGAAGATGCATTTCCAAATTTATCTTTAAAATAAGGAAGCATTGCATCTATTACTTTAGAATCAACTCTTGTTGTTGCAGCATTATCAAAATATATTTGTTTCATTTTATTTCCTCTTTACAGAATCTGCATTTATGCTTGTCTATTATCTTAAGAATTGGAGTAATTGTCTTTTTATTTAAAGAATAAATTCTTTGCTTTCCATTTTGTTTTGATTCAACAACATTGCAATTCTTCATTGATGAAAGTGCATGTGATATTTTACTTTGTTCTAAATTTAATTTTTTTGAGAGTTCTGTTACAGACATTGTTTTTTCTTTTAGTAAGGAGATTATATCTATTCTCAAAGGATTTGCAAGATTTCTAAAAAATAAATGATAGGTATTTGATGAACATGATTTCATATGAAATATTATTCATATATCTTTTTAAATGTTTTTATAGTGGATTTTCAGAAAATTCCTTTATAAAGGTTTTGCCTTATTTTTTGGAAACAGATAGCTTCTTAAATAGTAATTTTTTTAGATTTTTATGGGTGAAGGGATATTAATTAATGGAATATCTAGTATTAAACAGCTTAAAAGATATATCTCTATTCCAAAAAAAGAAGAGATTGTTCTTGAAAAAGTTGTAAAAATCCATCCAATAGAAATTACAAAATATTATCTTTCTTTAATAGATAAGAATGATAAAAACGACCCAATTAAGAAAATGATTGTTCCCTCTGTTGAAGAAATGGATCTCTCTGGAGACTATGATACTAGTGGAGAAAGTGAAAATACAAAAACAGTAGGGTTACAACATAAATATCCTCAAACAGCATTAATGCTACTAACAAATAGATGTGCAGCTTATTGTAGATATTGTTTTAGAAAAAGACTTGTGGGATTACAAACAAAAGAAATATTAAAAAGGGTTAATGATGCGACAGATTATATTAAGAAACATAAAGAAATAGATAATGTTCTTATCAGCGGGGGAGATTCTTTAATACAACCAACAGAAGTAATAGAAAAAGTAATAAAATTATTGTTTTCAATTCCTCATATAAGGTATATTAGATTTGGAAGTAAAATTCCTGTTGTATTTCCGGATAGAATTATTAAAGATAAAAAACTTTTAGAAGTTTTTAAAAAATATTCTAAAAATAAACAAATATATATTATCACTCATTTTAATCATCCTAAAGAGATTACTAAAAAATCAACTGAGGCTGTGAGTAAATTTATAAAATCAGGAGTTATTGTAAAAAATCAAACAGTATTACTTAAAGGAGTAAATGATAATCCAGAGATACTTTCAAAACTTATGAATAAACTTACAAGTATTGGTGTAAATCCATATTATATTTTTCAATGTAGACCTGTTAAAAGAGTTAAAAATCATTTTCAAGTTACATTGTATGATGGTATTAAAATTGTTGAAGAAGCAAAAAAACAACTTAGCGGTCTTGGTAAGAGATTCAAATATATGATGTCTCATAAAACAGGGAAAATAGAAATTATAGGAATTATGGGTGATTATATGTATTTTAAATATCATCAGGCAAAAAATCAGGCAAATGTTGGAAAATTGTTTAAAAAAAGGATAAATAAAGAGATCGGTTGGCTTGATAATTTGAAATAATCTTATTTTGTATCTTTATTTATATAAATCTTTAAATAGTATTCAAAAATTTTAATTAATAGGAATTTTAAAAAAGAGTTTTTAAGATGAAATATAAAAGATATTTTACAGATGAAAAAAGAAAACCAATAGATTGTTTTAAGTGGGAGAAAAGTAATATTAATATAACTGATGACGAGGGAAAAACATTATTTACTCAAAAAGATGTTGAATTTCCTTCTGGATGGAGTCATCTAGCAAGAAAAATAGTTGGATCAAAATATTTCTATGGAGAACAAGAAACACCAAAAAGAGAATATTCTGCAAAACAACTTACTAAAAGAGTAGCTACAACCTTTAAAGATTGGGCTTTAAAACAAAAATATTTTGATTCAAAAAAAGAAGCAGATATATTTGAAGATGAACTTACGTATTTAGCATTAGATCAAAGAATGGCATTTAATTCACCAGTATGGTTCAACGTAGGAATTCATAGAATTGAAAAAGAAAAAAGTTATGATCAAAGAGAAGCATATATAGTCAAAGATAAAAATAAGGTTATAAGAATGCCAAAAGGAAGAGAAAAAGAATATCCTCAAACTTCTGCTTGTTTTATTCAACATGTTAATGATACAATGGAAGGTATAATGCAACTTGCAGTAAATGAAGCTATGTTATTTAAATATGGATCCGGAACAGGAACAGATCTTTCAACACTAAGATCTTCAAGAGAAAAATTATCTGGTGGAGGAAAACCTTCGGGCCCTTTAGCTTATTGGGAATTTTATGATAAAGTTGCAGGAATTGTAAAATCTGGTGGAAAAACAAGAAGAGCTGCAAAAATGAATAGTTTAAAGATAAATCATCCTGATATTTATGAATTTATAGAATCTAAAAGAAAAGAAGAAGAAAAAGCCCATATCCTAATAAATAATGGAGTAAATCCTAGAAATGCATTAGATACTGTTGCTTTTCAAAATACAAATATTTCTATAAGAGCTAGTGATAAATTTATGGAGGCTGTTAAAAATGATAAAGAATGGCAGACTACTCCAGTTCATAGTAAAAATATGAATAATAAGATGCCAAAATACAAAGCAAAAGAATTATTAAGAAAAATTGCAGAAGGAACGCACTTTTGTGGAGATCCTGGAATGCAATTTGATGATATTATGAATGATTGGCATACTTGTCCAAATTCTGAAAGGCAAAATGCAACTAATCCATGTAGCGAATATTCATTTATTGATGATTCTTCATGCAATCTTGCTTCACAAAATTTACTAAAATTTTTAAACAAAGATGGAACATTTGATATTGAAGGATTTAATAATGCAGTAAGAACAACAGCTATTGCTCAGGATTTAGAAATTGATAATTCTAGTTATCCAACAAAAGATATTGCAGAAAACTCTCATAAATTTAGACCTCTTGGAATGGGTTATGCTAATTTAGGTTCATTAGTTATGGCTTTAGGACTACCATATGATTCTGATGAAGCAAGATCAATTGCTGGAGCAATAACTGCTTTACTTACAGGAAAAGTTTATGAAACTTCTACTGAGATGGCTAATAAAATAGGGACATTTCAAGAATTTGAGAAAAACAAAAAACCTATGTTAAAAGTAATGGAGATGCATAAAAATGCATTAAAGAAAATTAACAGAAAGAAAATTCCAAAAGGATTAGAAAATATACTTGATGAAGCTAAAAAAACTTGGGATAATGTTATTGAAAAAGGAAAGAAATATGGGTTTAGAAATGCTCAAGCAACTGTTCTAGCTCCTACAGGAACAATTGGATTTATGATGGATTGTGATACAAAAGGAGTTGAACCAGAAATAGGTTTAGTTCAAACAAAACTTCTTTCAGATGGAGGAACTCTTAGATTAACTAATAATACTGTAAAACTAGCTTTAAAGAAATTAAGATACAATGATAAAGAAATAGATAGTATTACTAATTATATTAATCAAAATAATACAATTGAAGGAGCACCTAATTTAAAAGATAAACATCTTGCAGTATTTGATTGCGCAAATAAACCTAAAAATGGAAAAAGAACAATTTCCTATCAAGGTCATTTGGAGATGATGGCTGCGGTTCAACCATTTATATCAGGAGCAATATCTAAGACAGTTAATTTACCAGAAGAAGCAACAATTGAAGAAATAGAAAATGTATATATGCATGCATGGAAATTAGGTCTTAAATCAGTTGTATTATATAGAGATGGAAGTAAAAAAATGCAACCATTAAGTTTCTCAAAGAAAGAAACATTAAAACCAATAAGAAAAAAACTTCCAAAAACAAGAGGAGCAATAGTTCATAAATTTGATATTGCTGAACATGAGGGGTATTTAACAGTTGGAAAATATCCTGATGGAAATCCAGGAGAAGTTTTTATAAACATGAGTAAAGAAGGAAGTACTGTTGGAGGACTTATGGATGGTATTGGTATTCTTACTTCAATGGCTCTTCAATATGGTGTTCCATTAGAAACACTTAGCAAAAAATTTAGACATCAAAAATTTGAACCAAAGGGATTAGTATATGAGGGACATCCAGATATAAAAGTAGCAGATTCTGTTACAGATTATATATTTCATTATCTTGAAAAAGAATTCTTAGATAATAAAAAAGACAAAATTAAAACAAAAGTTGTTGATGATAACAAACAAAATAATCTAGAAGAATTATCTGAAGAAGAAAAAGGTGGTTTTTGTGCTTTATGTGGGACTCAAACAATTAAAAAAGGTCATTGTAATGAGATATGTCCAGAATGTGATTGGATTGATCCAAAAGGATGTGGAGAATAAAGATGATAATAGGATTAACAGGATCTAAGGCTTCTGGAAAAGGAGAGGTTTCTAAAATTCTAAAACAAAAAGGTTTTATTTATTCTTCATTATCAGATAGAGTTAGAGAAGAAGCTAAAAGAAGAAATCTAGAGAATTATACTATTAAAGATTTACAAGATATTGGAGATGAATTAAGAGAGAAACATGGAAAGGGTGTTTTAGCAGAAATTACAATAAAAAATCTATATATTAATTCAGAAAATAAGAATTTTGTAATAGATGGAATTAGAAATACTGGAGAAATAAAATATTTTAGAGGGTTAGAAAATTTTACTTTAATTGCAATTGATTCTCTACAAGTATTAAGATATGAAAGAATGAGAAAGAGAAATAGACATAGTGATATAAAGACATGGAAAGATTTCTTAGAAATGGATAAAAGAGATTTAAGATCAAATAATAAGAATGGACAAGAGGTAGGAGAATGTATAAAACAATCTGATTACAGAATTAATAATATAGGAAATTTAGATGAATTATATTCTAAATTAAATAAAATTTTAGAAAAATTAAAAATTTCATAAATTAAAATGCCATTATCTGCCTTGAAAGTTTTAGAATTGAATAAAGAACATAATTTAATTGATGGTCTTTGTAAAAGAGAATTAGAAAATCCCGAAGGGGTTGAGTTAGAATTAAGAGTTGGAAAAATTGCTAAAATTGTTGGAGATAGTTATTTAGGTGTAAAGAAGAGATACTCCCCAAAGACAGAAGTAATTGCAGACATAAAAAAAGATGGTGAAAAAGAAGTAACTATGAAACCGGGAGATTATTTTTTGGTAGGAACAATTGAGAAAATTAATTGTCCATCAGAAAAAGTTAAATATGAAAAAGATCTTCCACCAAGATATTTAATGCCAAATATATATCCAAGAACATCTTTATTTAGAGGAGGAGTAATTTTAGTACCTTCAATAACTAATCCAGGATATAAAGGTTCATTAACTTTTGGACTATATAATGCTGGAGGAAAGAAGTTTACTCTTGAATTAGGTTCAAGAATGTTTAAAATAGTTTTTGAACCGGTAATTGGCGAAATAAAAAGAGCTTATTCAGGACAGCATCAAAGTGGAAGAACTACGAGTCAGGGCGAGGAAGAATTGCAGAATTAAATAATATATATCTAACCATAATTATCTTTATAAAAAAAAGATATTTCTAACTTGAATGAGATTAAAATATGATGATAAAACATATATTACTGATAATGATTTAAATGTTACAACTCTTGGTAGATTCCCAGAGATAGTAATTAAAAATGAAAAACTTAAAAAATATTTTCTAAAAGAATTTGAGAGGGATTTTTTGGGTGGAGATGAAATTATTTCTTTTCGTCAATCATTAGTTGCAAGAGGAATGAATTTTATTGGATTAGAAGAAGAACTTTTAGAATATATAGAAAATCCAGATAAATCAGATCTTAAGGATGCTATTTTTAATAAAACAGCAACAGGAATTGGAAGAGGTCATTCTATGGGAGGTCTTGCAGGAGTAACCTTGGGGTTACAAGGAACAAAGATGATTGATTCTGCTTTAACAGGATTAGTTGCTTCAAGGTCTTTAGTTACTAGTGGACGAAGAAGAAGTGTAGGAGAAGAAGATATTGTAATTCCAACAACTATTGCAAAAAGAGATGTTCTTCTTAAAGAATACTTAGAAATTTCAAGAGCAGCATTTAAAGAAAGTAAATCTTTCAAAGAAAAATTTGGAAGATTAGATGGTATTGAATCTTTTAACAAAGCTTTATCTTATAATAATCCTGCTGATTTATTTATAGTTCTTCCATTAGACACGATGGCTACATTAGCTTTTGAAGTTAAACAAGATGAAATAAATCCTAATGGACCATTTTTACCAAGAGAAATTCATACATTAGTTAAAAGATTTTCTGATATTACAAAAGAAAATGGACTTGGAATAATGTATAAACAAAGAATAGAAGTTCCCAGAGGCACATATTTTCATTATAATGTATTCAAAGATCCCAACCTTCCAAATTATCCTTCAGAATTAGCAGAAAAATTAAATATTTTAACAAAACCTCAATTAATAGATTCAAATATTAATTTAACTAATGGTTTTAAAAAAAGTCTAAAAAATCTTAAAGATGTTCTTGAACAAACAAGAAAAATTACAGATCCTAAAGAAATTGCAAAAGCATCTATAAAATGTATGTTGGCAACAAGAGATCTTACAGGAGAATATAATGAAGCTGTAAGAGTGACAATCTTAGATAGTTTATCATTTAGAGTTTGGTCTGAACAAAAAAGACATGCTACATTAAGACAAAATGTTGAATCAATATATTCTGCTGCAAAAAGAGCATCAAATGGAATAAAAGAATTTTGGCAACAAATAGAGGAAGCTTATAAAAATTCGGAGGATAAGAATCTTCCTTTAGATAAAATTGAAAAGATTATTGTTGTTGATAAAAAATTAAAAAAACATTCTAAATTATTAGTTCCTTATATTTATCATACTGCAAGACAATTAATATTTTATGATAAATTAGTAAATGAAGATATTTCATTAAGAGATGCGGCATTTATGATTCCAAGAAATATAAGATTAAGGAATATAGAAAATTATGACTTGGTAAATATGATTGATTTAGAATTGCCATTGAGATTATGTAGTGAATGTGAACCTGAAAGATATATGACTTCTTGGAAGAAAAGAAATTTAATTGCAAAAACAATACCAGAGCTAAAATATTTTCTACAACCAAAATGTAGTACTGGATTTTGTACTGAAAAAGAATATTGTAATCATATAACTAATATGAGAGATTATAATAAAGAATTGCATACAAAAACAAAAAAAGAGATGTTAAATAAAGCTATATAAATATACAAATTAATTTCAATAAAAACTTTTATAAATCTTATTAATTCTTAAACAAAATGGGAAATAAAGATAAAATTACTGAATTAAGTAAATCAGGATTTGAAGATTTTACAAAAGATGGAATTGTTTTAATTGATTTTTTTGCAGAATGGTGTATGCCTTGTTTAATGATGGATCCTTTAATGGACGAATTAAGTGAAAAATTCAAAGGAAAGATAAAATTTGGAAAAGTTAATGTTGATGATAATTCAGAACTTGCAGGTAAATTTAATGTTAGTTCTATTCCAAACTTTGTTTTACTTAAAAATGGAAAAGAAATTGAGCAATTTGTAGGTTCAATGTCAAGTGAGGAATTTGAAGAAAAATTAAATAAGTTTATAAAATAATACTTCTAGTAAGATTTATGGCTCCGTAGCTCAGCCTGGCAGAGCACTGGACTTTTAATCCAGGTGTCGAGGGTTCAAATCCCTTCGGGGCCATTCTTTGTTTTATATAAATATTTATAAAGTATCCGTCTACTAAAATTTTATGGAACCCTATGGAAAGACGTACAATCTTGCAAGTTTATTTAGTAAAGAAGAAAAAGCAGAACATAAAAAATACAAACCAGGAATAGAAGCCTTGACTAAATTTAATGAATTAATTAATAAAAAAACTCATAAATTAATCAAGGATTTAGAAGCCACTAATTTTTGGGAAGTTACAGAAATTAGAGATAATATATTACAATATTCTATTCAATATAAGCTTTGCACAGGCAATAAAAGAAGGCCAACAAGTTTTATTTTCAAATCTCCTCTCAAAGGCCATATCCTAACGTCTGATGCGAAATTACAAGAGTTTCTTGAAAAGTATAAAGGATAAACAAACTTGCATTTACTCATAAAAATGCCTGGAAAACCGAAAACCTTTTAAACCAAATTTAACTATTTTTCATTATTAAGAAGTTGTTAAAGTCTCCAAATAAATCTCTAACATTCTTCATAAATTAATCATAAAAATGCATATTCTACAACCAAAACACTTTAAACTCAATGAAAAAGAGTCTGAAAAACTATTATCAAGCTTAAATATTTCTAAAACCCAATTACCAAAGATATTATCATCTGATCCAGTATTACCTGAAGGATGTAATGTTGGGGATATAATCAAAATAGAAAGAAAAGTAGAAGATAAAGATAGCATTCATTATAGAGTTGTAGTCTAAACGAATTAAATATGAAAGATAATAAACACTTAATTGTAAAGAAATATCTAGCAGAGCATTCATTAATTGAGTCAAATATTACTTCTTTTAATAATTTTATTGACAAAAGAATACAGGAAATTGTTGATGAAATATCAGAAACAATTAATAATGAAGAATTTGAAATAAATCTTGGAAAAATAAAAGTAGGAATTCCAAAAATTACTGAAGCTGATGGAAGTTCTTCTCCTATTTTACCATATGAAGCACGATTAAGAAATCTTACTTATTCTGCTCCTATAACCCTCGAATTAACTGTAAGAAAAGACGAGCAAGTAGATTCAGAAGTTGTAGAAATTGGAAGAGTTCCTATAATGGTAAAAAGTAAAGTATGTAATACTCATAATATGTCAAAAGAAGACTTAATTAAAAATTATAGTGACTCACTTGATACAGGAGGATATTTTATTGTTAATGGAAACGAAAGAGTAATGGTAATGGCAGAAGACTTGGCAGAAAATCAACCATTTATTGAAAATGATTCTAAAGGAAATTTAAATTTAAGAGTATTTTCATCAAAAGGAACATATAGAATACCTACAATAATTACAGAAAATAAAGAAGGAATATTTGATCTTTCTTTTAGTAGATTTAAAGATATCCCTGCAGTATTAATTCTAAAAGCATTAGGCTTAATAAAAGAATCAGATATTTCAAAATATATTGGTAAAGAAACAGATAGTGTTATTGTTAATCTTTATGAGTTTGTAAATATATCTTCGCAAGAAGATGCAATAATGGAAATTGCAGAAAAAACATCTTTACAAGGAACAAAAAAAGAAATCTTAGATAGAGTAAAACAAAGAATTGATTCTTATTTATTTCCTCATATTGGGCAAAAAAAAGAATCTAGAATTAAAAAAGCAGTAACTTTATGTAAATTAATAAAACAATTTTTAATTGCAAAAGAAAATCCTAAATTAAGAACAGATAAAGATCATTATGCAAATAAAAGAGTAAGACTTTCAGGAGATTTACTTGCTAACTTATTTAGAGTTAACTTAGGAATATTAATTAGAGATATATTATATTCATTACAAAAATCAACTAAAAGAAAAAAATTCTTTTCAATTAAAACAATTGCAAAATCTACTTTATTTTCACATAGGGTGGAATCAGCAATTGCAACTGGAAGTTGGACAGGTGAAAGATCAGGAGTTACTCAGAATATGGATAAAACAAATTATCTTGCAACTATCTCTCAATTACAAAGAGTTTCAAGTATGTTACCTAGTGATCAAGAAAATTTCTTAGCAAGAACTCTTCACCCAACTCATTATGGAAGATTTTGTCCTATAGAAACACCAGAAGGAACAGAAATTGGACTACGTAAAAATCTAGCAATTTTATCTAAAGTATCAACAAGAGTAAATTTAGATGAAAATAAATTTATAAAAGATTTAGAAGCAGAAGGACTTGATAAAGAAGAAACAAGTAATACTGATGTATTTCTTAATGGAAGATTTATTGGAGATATAAATAATCCAGAGGAATTTGTAAAAACAATAAAAGAAAAAAGAAGGGATTCTAGATTACCAACAGAAATGAATATTAGAAATGATCCTGATTTTGGGATAGTTTCAATTTTTACAGAACCAGGAAGAGTATTAAGACCTTTAATAATTGTTGAGAATGGAATATCAAAACTAAAAAATGAACATTTAATTCAATTAGAACAAAATGAAATAACTTGGGATGACTTAATAAAACAAAAAGTAATAGAATACCTTGATGCATCTGAAGAAGAAAATTCTCTAGTTGGATTATACAAGGAAGAATTAACTCAAGAGCATTCTCATCTTGAAATTGATTCTATAGATTTATTTGGAGTTATAACAAGTTTAGTTCCATATGGAAATCACGATCAAAGTTCAAGATTAAATAGAGGAAGTAAAACGCAAAAACAAGCTTTAGGATTATATGTTGCAAATTATTTTTGTAGACTTGATACCAGTGCAAGTATTCTAGAATATCCTCAAAAACCAATTGTAAGAAGTTTTGTTTATGATACATTAAACACTTATCCTGCTGGACAAAATTTAATAGTTGCAATTATGACTCATGAAGGATAT
>NZDC01000020.1 GCA_002689985.1 Candidatus Pacearchaeota archaeon | reverse complement strand
TTTGTTAGAAGGTAAGGGATTAGAAGATAAAGATAAGGGAAAAGTAGTTTTAGGATATAATTTTCAACTAGACGATAAAATTTTTCCTAAAGGATTAGAGGTAAATGACAATTTTGATTTAAATGGAGAAAAAGTAAAAGTTGTAGGGTTTATGGAAGCTGTAGGAAATCCACAGGACGACTCAAATATTTATGTTTCTCAAGAATTTTTTGATGAATTATATCCTGAAAGAAAAGGAGGTTATGGATGGGTAATAGCAGAAGTAGATGTTGAAAAAATAGACAAGATTGTAGAAGATATTGAAAAAGCTCTTAGAAAAAATAAAGATCAAGAAAAAGGACAAGAAGATTTCTTTGTGCAATCATTTGAAGAGATGCTTAATCAGTTTTCAGGAGCATTAAATATCATAATAGGATTTGTTGTATTGATTGCCTTGATTTCAGTTTTAGTTTCAGCAGTAAATACTGCAAATACTATGATAACCTCTGTAATAGAAAGAACAAAGGAAATAGGGATAATAAAATCTATTGGTGCTAAAAACTCAGAAATATTAAAAATATTTTTATTTGAATCAGCATTTTTAGGATTTGTATCTGGAGCAATAGGAGTAATTATAGGATATGGAATAACCTCTCTTGCAGCTAGAATTTTAGAAAATTTAGGATGGGGATTTTTAAGCCCACATTATCACTGGAGTCTTTTTGCAGGATGTATCTTATTTGCAATGTTTACAGGAGCAATTTCAGGAGCAATTCCTGCTTGGAAAGCTTCAAAAACAAATGTAGTAGATGCACTAAGATATGAATAATCAAAAACGTCTTTTTTTCTTTTTCTTAGACCTTGTATAGATAAAGTATATAATAAAAACAACAACTAAAAAAATAATAACATAAGTTGAAGAAGGTCTTTTTTTCTCATCTTTTTTTCTCTCTTCAAAAAATGCTGGATCAAAAGAGACAACTTCATTTGCAGTTCTTCTTTCATCAATTATATCAGTATAATGCAAAATTAAATTTATATCTCCTTTTGTTGGAATAGCTTCAAAATCTGCAGTTGTAAAATCGTTTGAATCTAATCCTCCAACAATATTTTTGTTAGCCCCTTTAATTACTATATTTTTTTGATTTGGAACATCTACTGTAAGTGCTTCAATATCACTACTTCCTATGTTTAATACTTCAAAGGTAATAGTGTTTGTAGTTATATCATAATTTTTTATATGAATTTCAAAATCTACTTTAACATCTTCTGCATAAAGATTAAATTGTTTTAATTTAAAAACATCAGCTTCAATTAATCCTGAACTAAATTTAACTTCTAAAGGATTATCTCCATCCAAGGCATTAGAATCAACTCTAACTTTGTAAGGAACAATTAGAGATGAAGTAAAATTCTTAACAAAAGTCCCGCTTTTTACTACAACTTTAGAACTGGTATTTGGATCAAATGAAATAGGATATTCTGGAAGTAATTCAAAAGAAACATAACCGCAGTCAGGATTTTCAACACCTGTTACTTGGAAGATTAATCTTACATAATCTCCAGGAACTGCTGGATAAGGATCTTGATTGATCATTACTGCATCTAAATCACAAAAAGCAGATAAAAAAGATATATTTGCAAATAATACTACTATAAGAATACTTAATACGATTTTATTTTTTTTATCCATAATTTTAATCAATATCAATTCTTTATAAATTTTCCTAATATAGTATCTAATGTCTTTATTATTTAGGAGTAACCATATAGAAAGATTTATAAATCAGAAATATAAGGATATTTTATGGAAATGGATAAATGTATTGAATATGTGTTGGATAGAGAATTAATAATTTTTAGGAGATGGAAATAAAATGAGAACACCTGTTTATATAAGTAAAGAATACGCATTAGGCATTATGGGACTTCAAAATTGGTGGAAGAAAGAATTAGCCAGAGGAAGTATACCTCCTGCAGAGAAAAGAGATAAGGAATATGATCATCTCTGTTTTGGTGCAATAGATGCAATAAATCATTTTGAAGGTGGAACTGAATTGAAACATAAAAAAAATTTAAGCACTCCATCAAAAGAATTAGAAGAGTTATTTAGAGGGAGGTCTTAAAGGTTTAGATGAAATTTGTAAAGGATTTAAAATAAAATGAAAAATTATACTTTTCTAAATGCAAAAGATGCATTGGATCGAATGAAAACACAACTTTCCTGGTATGAAGATAGAAAAAAGGAAGGAAGCATTGATAAAGCAATTTTAAGATCAAGTGATGAGATCTATATTAATGCTAGAACACAGGCAGTAGATTTAGGAGAGGATGTTTCAGATTATCCAGTGAGTCTCCAAAACGTTTAAAAATATCCTTTCTTTTACAATTAAAAAAGAGTTGAAAAATGGTAAAAAAATGTATTTATTGTAAAACAGATGTTTCTCAAGATAGTGTTATTGATTTTTGTAATAAATGTGGAAAAGAAGCATGGGGTGAAAAGATGTTTGATACAATTGTTAAAAATATGGAAAATGCAAGAGAAAAAGGAGATTTAACTAATATGAGTAATATTACTGAGCCCCTTAAAGATAACTAAAAGATAGATTTTTAAATAGGCTATTTCTGATTAATTTATGAAGAAAAAGTTAGTTCGAACCAGAGGAAAATTGCAGCTTAGTAAGTACTTTCAAGAGTTTGAAAAAGACGATAGTGTGGCAGTTGTAAGGGAAAAAGCAGTACAATCAAGTTTTCCATTAAGAATTCAAGGCAAAACAGGATCAATAGAAACTAAAAGAGGAAAAGCATACATAGTAAAAATTAATGACCAAAATAAAGAAAAAAGATTTTTAATTGAGCCAATACATTTAAAAAAAATAAAACAGATTAAATAAAATGATAAAAGATATGAAACCAATAAGTATCGCTGAAGTGAGTAAATATGTAAAAAAGGATGAAACAGATGCAATAGGATTTATAAAAAAATTCACAAAATTAAATGCAAAAGATGCAACAGAATTAAAAAAGAAACTTGTTGCATTAGATTTAATGAAATTAAAAGAAGAGCATATAATAAAGATAATTGATATATTCCCTGAAAATGCAGAAGATTTAAATAAAATTTTTATTGGTATTGGTTTAGATGAGGATGAAACAAAAAAAATACTTGAAACAGTTAAAGAATTCAAATAAAGAAAATGAACAAAGAAGAACATGCAATAGTCTTAGAATATTTACCAAATGGGTATCCCTTAGAAGGAAAGATGATGCCTATTGCTCAAGCTATAGGGGAAACAAAATTAACTCTTTTAGAATTAGTTCCTAGAAAAGGAGAATCTCTTGAAATTGGTGAGAAAGTTTATATTGGTGAAGGTAAAAGGGATAAAATATATTATATTCTTGGAAGACTTCATAAAGAAAAATTAACAGAAGCTGCTAAAGAACAATTAGAAGAATTTATTAAAAAAGTAGTTAAGGAAAGGGAAAAAGAATTTATTGAATTTTTTAATAAGGCAGAAGCAATAAATAAAAGAATTCATCAATTAGAATTGCTTCCAGGTTTAGGTAAAAAATATATGCATGAGATTTTAGAACAAAGAGAACAAGAAGAATTCAAGTCTTTTGAAGATATACAAAAAAGAATATCAAATTTACCTCATCCTGAAAAAGCAATTGAAAAAAGAATATTACAGGAATTAACAACTTTGGAAAGATATAATTTATTTACACAATAAAATGGAACAAAAAACAGAATTAGAAAAAAAGTACGAAGAAAGAATAATTAGAATTTTGTCAAAAGATATAGAAGGAAAAATGAAAATTTATCCTGGATTAACAAATATAAAAGGAGTTTCTTGGGGTTTATCTAATGCTGTTTGTAAAATATTAAAAATTGATAAAAATAGAAAGATAGGTTCTTTAACTAATGAAGAAATTAAAAAAATATCTGATTTTATAAAAAATCCAAAAGTTCCAAAATATCTAATTAATAGAAGATCTGATTTTGAAACTGGCGAAGATAAACATTTAACAGGAAGCGATTTAGATTTAAAAACTGAATTTGATATTAAAAGACTAAAAAAAATTAAGAGTTATAGGGGATATCGCCATATGTCGGGTCTTCCAACAAGGGGACAAAGAACAAGAAGTAATTTTAGGAAAAATAGACGTAAAGGTACTGGAATTAAAAAGAAACAAAAAGAACATAAACCAGTTTACCAAGGAGGAAAGAAATAATGAAACAAAAACATAAATCATATTCAAAACCAAAAAGACCCTTTGATAAAGAGAGATTAGTTGAAGAAGAAAAAATAAAAAAAGAATTTGGATTAAAAAATAAAAAAGAAATCTGGAAATCAGAAGCTAGAATTAAATCTATAAGAGAAAAAGCTAAAAAATTAATCTCTGCTAATCCAGAAGAACAAAAATTATTTTTTAATAGATTAAAAAAAATAGGATTAGATGTAAATTCAATAGCAGATGTTTTATCTTTAGAAAAACAAGATTATCTAAAAAGAAGACTGCAAACAATTGTTGTAACAAAAAAAATTGCAACAACTACTAAAAGTGCAAGGCAATTAATAACTCATAAGAAAATTACAGTTAATGGAAATGTTGTTAATAGTCCTTCATATGTTGTTTCAGTAGAATTAGAAAAAAACATATCTTTGAAAAAGAAAGAGAAGAAAAAGAAAGAAAAAAAGCAAGAGCTTAAAAATGAAGAAAATCAAGAAAATGATGAGGAAACTAAAAAATGAATGCTGAATTAGAAACTAAGGAAAAATCAGAAGTTGAGCAAATAAGCACTACAAAAAAACAATATAGAGATATAGAAGCGACTATCAATATTTATACGTCATTTAATAATACTTTAGTTCATGTTACAGATATGTCTGGAAAAACACTGGCAAAAGTTACAGGGGGAATGGTTACAAAACATGATAGACTTAAGGCTAATCCTACAATTGGGATGTTTATTGCCAAAAGAATATCTGAACAGATAAAAGAATTAGGTGTTAAATCATTATATGTTAGAATAAGAACAAAAACAAGAAATCCTGCTCCAGGCCCAGGTGCACATGCAATAGTAAAGAGTTTATCAAGAGAAGGGTTTAAAATACTAAATATTCTTGATACTACAAGAAATCCTAGAGGAGGGCCTAAGAAGAAAGGAGGAAGAAGAGGCCGTAGACCTTAAACATATTAAAAATGAAAATAATAGAAAAAAAACCAAACCAAATTGTATTTAGTGCAAAAATAGAAGATAGTTTAGCAAATTCTATAAGAAGATACCTAAATAATATTCCAATTATTGCTGTTGATGAATTAGAAATTATAAAAAATGATTCTCCATTATATGATGAAACAATTGCTCACAGAGTAGGACTTATTCCATTAAAAATGGAAAAGGCAGAAAAAGCACCGATTAAACTTAAATTAAGTGCAAATAAAGAAGGATTTGTTAATTCAGGAGAATTAAAAGGAAAAATAAAGTCTGTTTATGAAAATATTCCAATAACTTTTTTAAATAAAAATCAGGAATTGGAAATTGTTGCAACAACAAAGATTGGCAAGGGTAATGAACATTCAAAATTTTCCCCAGGTTTAATGTTTTATAGAAATATTGTTGAATTAAAAATAGATAGTAATTGTCCTAAAGAAGTAATTGATGCTTGTCCACAAAATATTTTAAAATCAGAAAATGGAAAGATAATAGTTGTTGATAATATTAAATGCGATATATGTGAAGCATGTATTGAAGTTTGTAGTAAAAAGAAAAAAGATTCAATAAAAATTATTCCTACAGATGAATTGGTAATCACTTTAGAATCTTTTGGACAATTAGATGTTAATGAAATATTTAAGAGATCTATTGATGAATTAAGAAAAGATCTAAAAGATATTTCTAAGAAAATTAGTAAATAATTCTATTTTAGATATATTTTAAAAAGTCAAACATAATAATATTTTTAGGCGAGAGTGCTGGAGTGGTCAAACAGGACAGACTCAAAATCTGTTGGCTTAGTGCCTACGAAGGTTCGAATCCTTTCTCTCGCATTATAGTAAACCCCTCTCTAAAAAATAATCTTATTTTACAAAGGAAAAATACTACCTAAACAATCAAATGATTATTTAGTAAGGTTTAAATTAGATCAATTCTTATATTAATTATGGCTAAAGAGGAATTAAAAGGAATTGGAGGATGGTTAATTCTTCCAACTATAGGATTATTATTAGGAATTTTATTATATAGTTTTTTAACAATACTTTATGCAATTGATATTTCTTCAAGCTTTGATGTGCTTTTAGTTTTATTATTGGGTGTATCTACAGGGATAACTTTCTACACTTTAAGATTAGAATTTAAGGAATCAAAACGTTTTCCTAGATGGTATATATTTTATCTTTGGTTTGGGTTGTTTGTAGCTATAATGATTTCTTTTGGAGATGTAGATTATACAAGTATTTCTAGTTCAATTATCTTTGCTGTTATTTGGACTTGGTATATCAAGGTTTCTAAAAGAGTTAAGAATACTTTTGTCAAGTAATTGTTTAAAGAATAAACTTCTCCCACATTATAGTAAACTAGAGATTCCTTTTTGAATAATTAATATTCCGAGTAGAATAGTTATTATAAAAGGAATATTTATTAGTATTAATAAAAGAAAAACGATTCCTGATAAAAAATCAATCCAACTGCCTAAATCGCTAAGTACTCCTAAAAAAGATTTTGCTAATAAAATTACTCCAAAAACTATTAGTATGTTATTTGATAGAGTTAATCCTAATATTAAGATTAATCCTGCAATTAAATCGATTATTCCAAATACCTTAAGTAACATCTTTTTTAAACTAAAAGACTCTTTAAAAATTATGCCCTTGTAGCTCAGCATGGATTAGAGCACAAGATTCCTAATCTTGGTGTCGTAGGTTCAAATCCTACCAAGGGCGTTTTGATTAAATAAGGATTACAAATATTTATAAGGTTGGAAACCATTAACAAATATGCCTTTTAAAGATCCTGAAGATAGAAGAAGATATCGGAGAAAATGGTATTCTCAAAATAAAGAATCTGAAAAAGCCCATGTTAGAAGAAGAAAAAAGGAATTAGGAAAGTGGCTTAAGAATTATAAAAAAAGATTAAATTGTTCCAAATGCAAGGAGAGTCATCCAGCAACCTTAGAATTTCATCATAAATCTAGCAAAGAAAAAGAAAGGACAATTTCAAATATGATTGGTGACGGGTTTTCAATTAAAAGAATTTTAGCAGAAATTAAAAAATGCAATGTGCTTTGTGCTAATTGTCATAAAAAGTTACATTATAATAAAAGGATTAGTAAACTTTAAAACCTATTTATTGATAATTATTCTATGCGTGGATAGTTTAGAGGCAGAATAGTTGGCTTCCAAGAAGTATTAAAAATGAATTGAAGAAACCAATTGACCCGGGTTCGATTCCCGGTCCGCGCATTTTATATTCAAAAAAAATGGAACAATCAACAGATATGAACTGGCATGATAAGTACTATAAATTACTATTATTAATACCAATAATTCTTTTAATCATTTCTTTAGTTTATATGGGATCTTTTTATTCAAAAAATAATGATTTTGTTAATAAAGATATATCTTTAACCGGAGGAACTTCTATAACTATCTATGAAAAAATTGATGTACCTAGTTTAGAAGAATTTCTTTTAGGAAATATTGATGATATAAATATAAAAGAAATATATGATTTAGTTACAAGAGAACAAATTGCAATAATTATTGAAACAAAAGCGAGCGAAATTGAGACAAAAGAACTTCTTGAATGGTATTTAGGATATGAGTTAGTAAATGGGGAAAATGCTAGTTTTGAATTTACAGGTTCTAGTTTAAGTGAAAGTTTTTACAAACAACTTTTAATTGCAATTCTTTTTGCATTTATTTTGATGGCAATTGTGGTATTTTTTATTTTTAGAACATTTGTTCCTTCTATGGCAGTTATTATTGCCGCATTTGCAGATATCTTGATGACCTTAACAGTAATAAATATTTTTGAAATGAAAATATCTAGTGCAGGAATTGTTGCATTTTTAATGCTAATTGGTTACTCTGTTGATACAGATATTTTACTTACAACAAGAATTTTAAAAAGAGATGAAGGAAGTTTAAATGAGAGAATATATGGCGCATTTAAAACAGGATTAACTATGACCTTAACATCATTACTTGCTATGGCTTTTGCATTGTTTGTTGTAAAATCATTTTCAATTATCTTAACTCAGATATTTACAATACTTGTGATAGGTTTAGGATTTGATATTCTTAATACCTGGATAACTAATGCCTCGATACTTAAATGGTATGTGGAGAAGAAAAAATGAAAAATAATACCTTTAAAGAAATATGGGACAAATTTAAGGGATTAGAGAATGTTGTTATCCCCTTACATCTGGCTCCCGATGGAGATAGTCTTGGAAGTTGTACTGCATTAAAATATCTTTTAGAAAAAAAGTTTAAAACAAATGTTAAGATAATTAGTAAGGATAAATTAGATGAAAGTTTAATGAAAATTTCTTTTACAAAAGAAATTGAATTCGGAAAAGGAATAGATGATATTAATCTTGAAAAAACTGATGCAGTAATTATGCTTGATTTCGGAAGTTTAGAGGGTTTTACAAAAAAAGATAATTTAAAAAATCAGATAATTAATCTAGATCATCATGAAACAAATCAATATTTTGGAAATTTAAATTATGTTGATTCAAACAGAGCAACAGCATGTTCTGTTTTGATAGATTTATTTAAAGATAGAAATGTTCGGTTTGATAAAGAACTCTCTCAAAGATTATTATTGGGGATTTGCACAGATAGTGGTTTTTTTACAAATACAAATGCAGAAGATGCATTAAATGATGCTTCTTATTTAATTAAAAATGGTGCAAATTATCTAGGAATTGTAGATAATGTTCTTGGAAAAACACCTTTAAGAATGAAAAAATATTATGCTTATCTTATTGATAATTTAAAAATAAATAATGAGCAAAAATTTGCTTATACATTAATACCAAAAACCAAAATTACAGAGTTTGGTTTAAATTTAGCTGAAATAAGATTAGGAATTAATCAAATCAAGAATATTGAAGGAATTGATATTGTATGCACTTTATCAGAAATTGAATATGGAATTAAAGGTTCTTTTAGATCCAATACAAAAGATATTGATGTTTCAAAATATGCAAAAAAATTTGGCGGAGGAGGACATAAGGTTGCAGCAGCTTTTTATTTACCTAAAATGTCATTAGAAGAAGCAGAAAAAAAAGTAAAGGAGATTTTTGGAAAATGAAAAAATTAACATGGAAGATTTGGTTATTAATAATTTTCTTAGTTTTTTCATTAGTATCTATTTTTGGACTTCCCCCAACGTTTTTTCAAAAAGGAGTATTAGTTACAAGTGTAGAAACAAATTCAACTGCTTTTGAAGAAGGTTTAAGGCAAGGACAGATAATTGTTGGGATTAATAATCAAAGAGTAGATAATATAGAAGATTTTTCAAAAGCAATACAGGGAAAATATCCATCTAATGAAAGTGTAAAAACAATAATTGCTACAAAAAATTCCGAAGTAATTTTATTTTCAAAATATGCTCCAGAAATAACTATCTCTGAAATTCCTAAAACAAATATTAAAACAGGATTAGATTTATCCGGGGGATCACGTGCCTTAATTCAAGCACAAGATAGAGAATTAACCTCTAAAGAATTAAATGATTTAGTTGATATAACAAATAATCGTCTTAACGAGTTTGGTCTTACTGACTTGAAAGTTTTACCAGTATCAGATTTAACAGGAAACAATTTTATGTTAGTTGAAATTGCCGGAGCAACTCCTAAAGACATCAAAGAAATTTTATCTAAACAAGGAAAGTTTGAAGCAAAGATAGGGGATGAAACTGCATTTATTGGAGGAGAAAGAGATATAGCCTCAGTTAGTAGAAGTGCTCAAGATGCATATATTGAAACTTGTCAACCATCAAATAACGGATATTTTTGTAGATTTAGATTTTCAATTTTTTTAAGTGAAGATGCTGCAAATAGACATGCAGAGATAACTGGCAATTTAGATATAAATGAAAATGATTCAGAATATTTATCGGAGAAATTAGATCTTTATTTAGATGATAAACTTGTAGATACTCTTTTTATTGGAGAGGGATTAAAAGGAAGAGTAACAACACAAATATCAATTTCAGGTTCTGGATTTGGAGAAACTCAAGATCAAGCATATAATGATGCAGAAGAATCAATGCACAAGTTACAAACAATTTTAATTACAGGAAGCCTTCCATACAAACTTGAAATTGTTAAATTAGATACTGTTTCACCTTTACTTGGAAATGAGTTTATAAAATCTATTTTTCTTGCAGGACTTTCAGCTTTAATTGTAGTGTCATTAATAATATTTTTTAGATATAAGAAGTTTAAATCTTCACTTGCATTATTAGTTACGAGTATATCTGAGATAATTATTATCCTTGGAATAGCATCTTTTATAGAGTGGAATCTTGATTTACCTAGTATTGCTGGAATTTTGGCAACAATAGGTACTGGAATAGATCAACAAATTATTATTTTAGATGAATCAAGACAAAGCAAATTTTTAAATATAAAACAAAGATTAAAAAGAGCTTTTACAATTATTCTTGGTGCGTATTTTACAGCATTAGTTTCATTACTTCCATTATTATGGGCTGGAGCAGGATTATTAAAAGGATTTGCAATAACAACAATTATTGGTATTAGTATAGGTGTTTTAATTACAAGACCTGCATTTACAGACATGATTAAAAATATTGAAGAAGATTAAGAAACTAGTTTTTGTAAATAAGATATATAAAGGCAAAATAATAATGATTTATAAATAAAATGTATGTACAAACTCATTTGATCTTAGGACTTGTATTTGCATCAATTTTATTAGTTATTTTTCCACAAATAGGATTAATAGGATTTTTATTAATTGTTTTTTCAACTGTTTTAATTGATGTTGATCATTATATTTACTATGTTTATAAGAAAAAAGATTGGAATTTAATGAATGCCCATAGATGGTTCATCAAGAATGGAGAGAGTTTCTGTTCATTACCAAGAAAAGAAAGAAGTAATTTTTATGGTTGTCTTTGTTTTTTACATGGATTTGAAATTTTATTAGTTCTTTTATTATTTACAACAATTTCAAAATATTTCTTATTTATATTTGCAGGATTTATGTTTCATTTAGCTTTAGATATTATTAGCCAAAGAAGATATCTCGATAGAGTAGATAAGGTTTCTTTAGTGTATGATTTCTTTAAATTTAAGAAATTGAAAAGTATTTGTAAATAATATGTATTATTAATTTATTTTTATGATTCTTACATAATATTTATAAACTAAATTTAAATAAGCATATCATGCAAATTTTACTCGTAATTCCCAGATATAATTTAACTAATGAAGCAAATTATCAATATGTTTTTCCATTAGGATTAGGATATATTTCTTCTGTTCTAAAAAAAGCAGGATATAGCGTAGATTGTTTAAACTTAAATCATTTAAATGGGAAGATAGAGGACATAATCATAAGAGCATTAAATGTTAAGAAGTATGATTTTGTTTGTACAGGACATACAGGAATAGGGTATGTAATTGTAGAAAAGATAATAAGTATTGTTCGCAGCCACGAATCTAGACCAAAAATTATTATTGGAGGGGCCTTAGTGACTAGTGAACCAAAATTGATTTTTGAAAATCTAAAACCAGATTTTGCAATATTGGGGGAAGGCGAAGCAACAATAATAGAGTTATTAAAAGCTATTGAAAAAAATGAAGATTTGAAAAAGATTAATGGTTTAGCATATTGGAGTAAAGATGAAAAAATAATTTTCACGCAGCAAAGAGAACCAATAAAAAATATAGATTCATTGCCTGTGCCAGATTTTGAAGGATTTGGATTTGAAAAGAAATTAGAGAATGAATGCAATAATTTTGATATATATAATTTATTTGATCATCCTAGAACTTATCCAATACTTAGTAGTAGGGGATGTCCATTCCAATGCACCTTTTGCTACCATACTCTTGGAACAAAGTATAGAATGAGGTCTATTGATAATGTTATGGATGAATTAAATAAGGCAGTCAAAAAGTATAAGATTAATATAATTAATATTTTTGATGATTTATTCTCTATGGATAAAAAAAGATTGTACCAATTTTGCAAACGTCTTAAAAAACTTATTAATGAAGTTCCATGGGAATGTAAGTGGGAATGCCAATTATCAGTAAATACTGTTGATAAAGATATGTTAATGACCTTAAAAGATGCAGGATGCCATGCAATAAGTTTTGGTTTTGAAAGTTATAGCTCAGAAGTACTTAAGAGTATGAAAAAACCAATAAGTCCTTCACAAATTGATAAAGCACTTAAACTTTCAATGGAAATTGGTTTAAGTGTACAAGGCAATTTTATTTTTGGAGATATAGCTGAAACAAAAGAAACCGCAAAAGAGACTCTTGATTATTGGAAAAAAAATTGTAGTGGTCAAATTAAATTGGGTTTTATTCAACCTTATCCAGGGAGTGTTGTTTATAATCATTGTATAAAAAAAGGAATAATAAAGGATAAGTTGTATTTTATAAAAAATAAGATTAGCCATACTAATTGGATAAATATGACTGATAATATGACTAATAAAGAAATTGAAAAATTAAAACAAGATATCTTAGATGCAAGAAGGAAATACGCCTCCTATATACTTCCTTTAAATATTAAAAAAAGTAATAAAAATAGATACAATCTATTAGTTAAGTGCCCTTATTGCAATGAGAAAACTAATTATAAAAATTGTCTTATAGAAAATAAATCTCACTATGCTATGCATGTTTCTTGTAGAAAATGCCATATGCGTTTTTTTGTAGTTAGTCGTTTATATAAATTAGGTGTTGATTATTATGAAAAATTAGATTTTTTTAGAAGAAGTTATTTGCTTGTAAGAGATAATTTTTTGAAAAAAAGAATATAATAATCTTAAAAGTATTTAAATAATAATTAATTATTCAAATAATGGAAAAACCAGTAAATCAAAAAGAGCTTAATAAATATTTTAAATTACTTATTAAATCCTCATTATTTGTATTTCTTGGAGTATTTTTATCAAAGATATTTTCTTATGCTTATAGAATAATTATAGCAAGATATTTTGGACCTGAAATTTATGGAGCTTTCTCTTTAGCAATAATAATCTTTTTATGGTTCGTTGTTTTTTCATCATTAGGATTAATAGAAGGAATTCTTAGATTTATCCCTATTTATAGAGGGAAAAAGAAACTTAATAATATTAGGTATATTTTTAAATTTTCCTTAGGAATATTATTTTTTTCAAGCATTTTAGCAGGATTAATATTATTCTTTTTAGCAGAATTTATTTCAATAAATATTTTTAACGATATTAATTTAGTATTTTTTCTTAAAATATTAGGCATTTTAATTCCTTTTTATATTATTTTAAATATATTCTTAACAATAATCCAGTCATTTGAAAGAATTAAAATCCACTCATTTATTGCAGATTTTTTACAGAATTTTCTTAAATTAATTTTTATTATCTTATTAATTTTTATAGGGTTAAATACTAATTCAGTAATTCTTTCTTATTTTTTAGGAGTTTTAGGTGCTTTTGTAATTTCATTTATTTATTGTAAATATTATCTTTCAGAAATTTTTAAAAAAATAGAATTAAATAAATCTTCTAAAAAAAAATATACGAAAAGAACTTTTTTCTTATTCTTGGCCATTGATTTTCTTAGGAATTTCAAGTAGTATAATGCCCCAAATAGATTCGTTTACAATAGGATATTTTAAAGGAACATTGGATGTTGGAATTTATAATGCAGCAATTCCAATAGCATGGTTAATAGCATTTTTTCCAAGTTTATTTACAAGGCTTTTTTTCCCTTTAGTAACTAAGGAATTTTCAAAAAAGAATTTAGGAGTAGTTAAGGAGTTAAGTAAGCAAGTTATTAAATGGATATTGATAGTAAATCTACCCTTCTTTTTATTAATGATGCTTTTTCCAGGGGTATTTATTAATATCTTATTTGGATCAGAATATTTGGGAGCAGAGAATTCATTAAGATTCTTAGCAATAGCTTATCTTTTCTCATCAATTACTGTAATTTTCTATAATTTAATTTCAATGATAGGAAAATCTAAATTAATTTTAACAAATATAGTAGCAATATCTCTTTTAAATCTAATATTAAATATTTTTCTTGTTCCAATATATGGAATTTCAGGAGCAGCATTTGCAACAATGATTAGTCAAATAATTCTAAGTTTGATCTTCTTTTTTCAAACTAAGTATTATGTTTCAATAGTTCCATTAAAGAGAAAAATGTGGGGGATATTATTTTCAATTATTCCTCCAACAATTTTATTAATATATCTTAAGAAATTTATAGCAATTAATTTATTAACATTATTTCTTCAAGGATCATTATTTATTCTATTTTATCTATTTTTAATATTTATAACAAGCAGTTTAGATAAAAATGATATAATGATCTTAGAAACAATTAAGAAGAAAATAATTACTTAATATAATTAGAATAATTCTAGACTAATTAAATTTATAAAGATTAATCTTTCCCATTTTTTATGAACACTTTAAGGAATAAAAAAATATTGCTTGCAAGTTGGGGGTGTAAAGTTAAAACTAGTCAAGAATGTAGAGATTGGCCACCCATATTTAAAAAAATATTCAAGAAAGTTATCCTTTTTAGTACAAAAAATGAATTTTATTATTTTGGCAAGGAAGCATTAAATAAAAATTTTTTAAATCTTCTTCAAAAAGAAAAACCAGATTATTTGTTAATTTGCCCTGTTTTTAATGAATTTGAAATAGATACCTTATTAAAAATAAAAGAAATTACTCCAAACACCAAAACAATAATGTGGTCTGGAGATGATGAATTTAGATTTGATGACTGGACAAGATATTATGCACTATTTTTTGATTATGTTTTAACAACTAAAAAAGAAATTTCAATTTATAAGAAAGATAAGATAAAGCATGCAGGTTTTATGATTGGAGTAAATCCAAAGTATCATCGGCCAATCAATTTGAAAAAAATATATGATGTAACTTTTATAGGAGCACCTTTGGTTGATAGATATGATTATATAAAATTTTTAATGAAAAAAGGAATAAATATTAAATTATTTGGAGGAGGGTGGTATAAACATCCTTATTTAAAGAAAATTTATGGGGGTTTTTTATATCCTGATGATTTTATAAAAGTTATTAATCAATCTAAAGTAAATCTTAATTTTTCAAAAACTTTTTTCAAACAAGGAAAATTAGGTCAAATGAAAGGACGTGCAATAGAAATACTTGCATGTAATGCTTTTTTATTAACAGAATATACTAATAGAACAATAGACTTTCTTGTTAAAAATAAAGAAATGAATTTTAGAAATAAAGAAGAGCTTTTTAAAAAAATTAAATATTATCTTGAATATGAAAAAGAAAGAAAAAATCTTGCAAAAGAAGGTTATAATTATGTTTTGGAAAATCATTCTTGGGAGAAACTATTTATAAAATATTTTAATAAAATAGAAAAAGAAAAGACTAAACATTATAATCTTCCAGAAGTCAATAAAAAAATAATTACTCTTTCTGAAAAAGAAATAAATTTACCTATTAATAAATTAAAAGAAAAATTAAAAAAAATAGATTATGTAAATTTCTCTAAATCATTTAATAAGAAATCTCCTTATAAAGATTATTTTCAATCTTATTCTTTAATGATTTCTAAGAAAAATATAAGTTGTTGTAATTATCTTATCTATTCAGAGTATTTAGGAGATTATTTATTAAATTTATCTAAAAAATCATTTAATACTTTGAAAAAGGACGATTTTTACAAAATACTGAATATAAATCAATTAATGGTAAGGAAAAATTATTTTTTAAATAATTTAAAATCTTTTCAAAAATTATTTTATGGAGGAGTTTATAATTTATTAAATGATAAAAATACAGTATTTATATCAATCCCATTAGTTAAAATAAAAGGCGTAGGAGAAATCCCTTATAAAGATATGAAAAATGTTTTTAATACCCCTTTTTTTGATAAATTATTTTCTCTTGTTCATAAGAAAAAAATATTTGATCCATATGTATTTAAGTTATTATTCTTATCATATCCAGGAAAAAAATTTGTTTTTAGATATCTATCAGAAAGATTTTTTGATAAAGGTAGTTGGGAAGCATTAAATTTTTTTAATTAATAAACTCATCTATTTTATTAATAACAGAACTTGTATCTATCCCGCATGATTTTTGTATATTTTCACGTCCACCATATGCATAAATATAATCAGATAAGCCAATTCTCTTTTTTAATTTAACTGGTAAATCATTATCAACAATAGTCTCTGCAATTATGCTTCCTAATCCACCATCAAGTATATGTTCTTCTAAAGAAACTAAATTCTTGTATTGAGATATATTTTTTTTAAATTCTTTACTCAGTGGTTTTAATTGATGTAAATCTATAACTCCAATTTGGATACCCTTACCAGAATAATGAGTTTTGGCTTCTAAAGCTGTATGGACCATATTTCCTGTAGAAACAATAGCTAAATCTCCTTTTCCAAATTCTCTAAATCCCCTTACAAGTGATTCATCCCTACCAGATAAATCTGGAAGAATTTCTCTATCTAATCTTATATAAGTAGGATTTTTAGAATAATACATTTTTTCCGCTAGTGCTTCTGCAGCAGGGTTATCTGATGGACAATATATTTCTAAATTAGGTATTGCCCTCATTATTGAGATATCTTCTGTTAAATGGTGTGTTGGTCCAGAATCATCATAACTAAAACCAGGCCCTACACCAACAAGATTTATTGGAATTTTCATAAGACCACAATTTAATTTTGTAAATTCATGACATCTAGAAGTAATAAATGGAGCAATAGCATAAGTAAAAACTTTTTTCCCTTCTTTTGCAAGACCACTTGCTAGAGCAATCATACTTTGCTCTGCAATACCTGTACTAAAGTATTGTCTTCCATTAAAATCTATTCTGAATTTGTCAAGAGATGGAGCTCCCATGTCAGCATCAATTAATACTAGATTTTTATCTCTTTTTGCAAGTCCATAAATTCTATCCCAAAAGGTATCTCTCATTGATTTATTATTCATATTCTCCTCTTGAAGAATATACTTCTAATTCTTCTTCTAATTTTTTTATATCTTTTCCTTTAGGGGCCATACCATGAACTAAGGCTTTATTTTCCCAAGATTTAATTCCTTTTCCTTTAACAGTTTCAGCAATAATCATTAGAGGTTTATCTTCCTTATAACCTCTAAAATTATTAGTTGCTTCATAAATTTCTTTAACTGAATGACCATCTATTGTTTTTACATCCCATCCAAAAGATTTAAATTTTTTCTCTAGAGGATTCAATTTAACTATATTCTCTGTTGCTCCAAGTACACCATACCCATTTCTATCAACTATTGCAGTTAAATTATTTAAATTATGACTACTCGCAAACATTGCAGATTCCCAATTAGAACCTTCATGAAGTTCGGCATCTCCTAAAAGAACAAATGTATGGTAATTTTTTTTATCTATTTTTGCTCTTAATGCAACTCCTGTTCCAAGACCTAATCCGTGACCGAGTGAACCAGTAGAATATTCAACTCCTGGCACCGTATTTTGTAAATGTACTCCAAATTTAGCATCTTTTTTACAAAAAGTTTTTAACCAATCTTTTGAGAAAAAACCTGCATTAGTTAAAGCAACATATAATATTGGACTTGCTTGCCCCTTGCTTAAGATAAATCTATCTCTTTCATCCCATTCTGGATTATTATATTTATAATTTAGAATATTTCCAGAATAAAGGGTAGTAAGTATTTCTGCACATGAAAAAGAAGAAGTAACATGTCCTGTTCCAGCTTCTATACACATATTTAAGGTATCTTTACGAAGATCATTTGCTTTTCTTTGTAATTTGATTATTTGTTCTTTTTCCATTTCAAATCTTTATCATTTTTCTTTTTAAAGATTTATGTACTCCTCCTATTATTTTTTTAAGATTATTATAGTAAAGTTTAAGGAAAATCTAAACACATAGGATCTTTTCCATTTTTACCTATTGCCATTTCTTCAATTTGTCTTGCAAATTCTCCATAAGTACATCTAGCACATTCTTGATCAACATTTATTGATTGTAACAATTTTCTATGATTATCGCTTCCCCAATATTTTCTTATATTTTCTGGATTTGGATAATGACTTGTTAGTCTAAATCTCTCTTCTATTCTATGATCAGCACAAACATATGCATTTCCATCAGCACATGCTTGAAGCATTAAAGAGGAAGATACACAATTCTTGAATGTATGGTGTACTTTAAATTCAGTATTATATTTATGCATAATAGTAAAAACTCTAAAATCATCCCCTTTTTCTAATTCATGACACTTATGAAATTGTTCATGAATTTCTTCAATTTTATAATTAACTTTCATTGCTTGTTTAAAATCTTTTCTTTCTAAGTCAACAGGCCTAGCATGAAAATCTCTTGCTCCAATATCTTTTGCAAGTCTTGCAGCTGAATATAAATCTCCCCAATTATCTGGTCTAATTAGAAATTTATATGCTATATCTATATTAGATTTTGTTTTTTCCTTTTTTGAAACTAAAAGTTTTAAATTATTAATGACTTTTTCAAAGTCATTAGATTTATGCACCCTCTCGAAGGTTTCTTTTGTTCCTGAATCAACAGAAACACCCACCCAACGACAATACATCATCTCTTCAGCAATTAGTTCATCAATTAATCCTCCATGTGTAGCAAATGAAGATTGCATACCTTTATTAGATATGTATGAAGGGAGTTTCCAAACATTTTTATTCATTAAAGGTTCTCCACCACCACCAATACATACTCCTCTCACACCCCAATCACTAGTAAAATCAATTAAATTTTCTAAATGTTTTTTTGGCATAAGCTTCATATCTTTTTTGATTTCTTTTACATTAATCTTTAAATATCTTTGAGCATTGCAATGACCACATCCAAAATTACATAAGTGGCCAGGATCTAAAGAAAGTTCAATAGGCGGAGGCAATTCACCTTCACCTTTTAACCACTTAGCAATTGGAATATAATTTGAATGTAACCAAGTTAATCCTTTAAAAGAGTTAAAAGAATTATATTTACTTTTATCTTCCCATTCTCTCGCTTTTATTTGCCAATCATCTCTTGCCATTTTTAATTAATTCCTTTTTTTAGTTATTAAGGATTGTTGTTCTTGAAAATACTCTTTTAATACTTCTAAACATAGGGGGTCTACTTTTATAGAATTTATTTCTGAGATATTAAAAAAAGCAAATCCAGCACCTTCTTTTAAAATTATACTAGAAATTTCTTGATCAAATAAACCTTCGAAAATATATCTTTTTCCATAAAATGCAGTTGGAAGTTTATAGTCTTTAATTTTGGATAATTTAAATTTATTTATGTTAAATGCTATTTCTTCTTTAACTTCTCTTTTTAAGGCTTGTTCTGGAGTTTCACCATCTTCAATTTCTCCTCCAAAAACAGTCCAATATCCTCCTGGCACAGTTAAATAATCTAAAGTCTTTTTTTGTAATAGGACTTCATTTTTATTATTTACAATTATTGCTTCTGCGACATCTCTTTTTTCCATGATAAAATTTTTTCTATGAAATTATTTTTAATAATTTATTATGTAATTTAGGATTTGCTACGATGATTGATTTATCTTTAATATCCCATTGTTTTCCTTTAATATTAGTTACTTTTGCTCCAGCTTCTCTATTAATAATAACTGCTGCAGCCATATCCCATTGTTCTAGGCTTAATGCCATATAAGAATGTATCTTTCCACTTGCTGTTAGAGCTAAAGGAACAGAAGCGCAACCTGAAGATAAAAAACAAGTAATTCCTTGTGGAGAATAAAGTTTCTTAACATATTGTGCAAGATTTGTTCTTTTAAAATATTTTGTTTCCTTGCCTCCATCCAAACCAATTAAAACATGGTTAATATTATTTTCCTGAGAAACTTTTATTTTTTTATTATTGCAATACGTCCCATGCCCCTTTTCTGCAACATAGATTTCATTTCTTTTTGGAGCATATATAACTCCTACAATAGGAGTTTTCCCTTTAACTAATGCAACACAAACACTAAAATGATCTGTTATTCCAAAAGTATATGGAATTGTTCCATCAAGAGGATCAATAATCCAGCTAAAATCTGATTTATTTTCTAAATTTTTATTTTCTTCAGAATAAATATTATGAGTAGGAAATTTCTCTTTAATTCTTTTTCTAATTAATTTATCACTTGCAATATCTACTTTTGTTCTAAAATGCTGTTTCTGATTCCATTCCAGTTTTTGTGTCTGTTTATAATTATCTAAAAGTATTTTTCCTGCCGCAAGAGCAGTTTTTATTGCAAACTTCTTATAGATACTATATTTACTCATATCAATCACCTAATAATTTTCTTTTTAATTTTGTTTTAGTCATATTTTCAATATGTTCTTTTGTTTTTGGTCCAAATTTTGATCCAACCATTTTTAAATATTCCGGATTTTTAAAATAATTATCAAAAGCATTATCTCTAAATTCTAAAACTTCTCTTGGAGAAAGATGTTTTGTTGGAAGTGGTAAAAAATTATAACTATGTTGAGCATAATCAACCCAAGTCTTTGGAACTTCAACATTATTTTGAATAGTATTGTTATATAAATTTGATCCAGGCCATGCAGTATTACAATAAAGATTTGCAAATTCACAATTTAATTCTATTGCAAGATCTAATGTTTCTTGCATACTTTCTTTGGTTTCTTCTGGGAATCCAAATACATAATTTGCAAGAATATTTATTCCATGTTTTCCAATAATTTTCCTATTTTGAATCATATCTTCTCTTGTAAATTTTCCTTTATGCACATCTTCTCTAACTTTATCACTTCCTGCTTCATAACCAAGACATAACCAATTAAATCCTGCTTTTTTTAAAGTATCAAGATGGTTTTCTTTTATAGTATCTACTCTTGCATAAGCCCAAATATTTAAGTCAAGGTCTTCTTTAATTATTCCTTTTGCAATCTTCATAAAATGATTTGGATTAAGAATAAACATTTCATCAATAATTTTTATATTTTTGATATTATATTCTTTAGAGAGTATCTTTAATTGTTCAACCACCCATGAAGGATTCCAGTTTCTTGTTTTTCTCTCTCCAAAAGTTTCTTGTATAGAGCAAAAATCACAGGTAAAGGGACATCCAAGACTTGTCGAAATAGATGCATATTGAAGTCTTGAATCTAAATCATCTAAACATTGCCAGTTATGTGCTTTATATTTATGCATAGGCAATAAATCCCAAGCAACATCCTTTAATTCAGAAGTTAAATTTCCAATGTTCTTTGCTCTTAAAGTGTTTATAATTTCTCCATTTTCTTTCCACCATAGTCCAGGAATATTATTTAATTTAGAATTTTCTAACAATCCTTGTAAAGTATAAAATCCTTCTCCTTGACAGACAAAATCACAATTTTCTTCTTTAATAGTTCTTTTGGGAAGTGCAGAAGGATGAAGTCCTGTTAAGATTATTTTTCTACCCGGTTCTATATTTTTTATTTCTTTACATAGTTCTCCAACACTAGTCATCAATTGTGTTGATGCTGAAGGATGTTGACCATAGACAACAATGTTTGTTAATTTAGGATTATGTTCTTTTACAATTTCTGCCGTTTCCCCATGAGTTAAATTTTCTGCATTTGAATCTATTATTTTTACATTATAACCTTTATTTCTAATAAATCCTGCAGTTAACGCAGCCCAAAATGGAGGTTCTATTGCAGAAAAATCTTTACTTAAATCTTGATAGACTTTCTTTTTTGTTCCCCCAACATTAATTAAAAGTAAATCTAAATTCGATACCATCTTATAAATATTAGAATCTAAAATTGTTTTTTAAAGTTATTGTAGTATAAATATATTTGATCTTAGGAAGATATTTAAATAAATTTATAAGTCTTTTAATTATCAAATTCATATTACTTATAAAATTTAGAAAATGAAATCAAAGAAGAAACAAATAGTTTTTTTAGAACCTTTTCCAACAGTTATGATTTATAAAATAGCTAAATTGTTTAGAAAAAAAGGTTATGAAACAATTTTAATAGTTTTATTAGAGTCAGGTTCATCAAAGGACTTCCATAAAAGTGCTTTTGATAAAATATTTTTCTTTAATCTTAGTTTTTTTAAGATAAATTTAAAGAACGCTCCATTAATTCTTGGTTCTTTATTTAAAAAATTAAGAGATATTTTTAAGATAGGGAAATCTATCTTGAAATTAAAGCCTTATGCAATTTTTACTAGAGCTTCACCAAGTTGGCCTTGTGCTATAATGAGGATTTTATTTAGAAAATCTCCCTTAATTTATTTTCCTTATGATATTCGTTCTCAATATTATATGACTTCTAAGCAAGCTATAAAAGCAGGTATGCCAAAATTTGAGATTAAATCAGAAAAATTTTGTTTTGAAAATGCCGAGGGGATAATGCATAAAGGAGATCCAGAAGAATTAAATTTTGTAAATGGAAGAATTTTTGGAAATAATGTAAAATTACCTTCCTTACAAATTTGTTTTCATCCTTATTGTTCAAAAGAATTTATAGTTCCAATAAATAAAAATAAATTATCCAAAAAGGATAAAGATATTCATATGGTTTATCTTGGTTCTATGGGAACAGTAGGACCAACAGGGTGTACTTATGTATTTGATAATATTAAACCATTAATAAAACAAAAAATCCATGTTCATTTATATACAAGACCTAATTCTATATCAAATAATAAAGTAGTTAATTTTTTTGAGGAGGATAATAATTTTACAAGAACTTATAATGATATTTTGAAATCAAAATATTTTCATTTACATGAGCCTTTAGAACCTAAAGAAATAATCCTGGAAATTTCTAAGTATGATTTTGGAATTTGGCCAGCTAATACTGCAGAACCTCCTTATAATATAGAAGCTTCCTTAGCATTGGGAAATAAATTATCAAGTTATCTTGAAGCAGGAATTCCTTATATTTCTAATGAATTTAATAAGTATATAAATAAAAAAGGGAAAGAATATGGAATTTGTTCTTCTTATAATGAAAAGAAAATAGGTAATATAAAAGATAAACTAAAAAAGTTAAATTCTAAAAAATTAGAAAAAAATATAATAAAAGCACGAAAAGATTTTGATATGGATAAAAATTTTCCAAGGTTGGAAAATTTTGTTAAAAAAGTAGTTGATTTTAAAAATCTGAAATAAGATTAAATCTTCTTATATTCAGTATATTATAGTTTCATAATACTTTTAAACATGTTTTTATAATTTTCTTCTAAATGGAAAAACATAAGGTGTTGATTATTAAAACAGGCTACTCAGAAGTTCTTGATAAACATAAAAAAGAAAAAGTGGTTAGTTACGGAGATGTTTTAAGAGTAACACCTTTGTTACATTTATATAAAAATGATCATGTAACTTGGATTACTGATGAGAAAGCAATTCCATTACTAAAAGGAAATAATTATATTAATAGATTGCTTGTTTGGAACCTTGAAAATGCAATGCACTTATTAAGAGAAGATGATTTTGATACTATAATAAATCTAGAAAAAAATCATGATATTGGAATATTCTCTAACAGATTAGTAAAGACTTGGAGGAGGTATGGATTTAGATTTGATGAACAAACAAATAGTGCACAAGCTTATGATAGGGCTTTTGATGTTTTGAGCATGGTATCTAGACACTCTTTAAAAAAGGAAAATAACAAAACTTCACAAGAACTTTTATTTGGTTTAGTTGGAAAAAAATGGAATGGAGAAGAATATATTTTAGGTTATAAGCCAAAAACTAATGAAAAATTTGATATTGGGTTAAACAGTATTGCTGGTTCTAAATGGCCAATAAAAAGTTGGCCAAAAGAAAATTGGGATAATCTTGAAAAGAGACTTAATAAAGATGGATTTAATATAACAAAACAAAAAGATCAAGGTAGAGATGTTTTAGAAAATCTTAATTCATATATAGATTGGATAAATTCTTGTAAAAATATAATCAGTATAGATAGTCTTGGTTTACATATTGCAATAGCATTAAAAAAGAATGTCCTAGGTTTATTTGGACCGACACCTCATAAAGAATTTCATTTTTATAATAGGGGAAAAGCAATTTTACCCAAACATGATCAAGACTGCATACCTTGTTTTAATAAGACATGTAAAAAGGAAGAATGTTGTATGGAAGATATATCTGTTAAGAGAGTTTATCAGGAAATGATAAAATTAACACAATGAAAAATCTTTTAGTTACTGGAGGAAGAGGATTTATAGGTTCTCATTTACTTAATAGATTATCTAAAGAAGAATATAATATTATTAACTTTAGTAGATCACAAATCAAGGAATCTGGTAATTCTAAGATTAAATATATACAAGGAGATATAACTGATTACGATTGTGTAGATAAAGCTATTGAAAATTTAGAAGGAATTATTAATTTAAGTGCATTAAGCAGAGTAAGTGAAGCTATTAAAAATCCACAAGAATGTGTTGATATAAATGTTAAAGGTGCAATGAATATCTTAGAATGTGCTAAAAATAAAAAAAAACTTCCCTGGATTATTCTTGGAGGAACTAATGAATCCAAAGAAAATATCTATGGATTTTCAAAATATATGTCAGAGTTAGGTGCAGAAATATACTCAAAAAATTATGGAATGAAAATTCTTTCTTTAAGATTTGCAACAACATATGGCCCAAGAGATAAACCTGATAAATTAATTCCTAAATTAATAACTAGATCTATAGAAAATCAAGATTTAACTATTAATAATTCCAAAAAAGAATTTGATTTTATTTATATAGATGATATAATAAATGGTATTTATTTAGGAATTAAACATATTGAAAGTATCCAAGAAAGGTATTATGATTCTATTCCTCTTTGTACAGGTAAAACAACAAATTTAGAGAAACTTGCTAAAGTAATTATTAAAGAAACTAAATCGGCCTCCAACATTATTATAAAAGAAGAAAAGGAAGAAGTTTTTTCTTTAATAGATTCAAAAAAAGCAAAAAAGATACTAGGTTTTGAAGCAAAAGTAAGTATTGAAGAAGGGATTAAAAAAACAATAGAAAATTTTAATTCTTATTAATAATCTTATCTTTATTTTCAATAACAAATTTTCTAAGAGATTCAGGCATTTTAAGATTAATCATTTTTTCAAAACCAAAAAACTTTAATTCCTGACCTTCATTTAAAACTAATTCATTAATTTCTTTGTCTATTTGAGATTTATAGATATATGTTTTATATCCTCTAATATCATAAGTAATACCTAAAAATTCTAAATTTTTATCTTCAATTTCTAATTCAATTTCTTCCTTGATTTCTCTTTTTAAAGCTTGTAAAGGAGTTTCGTTTTCATCAAAGTGCCCTCCTAAAGTACACCAATAGTTTGGATAAGGTATAGTTTTTTTATTATCTCTTAGGTAAAATAAAAGTTCATTTCTTGAGTTAACAAAAATAGCTGTTGTTGTTTTATTTTCCATTTATAATAATTAGTATTAGTATATATAAAATAATGCATATGAATAATACACAATTCTTAAATACTATTATCCAGGCTTGATAATTATTCAATTAAAATAAAAATGAGAAGATTATCTGATGCAGCAAATAGATTAGAAGGACAAAAAATGTTTCAAGTCCTTGCTAAAACACAAGAGCTTGAAAGACAAGGAAAAGAGATCATACATTTTGAGATAGGAGATCCTGATTTTAATACGCCTCCAAATATAATGAATGCTGTTTATAATTCATTAAAAAGAGGAGAAACTCATTATACTGCTTCTTCTGGTTTATTAGAATTAAAAACTGCGGCAGCAGATGTAACTGAAAAAAGATCAAGAGGGTTTAGACCTGATTTAGATCAAATTTTACCTACTCCTGGAGCAAACGTTCAAATTTATTATGCAGTTGCTTGTGCTGTAAATCCTGGAGAAGAAGTTATTATTCCTGATCCAAGTTTTGTTTCATATGCATCTATTATAAATTTTCTTGGAGTAAAACCAGTGACCATTCCCCTTTATGAGAAAAACAAATTTAAATTAAATCCCGATGATGTTGAAAAAGCTGTAACTGATAAAACAAGAATGATTATTATCAATTCTCCAAGTAATCCAACAGGAGCAGTAATGTCTAAAGAAGAGATGAAAGGAATATATAATATAGCTAAAAAAAATGATCTTTATCTTTTAAGTGATGAAATTTATGCACGAATGATTTATAAGGATTCTGAAACAGATTTTTATTCTCCAAGTAAAGAGGATAATTGTAAGGAAAGAACAATTATTGTCAATGGATTTAGTAAATCTTATGCCATGACTGGTTGGCGTCTTGGAGTTGGAATAGGTCCATCAGATTTAATTAGTAAAATGGGACTTCTTTTAGAAACAACTACTTCTTG
>NZDC01000019.1 GCA_002689985.1 Candidatus Pacearchaeota archaeon | reverse complement strand
TGGAACTCTTACAGGCTTAACACCTGGGATTCATACAAACTTAATTGGAGTTTTTCTTATTTCTTTATCTGTTTCTTTACTTAGCGGAGTAAATCCAACTTATTTTGTAGTATTCATTGTTTCTATGACTATTTGTCATTCCTTTTGTGATTTTATTCCATCAGTATATCTAGGATGTCCTGATACAGAAACAGAATTATCTGTTCTTCCAGGACATGAGTTATTAAAAAAAGGGCAAGGATATGAAGCAATACTTTTAACAGCATATGGGAGTTTAGCTGCAATTTTTATTTTAATTTTTATTACATATCCTTCAATTTTAGCAATTTCAAAAACTTATGATTTTATAAAAAACTTTATTCCTTATTTATTAATATTTGTTTCAATCTTTTTAATATCTTTAGAAAGTAAAAAATTAACAGCATTATTTGTTTTTTTACTTGCAGGATTTTTAGGATGGAGTGTATTAAATATGGGATTATCTGAACCTCTATTGCCTTTACTTACAGGTCTTTTTGGTAGCTCTACCTTGCTTATGAGTATTAAAAATAATACACAAATTCCAAAACAAGAAATAACAAAACCAAAAACAAAACTTTTTTCTCCAATAATGGGGGCAGTATGCGCTTCACCATTATGTAGTTTTCTTCCAGGTCTCGGAAGTGGACAGGCAGCAATTATAGGTAATACTATTTCAAGAACAAAAGATAAAAAAGGATTTTTAGTTTTAATTGGGGCAACAAATACTCTTGTTATGGGTTTTTCATTTATTTCCTTATATGTAATTTCAAGAACAAGAACAGGCGCAACAGTTGCAATTAAAGAATTAATTGGAAATCCAACAATACAAATGTTAGTATTAATTTTAGCTGTTGTTTTTGTTAGTGGAATAATTTCCTTTTTCTTAACAATGTTTCTTGCAAAATTCTTTTCATTACATATGGGAAAAGTAAATTATACTTATCTTTCACTTGGAACTTTAAGTATTTTAATAACACTTGTTTTTTTATTATCTGGATTTTTAGGGCTTGCAGTTTTAATAGCATCAACTTTTACAGGAATTTATTGTATAAATTTAAATGTAAGACGAACAAATATGATGGGTTGTTTATTACTTCCTACAATTATTTTTTATTTGTTTATCTAAAACCACTTACCCAATGCTTCTTGTTTTTCAATTTCTTTTCCAAAAACCGAATCAATATATCTTTTTGTAAGTTCTAAACTTTGTTTAATATAAGGAGATAAATTATATTTATTAGCTAACTCTAATGCTGGTTCGAGATATTTTTTTATTCCACCTTCATGAATTGTAAAAATTATTTTTCCTTTACATTTAGAACAAACCCCTTTTAATGGAGGTCTTCTCATAATTTCATTGCAAGCAACACACCTAAATCCTTGCATAGAAAATTTCCTTAAATTACCTTTCATATCCCTAATAAAATGTCTTTCAATAATTAATCTTGCAGCATCTTTTGTATCTACAGCCCTTATTTTTTCAACAAGCTCCATTTGGTGTTTTACCTTATCCTTCATTGTTTCAAGAGTTTTATATGAAGAACAAACAACTCCATCATTAAAATTAGTTGTATCATGAGTAAAACCCATCTTGATAAAAGGATTTTCTTCCTTTTCTAAAACAGAATTAACTGTCTTAATTTTTACTAAAGACGAATGTTTTCCTTGTTCAGCAAACCTATAAAGTTCAATAGGATACTCATTAACTAATTCAAAATCCAAAATCTGATCATCTACTTCTCCTGCATCAATTTTTGCATTTAAAACTAATGGAGCATCCTGTGTTCCTCCCCTATGACTTGGTAAAAATTCACGAGAAAAATTTAATAAAACATCCATTAATAACATAACTGCCATTTCATCTCCATCACAATCTCTTCTTATTGCAGCATGCATATAAGGGCTTGCTAAAAGGCCCTGAGTATTTGAAAAACCAATGATTCTGCAGGCAACTCCTGCACAATTGTGAGGAGCCATACAAACTCCAAGAATTCCAATTAAATCCTCTCTTTTTTTAACATTATAAAATGGTTTTAATCCATAAAATTTAACAAGCAAGGAATCAATAAAATTGCATATTTTAATAAAAACATCATCTGCTTTTTCATCTGAACAATCTCTAGAACTTGGAAGCAAAATATCATGAGGCATTAATTCTATAATTTGATTTTCATCAACAAGTTCCTTATCATATATATCCTTATCATACCCTAATTTTTTAAGTTGTTCTATACTTACTGAAATTTCTTTTGGTTTAAAAGAAACTAGAGGCAATTCAGTTGCATCAAATCTTATCGTTCCATCTTTATTTACTTGTAAATTATATTTAGCTCTTAAAATTCCCTTAGAAAGATTCTCCATTTTATGCTCTGCTGAAGATGTTCCTCTAACTCCTTTTATTAATAGGGGAAGTTCTGCCTTTCCAAAGTTAATTTTCTCTCTAGCTTTACTAAAATAATGGTTTATATCTAAAGATTGATAAGAATAAGGTCTAGATTTTTCATGTTCTGGACAAATTTTATTAACAAATTTCTGTTTACAGTCAAAACAATAAAATACTTTTTCAGATTTATCTCCACAATTCTCACAAATAGAATAAATTGTATCTTTATTGCATTTTTTGCAATGATAAATTGGAAATGTGCTTTTAATACTGCCTTCTTCACATGCTGCTTGGACACTTCTTAATCTCCCGCCTTCTCGTCCAACAGGAAATAAAACATTAGGACTTCCTGCAAGTTTTCTAAGCTTTGCTTTTTCAGGCCTTCCCATTCTTGTACCAATAAAATCTCCGGCCTTATCTTTAATTACAAAATCAGAAACAGAATTAATAATTTCAAAAACAGAATTTTTTAAATTAAAATTACTTACATCAAAAATATCTTTTAATAAAATATTTTCTTTATCTATTAAATTAAAATCCACTCCTAAATTTGCAAGAAGGGCTTTGCTATTGTCTTCATCTAGAATAACATTTTCAATTGTAACAATATGTTCTATTCCAAGTAATTCTAATGCTCTTTTACCCAAGGAATATTTTTCTTGCTCTGATTTATTAAATGGAAAAATTATTTTTTTATTTATTTTTGAATATTTTAACCATTCAATTAATCCAATAAAATAATCTGTAGAAATCTCTGTCCAATAAAAAATATATTTTGGATGCAAAGGAATTTCATATTTTTTGCTTATTTCAATTGCTTTTTCAAAAGAAATATTAAAAGAATCTATTTCTTTTTCTAAATTAGGCTCTTTTTCCCTTAAATCCAATTTCCACCATTCTTCAACATATCCTGATTTGAGTAAATTAGAATTTCTATTTAATACATCTCCAAAAGAAAATAATATATCTCCTAAATAAATTATTTCTTCAACATCTGAATATAATCTTTTTGCTTCTTCTTTTGTTTGAATTTTTTTTACACTTCCATTAAATAATTTAACGATTGGTCCGTCAATTGAATCACATGAAGTTGCAACACTTCCCTTAATTGGTTTTTCTGTTTTTAATTGAGTTCCTGTTGCAATAAATCCGTCAGTAATTGCCATTGTTGCAGGATGAATTGATACTGCACTAAATCCACTATTTCTAGATCTTCCATATCTAAATCTAAATGCGCCTGATCTTGAAGGATGGCCAAAAACCGGACGTCCTGCAACCAAATCCTGTATATATGCTGGAGAATCATCTGTTTTTCCCATATTTCTTTTCTCATGTAATTCAATATACTCTTCTAAGAAGTCAAACCCTGTTGTAATAAGTCCTTTTTTCTTTGCTTTATTTAACAATCTAAAGGCTTTTGGTGCTTTTTGAGCTAATCCTTCTGAAAAAATCAAACACATTCCTCCCCTGAGATAATTAGTTTCAACCCTACCCAAATTTTTATAGTTTGATGCTTCTAATTTTTCTGTTGGTTCTCCTGAAATTTGAAAAGGAATATTTTTTGCTAAAAAAAACATTTCTTCTTCTGTTGGAAAATATTGTAAATTAGTAACTCTTTCATGATAATCTCTATTTTCTGTTGCATATCTTTTAATTTCTTCATCATCCGGATCATATTTAGCATATCCAAACATTTCTCTTAAATAATCAATTAACATTAAAGCAACACAACTTGCAGTTGTTCCTGCAGAACGAATTGGTCCTGAAAAATAAGCAACAAAATATTCTTTATTATCTCTTGTTTTTCCTAATTCTAATTTAGTGAATCCTTCAATTGGGCTTGAAACAACTCCCAGAGTTGTATATGCAAAACCCACCCTTACTCCTGCTTCAATTGCTTGTAATAAACTTTCAAACTTGCAAAATTTTTGTTTTGCAACTTCTTCTGCAATTTTAAACACCACCATTGTATCTAACTTTCCATACTCTTTTTCTAATTCGAGTATTCTTTTTGCAATTCCAGAACCTTCTACTTGAGGATATACTGTTGAAATTAATCCTACAACCTTTTCAGCTAAACTTCTTGCTAAGGGAATTTCTACCTTTTCTACAGGATCGAGTCCCTTTTTTCTAGCATTTTCAGCCATAACATATTCTTTTCTAACATTTTTCTCAATATCATTAAAATAAGTTTGAGTATTCATCTTATTTTTTCCATAATTTCTCTCCAATTTTTAACTCGAATCATATTTTCATGAGATTCTGTATTTTTATTCCAAGGTTTATCTAATAAGAAAACTTTAATATTCTTCCCAACACATTCTTCAGCATGCTCCTTACTATCTTCAATCATAAAATCTATTCCCAATTCATTACAAATTTCTCCTTTAGTTTTTCCATTAGTTTTAGCATAAGGATTAGAAGAAAAAACTAATTCAAAGTTAGTTTCAAAGAAAAATTTTTCTAAACTTTCCAAAGTTCCTTCTCTAAAAATTCGGGAAGTAATAAAATAAATCTTATGATTTTTAGATAAATCTAATATAGACTCCTTTGAAAATTCGCAGAAAGACATATTTTCGACTTTTTCTTTTTTAAAAACATCTTCTATCAAATCAATCACTTCCTTAAGAGAAATATTGAAAATAGTTGGAAAATTATAAGAAAAAACCTCTTCAAAAGAAATATCTTTACCGTATTTTTCTTTATAACCTTCTAATAAGGGATTTACAAATTCGAAAACAACATCGTCCAAATCAATTCCTATTTTTAATTTGTTTTCCATTTTATTCAAAATCTAAAACTTTAATTGCTCTTGTTTTTAAATTAAACATTGGAACTTTGCAAAAATCAGGCTCATTTCCCATTTTTTCTTGAAATGCTGTTTTGCTTTCCCAGCTTGAACTTGAAATAGTAAGAATATTATTATAATACGAAACAGCACTTTTGTGAGTATGGGCAGAAACTAAAATATCTGGAACATTTTTTATAATTAAAGGATCTTCTGCAGATGGAAAATAAAGGGTGGATGAATGAGTTGGAGCTAAATGTTTTTGTTTTAAGATATAATGCATGAGTTTATCTGGTTGATGAACTGCTTTTTCTTTCATTAATTTTGGAACATTATTTGCATAATAATGGTATGAATATCCATGATACAAAAGAATGTCAAAACCACCAAACCCTTTTCTTGAACCAATATTGATTTGAGAAGGATTTGTTACAAGAATTACATTTTTTAAATTGTATAATGGCCAGGCATATTTTTCATCAAGTAATGGTTGTGGCTCCATAATTCTTAATGCATCATGATTTCCAGGGCAAATAATTATTTTGATATTATTTCTTATTTTTCCAAGTAATTCTGCAGCTTTTGCGTATTGTTGTTCTACATCACTTATCTTTAATTCCTTTTCTTGTCCAGGATATATTCCAACACCTGCAATTAAATCTCCTGCAATAACTAAATATTTTATTCTTTCAACTTCGGGAGTATTTGGAACTTTTCCATTTAAATAATCAATAAATTTCAAGAAATTTTCTTCTAAAAACAATTTGCTTCCAATATGCAAATCAGCAGTAAATAAAACAAATTCTTCTACTGGGGACTTTTTTCTTTCAAAAATAGTTGAATCTGGAAAAATAACGTCATTTGCAAAAATTATCTCCCTATTACCAACTCCTTTTAACCCCATTACAGAGTCGAGCGTTATATCTTCTGTTTTTTTATAAAGATCTGGCTTATTTTGGGAGATTAAAACTCTAATTTTGCCAGTTAAATCTTCAACTTCAAGTAAAATATTCTTATTTTTAGTGATTCTTTTATCAGAAACTATTCCAATTATAGAAACATTTCTTCTATCTCCGACTATTTTATTTATTGAAATCAAATTGTGCAATTCAGAACGTTCTTGTAAAATATTTTTCATTTCAGAATATCTGCCTCTAAAATAATTGATAAAATCTCTTACCTCTAGTTTTTTATTTAAAATAGAATTAGAATGTATTAATTTTACATTAGACATACTATTATCTATTTGTTTTTTTTCAAAATCAATTTGATCTTGCTTTGGATTTTCTTTATTTTTATCAAATTCAGATAAATGGGTTGAAACTTCTGAAGTTTTTCTTGATATTTCAATACTTAATCCTAATTTTATTTTTAAACTTTCTAATTTTTCTTGATTTTCTTTTGGAAGAGTTAAAAAAAATTGATTAACTTTTTCCTTATTTTTATTAAAAACCTCTCTAGTTATAATTTTCTGTGAAGATGAATCTTTTATTTTTTGAATCATTAATTTAACCGATTCTACATCACTAGTTTCGCTAAATAAATTTAAAAGTTCATTATCAATTAAAAGTCCTTTTTCTAAACAAAATTTTAAAATCTCTTTATTATCCATTTTAATTTAAATATATTAATAAAAATCAATTATAATTCAATGAATCTTCTATAATTGCTTTTGCTTTTTTTACAATATTATCTGTAATTGCAAGTCTTATTTCTCTCATTCTTCCACCCCTTCCCTTAGATATAACTTTAACATTAATTATTCCAAGCATATCAAATTCTTGAATTATATCGCTAACTCTTCTTTGTGTTAAAATTTCTAATTTATTTTCAACACATAAATTATGGTATGAATTATAAATATCTCCTGTAACAATGGTATTCTTTTTTTGTTTTTCACATAATTGGATTATTGAATAGAGTACTGCTTGAAATTGTTTTGGTTCTGTTTTAATAATATCTAAAATTTTATCTCTTTCAATTTTATTATTAGATTCATCTATATGTTTTAACAAAATCTTCTTAGAATTATCTCTTTCAGCTAATTCTCCTGCTATTCTTAGTAAATCTAATGCTCTTCTTGCATCTCCGTGCTCTCTTGCAGCAAAAGCAGCGCATTTGGCAATAACTCCTTCTTGAATTATATTATCTTTAAATGCTTCTTTTGATCTTTTATTTAAAATTTCTTGTAACTGTAAGGCATTATATGGTGCAAAAACAACTTCTTCTTCTGAAAGAGAACTTCGAATTCTTGGATCAATTTCATCTAAAAAAGTTAAATCATTACTTATTCCCACAATACATATTTGTGTTTTAGAAAGTTCTGAATTAAGTCTTGTTAAATTATATAAAAAACCATCAGGAATTTTTTTAACTGTTTGATCAATTTCATCAAGTATTAAGACAAGTAATTGCTTTTCAGAATCAATAATTTCTATAAATTTATTATAAACTGATTCTGTTGGTAATCCTGTAGCAGGAATATTTCCTCCTAATTTTTTAATAAGTTCTGCTAAGATTCTATATTCAGTGTCAGACACTTTTTTTAATTTACAATTTAAATATTCTATTCTTAATTTAAAATCATAATCTTTTTTAGCTCTTTTTAATAATTCATTTTTAACATACTGTATTGAAAGGGTTTTTCCAGTTCCTGTTCTTCCATAAAGAAATAAATTGCTTGCTTTTTCACCTCTTAGAACAGGCGCAAGAATTGATGCTATTTGTTTTATTTGTTCATCTCTATGAATTATATTTTCTGGTTGATGATTTGTTTGTAAAATAAATTTATTTTTAAATATATTATTTTTATCAAAAGATTCAAATATATTGTCTAATTCTGATTTCATTTCACACCATTTTTTTTAAATTTAATTAATATAATATAAAAATAACTCACAGGAGTATTTCCTGTGGAAATTTTATTAATAAATTATATTTCAACGGTAAGAAATTGGTTTATTATATAAATAGTTATAACCACTTAAAAAGAAAAACACCTAAATTTCCAGTGGAAAGTATTATTTTAGAAATTTTACTTATTTTTCTTATATTATATTATATATTATTTATATTATATATATAATATATAATATAAATTTTTATAAATAAAAACAAAATTCAAAAAAATCCAAAAGTCCTTTTTAAATATTTCCATAGGAAATAAAGGAGGGAGAGAGTAAATAATTGGATTTTTTACAAATTACCTTATAAAATAGATACTTTTAAATCGAGTTAAATTTACAGAAAAGTTTATAAATTATTTTCCTTTGATTTTAATATGCAAACAGATAAAAATCATTTTAGTTCAATTTTAGGAAAGATGATTGTAACAAAAGAGGGAAAAAGATTGGGTTTTGTAAAAGATATAACTTTTGAAACAATTTCAGGAGAGTTAATTAATATTGTTGTAAAAGATTCTACAGGGTATACTAAAAACCTTAATTTAGAAAAAATAGGGTCGACTGAACACCTAATACCCTATAGTGCGATTATTGCCGTAGGAGATTTTGTTATAGTATCAGAAGAAGATTTGATTTAAACTTCTTAATATAAACTAAAAATATAGAAACCCTTATAAATACTTTTTTAATTAAATAATAAAATGAAAATACTAGGATTTAATTTCACTAAAATAAGCATAGAAAAGTCTTCTGATAAACTTGAAAAATTAAAGATGAATACTAATATAGATATATCTCAAATAAAGGAAGTTAAATCAGATTTTCTTAAATCAAAAGAAGAAATTATTGGTGTTAAATTTACTTATATTGTTGATTATTCACCAAATATTGCAAAAGTAGAACTTAATGGAAATATTTTAATTACTCTTGAACCAGATATGGCAAAAGATGTTTTAAAACAGTGGAAAGATAAAAAAATTCCAGAGGAATTTAGAATAGTATTATTCAACATTATTTTAAAAAGATCGACTATAAAATCATTACAATTAGAAGATGAAATGAATTTACCTTCACATGTTAATCTACCAAGAATTTCTAAGACTCAAGAAAAGCAACAAGATTAAAAAATGCAGGAAAATAACAAAAACAATTCTTTTATTGAAGGATTTTATATTTTTAATAAGAATAAAACCTCTTTTAAAGGTGAAGGGTTTTCAGAAGGGTCTGATGGAAAGTGTTTAGGTGCAAGTTATTTTAGTTCTGATGAAATAAAAGAAGAAAGGGGTTTAATAATTAGAATAAGGTTGGCTCTTGGAGAGGGTTATACTTTTTGTGGTTGGAAAGATTATTTGAGCCAAAATAGTAAGGAATTTAAACCATTAGATAATTTTCCAATTAAATTGATAAATGCACTAGATAAAGAAAGAGATAATAAAGAATTTAAATACCAAGGAATATGGATTCAAGAACAACCAGGAGTTTCTCCATCAGGACTCACACATGATTTAATGCCCATAGCCGGAAATGCATCTTTTAATACAATAAAAGGAAAATTATATTTTAATATTACAATAAATAACTTTTAAACTTTTTTATATCTTAAATTGCTTATGAAGTAACCACTTAATAGTTTAACCGAATATTCATATAATCCAAATTCTTTAAAAAGTGATGTCTTATAAAAAAAAGAAATTATCAGAAGAACATAAGAGAAATATAGGGCAATCAATTAAAAATTGGCATAAAAAATTTGGTTTTTCAAAAACAACAAGAAAAAAATTATCTGATATAAATAAAGGGCATGCAGTCTCAGAAGAAGTCAAAAGGAAAATTTCTGATGCTAATAAGGGAAATATAGCGTGGAATAAAGGTCTTACTAAATCTGATCCAAGGGTTTTAAGAAACATTCAGAGAGCATCAATTGCCCGTAAAAAATCATGGAAGGAAGGAAAATGGAAACCATGGAATCTTGGAAAATCTTGGTCTGAAGAAGTTAAGTTCAAAATTTCTTCTAAAAGAAAAGGAAAAACATATGAAGAAATTATGGGAAAAGAAAAAGCACTTCAATTTAAAAAAAGACTAGCAGAATTAGGGAGGCTAAAAACAGGAAAACATAATCCAATGTATGGAAAAAAAGGAGATAAAAATCCTCATTTTGGGAAACCAGCAGAGCATGGAAAACATTCATTTAGGATTGATTTAGGACACCATTGCCGTTCAAAGTGGGAAGCAAATTATATAAGATTTCTTTTGTGGATGGGAAAAAAGTATAAATATGAATCGAAAACATTTATTATTAAATTGCCCAATGGAGTAAAATCAACATATACTCCTGATTTTTTGATTAATATGGAGGAATGGCATGAAATTAAAGGATGGAAAGATAGGTCTAAAATAAGAAAGTGGGAATTATTTCAGCAACAATATCCTAAAGAAAAATTTATTTTAATTGATAAAGATAAATATAAGGATATAGAAAAATTGTATAAATATATTGTGCCTAATTGGGAATTTTAAAATGAGTAAAATATCAAAAGAGAAGCGAGAAAAGATCATGTCTAACATTGTCGCAGTTCTTTACGAACATTCTCCTAGAGCTCTTTTTACCTCAGATATAAGTAAAATTCAAGCAAGGGATGAAGAATTTATCAAAAAATTGCTTTTAGAATTAAAGGATAAAAAGCTAATAATAGAGGTTAAAAAAAATCCCAAAGGAATTTCTTATAAGAGAAGATCTAGATGGAAATTAAGTGATGCAACATATGTTATTTATAAAAACCACCAGTCAGCAGAAAATTTAGTTAAATCAATATAACAATAATATAATATTAAACTTTTTATACCCTTTAATTTTAAAATAAACATGGATAATTTAAAAGAATCATTTGAAAAAATTAAACAAGATATTAGTTTTCTAAGAGAAGATATTGATTTTTTAAGATTAAATTTAATAGAAATTGTTGAAAAAATGGTTGAAATAGACAAAAAAACAGATAATTTGACTTCGACAGATAAACCTGAAATCCAGACGCCTTCGACACATCCTTCGACACATCTTTTACCTTTAGACGGCTTAAATAGCCAAAATATGGCTATTTCCATTGGAAACCAAGGGGCTTCGACAGACAGACAGACAGACAGACAGACAGACACAAATGGGCAAAATATAGGTAAATTTGAGAAAAATTCAATCGATAATGCTGCACACATACTTGACTCATTAGATAATATAAAAAAAGAAATTAGACTTAAATTTAAAAGAATTACAGATCAAGAATTATTAATTTTTTCTACAATATATCAATTAGAAGAGGAAAGAGAATATTCTGATTATAGGAGTTTATCACAAAAGCTTAATCTAAGTGAAAGCTCTGTTAGGGATTATGTTGGGCGGCTTATAAAGAAAGGAATACCTATTGAGAAAACCAAAGTCAATAATAAGAATATTCACTTAAAAATATCCAAAAACCTAAGGAAAATAGCTTCATTACCCGCTATTTTGCAGCTTAGAGAGCTTTAAAGATATAAATTAAGAGGTATTAGAAATACTCCCTTTACCGAATAAGTGAAGTGATTATGCACCTTATTTTCTATATTTATTTTTTTAGGCACTACATTCTACCCTTAACAACCCTCATTTCCTTGTTTTAGGCACTATATTAACCCATTAACTCTCACTTTTTGGCTTTTAAATGCGCTTTTTTCACATTTTTTAACCTATTTAACTCTCACTTTCGACTTTTTTTATCTATATTTTAAGTATAGATCACCTCTTTTTACCTTTTTTACCTGATTTAACCCTCACTTTCACCTTTTTTAGTAGTTTTTCCTTCATATTTTCAGGTATAGATAGCCTCTTTTTACCACTTTTTTCAACTGTTTCTTCTATTACTCCATCAACCTTTTGTTTTATTGAATTTATTTGACCTCTAATAGTTGATCTTTCTTTTCCAAGCATTGCTGCTAAATCATCATAACTTAATTTCATATCTGAGTTTAAAAGAATCCAAAGAATCGCTCTTTCAGTTATCGAAAATTGGTCAAAATTTGGTGTTTGGACAGCTGTTTGGACAGCTGTTTGGACAGCATAAACAGCTGTTTGTTTGTTGGACAGCCGTCTAGGTGTTTTAAACAGCCTTGTTGGTTGATTATTTTCATCCTCTCTTAGAGTATTTTTTAATTCTTCAAGATCTCTTTTGATCGACGATAAAACCCCTTTTAACTCCTCAATATCCTTTTTATGTATATCTTTTTCAGAATGTAGGTGTTTAATCCATTCACTGATAGAAACAATATCTTTTTTTACAAAATCAAAACCCTTTCTTGTTTCGTTTTTGATACTTTCAACCTCTTTTTTTCTAAAAAACCAGCCAAACATACTACTATCTTGCAAAATAATCTTTAAAAATCTTTTGTTTACGACGACAAATTATTAATTTTATCGTCTAAAAATCAAAGAAAAAACACTCTAAAAATACCCTGTTTTTTACGAAAAACAGCTGTCCAAACACAAAAAAACTACTTTTGTTAGCTGTCCAAACAGCCTTGGACAGCTGTTTGTTTTTTGGACAGCCTTTTATTAAGGTTCACAAAGATAACCTAAGTGCACAATCTTGCCCAATAGATTAAAGATTAATTAAAATTAGGA
>NZDC01000018.1 GCA_002689985.1 Candidatus Pacearchaeota archaeon | reverse complement strand
GTTTTATTAGTTGCAATAGTTGTAATTATTGGTCTTATTATTTTTCAATGGTTTAGAGGAATGACTCAAGAATCAATAATAAAATTTGATAAAAATATAGGGCTTGTTTGTTCTGATGTAAATTTTGATACAAGATATTCTGAAGGCACATTATATATAACTAATAATGGAAATGTTCCTGTTTATAAAATGAGAGTAAAAATTTCAAGTGATGGAAGTCGTGAAGTAAAAGATTTAAATGATCTTTCTTCTAATTGGCCTGAATCTGGATTAAATCAAGGAGGAGCTTTTTCTGGGAAAGTAGATCTTGGAAATGCAGAAAAAATAACATTAATTCCAATTCTACGTGGAGAATCTGATACAGGAGAGAAAAACTTTGTCTGTGATGAAAAACAACATGGATATGAACTTATTATAGAATAATTAGAAAATGTTAAAAAACAAAACTGGATTATCTGGAGTTATTGCAACACTTATTTTAGTTCTTTTAGTATTAGCCTTAATAGGAGTTGTATGGACTGTTATAAAAGGCCTAATTAGTGAAAAAATTAGTGATGTTGAAGCTTGTTTTGGAAATTTTGAACCAGTAACATTCAACTCCCAATATACTTGTTATAATTCTAGTTCAAATGAATTTCAGTTTTCAATAGATATTAAAGAAATAGAAGTTGATCGATTATTAATATCAATTTCTGGAAAAAATGAAACAAAAAGTTTTGAAATGCCTCAAGAAGCAGGATCGTCTTTTATTAGAAATTATAAAGGAAATTATGGTGAAGAAGTAAAACTTCCTGATAAAAATTCTGGTTTAACATATGTAATTGATGTAACAGAAACTGGAAAACCTACTTTAATTAAAGCTGCTCCAATTCTTGGTGGAAAACAATGTGGAGTATCTGACTCATTATCTGAAATTGATGATTGTATATTTTTAATTGAATAATTTTTTTCAAGCAAACTCTTCTACAAAATGCTTTGGAGTCAATTTTTCTCCAGTTGCTTTTTCAATTAAATCATTCCATTCATAACTCATACCTGGCCCAAAAACAGATTTTTTTAGATAATTACCTACTTCATTATTCCCTGAATAATCAACATTTTTTAAAGAATCTTTCTTCAATATCTCTTTAGTTATCTTATTATGTAATTGTGAAGCAAATAATTCCCCAAGCATATAATTATGATAATAAACTGGTGCTGAAACAAAATGCATTTTTGAAGCCCAATCAGGTTTATCTCTATAAAAATCAATAAGTTGATGTTTCTTTACAATGTCCCACCAAAGTTTATTCAAATCTTGTGTTGGATTTTCATAAAGTTTCATTTCAAAATTTACCATAACTTGTGCCCATCTAGAAAAAACTAATTGACTCATTTTAGACATTTTTTCTAATTTTTTATATATTTCCAAATAATCCTCATTAAAATCACCAGCATACTTTTTTATGAAAGATATATTCTGAGATTGTCTACCAAAAAACATAGCAATCCCCTCTGTTGTAAAAGTATGAGCAACATCTCTTAATAAAAATGGAAGATTTTTATTTATAAATTCCCAATAAATTCCATGACCTAATTCATGCAAAGTAGTATTCATCCAATATTCATTATTTTTTATATTTTCTAAAATTCTTACATCTCCTTCCCTATCCACATCTATTGCAAAGGCATGCTGAGATTTTCCTTCTTTTTCATATAAATCACTTCTTTGTAATATTTCTTCTACATCAATACCTATACTTTTATAAAATTTTTTAGAAATCTCCAAAATATCTTGTTCAAAGAATTTGTCTAAATCTACATTATATGTTTCTGGTCCTTTCTGAAAAAATAAATCATAGTAGTGCCATGGTTTTAACTCATTAATTGGAATTTTAAATTTCTTAGAAAGATAACTATCTGTTTCATATTTAACTTCTTTAAAAGAATTATCTGTTAATTCTTCTAATTCTTCAAAGATTTCCTTAATATCTTGAATTTTTTGTTCAGATACCTCGAGAGACATAATATAATAATTTTCAAATCCTTGGGAATTTGCTAATTTATTTCTTAATTTTATAACTTCTATAAATTCCTTTTCTACAATCTCTCCTTGTCTTTTACTTGCTTCCCAAACTTCTTTTAGTTTCTCTGAATTAGTCTCTTTTTTTAATATATCTTTTATTTCATTATCTGTTAAAATCTTCTCATTAACTTTTGCTCTAAAATTATTAAACTTCTGTTCTATTTTCACTTCTTTAGATATTATTTCATTAATTAAATTAATATCTCCTTGTGAACTTAAATATCCATCATGTATTAATTTAAGTTGTCTTTTTATTAATGGATCTTTTATTTCTGTTTTTAATAACTCTTTTACTTTTTCAAACTCTTCTTTATTATTATGTAATTTTTTTATTTCTTTTATTATCTCTTCGTGCTTTTCAAAATGTTCTTTTTTTCCGATGGTATAAGCATCCCACCAAGTAAGATTTGCTTTTTTGAATAATGGTTTTAATTTTTCTACATAATCTTCTATAAATTTTTGTAGATCCTCTAAAGTTGACATAAATTATTAATCAATATAATCTTTATAAGTTTTTATACAATTTAATGTTTTAAAACATTAACTATTTAAATTAATTCTCATTTAATTAAATATGAAAAGAGGGCAAGTCTGGGTTGAAACAGTAATTTATACTTTAATTGCTTTTGTTATGATTGGAGCAGTTTTAGCTTTTGTAAAACCAAAAATAGAAGAAATTAGGGATAAAGCAATAATTGAGCAAACTATTGGGGTGATTAAAGATATTAATTCTAAAATTGTAGAGTTAAATGTTGCTGGAAATAAAAGAATAATTGAACTTGGAATAAAAAGAGGAACATTAACAATAGATGGAGAAAAAGATTTGATTGTTTTTGAATTAGAAAGTAAAAATGTCTATAGTCAACCAGGAGAAGATATCCATATTGGAAATATAATAGCACATACTAAAAAAAGAGGAACATTTAATACAATTACTTTAATGACAAATCATAGTGAATATAATGTAACTTATCAAGGAGAAGATAAATTAAAGACAATAAGTCAAGCATCAACACCATATAGATTATCAATTTCAAATATTGGGGAGGATAATGGAAAATCTATAATAGATTTTGATATAATCAATTAATATGGAAAATAAAATATTAAAAGAAAAAACAAATATCCAAAACTATCCAAAAGTTCCAATAAATTTCTCTCCAAAAGTTCCTCAATTAAAAAAGATAAGAGATAAAACAACAATTAATATAAGATACAGTTTAATCTCTCCATTTGTTTTTGCACATATTTATTGGAATTCAAAACTTTCTGAATTAATATATGAAATTGAAGAACCAATATTAAACGAAGAAGAAACAAAACATAAAGAAGAAATAACTTCAGCAATGAGAAATATGATTAATTTTGATATTATAATTGAAAAAGATAAAGAAAAATTACTAGATTATATTGATAAAATGTTTAAACTTTTAGCAATTGAACTTGGAATAAATCTATCTTATGAGAGTTATAAAAAGATATTTTATTATTTAGCTAGAGACTTTATGGGTTTTAATGAAGTAGAACCTGTACTTAGAGATTATTATGTGGAAGATATTGAGTGTAATGGAATAAATACTCCAGTTTATATTGTTCATAGAGTTTATAGAAATATTAAAACAAATATAGTATTCAAAGATATGGATAAATTATCTAGTTTTGTTGAAAAACTTGCTCAAAAAAGTGGTAAATACATTTCTTATGCTAAACCAATTTTAGATGGAAGTTTACCTGATGGATCTAGAATAAATGCAACATATACAAAAGATATTACTACAAAAGGACCTACTTTTACAATAAGAAAATTTACTAAGACTCCTTGGGCTCCTATTCAATTATTATCATTTAATACATTAAGTCCTGAAATGTTAGCTTATTTGTGGTTACTAGTTCAATATAAAATGAATATATTAATTACTGGAGAAACATCTTCTGGAAAAACAACTTTGTTAAATGCTATTACATTTTTTATTCCTCCTGAATCAAGAGTAGTTTCAATTGAAGATACTCCAGAATTAATGATTCCAAGAGAAAATTGGCTTCCAAGTGTTGCAAGGAGTGCGACAGGATCAGGAGATACCGGAGAAATAGACTTATTTGCCTTATTAAAAAGCTCTTTTAGACAAAATCCAGATTATGTAATTGTTGGAGAAGTTAGAGGTAAAGAAGCATTTGTATTATTTCAGGGTATGGCTTCAGGACATAGTGGAATTAGCACAATTCATGCAGATTCTGTTGATAGTGTTATAAAAAGATTAGAAACTCCTCCAATTGAACTTTCTCCAACATTATTAAATGTTTTAGATTGTATTTGTATTATGGGCCATACAATTATTAATAAAGAAGAAACAAGAAAACTTAAGGAAATTGTAGAGATAATAAATGTAGATCAAAGAGGAGTTGCAATGACAAATACTCCTTTTATTTGGAAACCTAGTGATGATAAATTTTATTTTAAAAGAGATAGTAAAATATTTGAAAAAATTACAAGAAGATTTGGTATAAAAACAGAAGAACTTAATCTAGAATTTAAAAGAAGAATACAATTACTTTATAAGTTATATACTAATAAAACTTTTGAATTTAAAAAAGTCCAAGAAGTAATTAATGAATACTACAAAAAGCCAGAAAACGTTTTAAGAAGATTTGGAATTGAATAAATCAAAATCTTTAATAAGACAATTTCCTTTTTCTATATATGAAAGAAGAGGATATCTCACTTCTTAATCAGATGGTTGAAACCTTAAAAGAAGCTGAAACAAAACTAGAAGAATTTTATAATAAAAAAGATCATGAAAAGTTTAATCAATCTAAGAAACTTATATTACAAATTCAGGAAAAAATATCAGAGGTATTAAAATGACCTCTAAAAAATTAAAAAACAAAATTTCTGAAGAAATAAAAATTACTAAAGAATTAACTTCCCTTATGAATAATTTTAAAAATCTGGAAGATCCTGAAGAAAAGAAGATGATTTCTTCGCAAATAAGTTCCCTAAAAGATTTATTAAAAAAAGTAAATAAAGATATTCCAGAAACATTAAAAAAAATATCTCTTGTAAGACAATTACCTAAAAAAACAGATATTTCTCCTGCACCTAAACTAAAGGAAGTGTATAATCAAAAACAATTAAGAAAACCAACTAAAACTAAATCATTTATATCTCAATTTGGAAAAAGAACTCTAAAAAGAACCAAAGAAAAGGAAAAAATAGTTTTAGAAAGAAAAATAGAAAAACCAAGTAATTATATTAAATTTGCTAATAGAATTTTTTCTAATTTTTCAATATTTCTTCTTAAAAAAGGAGGATTTAAAACATTAGAAGAGAATTTATTAAAAACTAATCTAAAATTTCTTCCAAAAAGTTATATCTCGGTTATTTTATTTACAACATTACTATCTGTAATTGTATCTTTTTTCCTTCTTATATTTCTTTTATTTTTTAATATAACTATTAATCTTCCTTTTTTAGTTAAAGTTACAGAGGGTGTTTTAACTAGATTCTCCAAGATATTTTGGATCTTGTTTGTAATTCCTATTGGAACTTTCTTAATTATGTATTTTTATCCATCAATGGAAAAGAAATCTGCTAAATGGAAAATTGATCAGGAACTTCCTTTTGCAACAATAAATATGGCAGCTATTTCAGGTTCTATGATTGAACCTAGTAAGATATTTAGTATACTTGCATCAACAAAAGAATATCCTTATCTTAGAAAAGAATTTATAAAATTAATAAATAAAATTAATATTTTAGGATATGATTTTATTAGTGCATTAAGAAATAGTGCTAATAATAGCCCTAGTAAAAAACTTTCAGAATTATTTAATGGTCTTGCAACAACAATAAATTCTGGAGGTAGTCTTCCTACATTTTTTGATAAAAGAGCTCAAAGTTTACTTTTTGAATATAGAATTGAAAAAGAAAGAAAAACAAGATCTGCTGAAACATTTATGGATATTTATATTAGTGTTGTAATTGCAGCTCCAATGATTTTAATGTTATTATTAATGATGATGAAAATAAGTGGATTAGGAATCTCCCTTAGCACAGGAATGATTACTTTAATTATGATACTTGGAGTATCGATAATGAATGTTATTTTCCTAACATTTTTACATTTAAAACATTCAGGTGAATAAAATAGAAATAAAAAAAATACATTGGATTGGAATTGTCTTATCATTGATAATTGTAATATCTTCATTATTCTTAATTGGAAATAAATATTTCTTTTTAATTATAGGTATGGGAATTATAGTAGGAGTTTCCCCATTTATTTTTTCAATAATGTATGAAACAAAAATAGCAACTGAAAAAGAAGAACTATTTTTAGAATTTACAAGAAACTTAGTAGAAAGTGTAAAAACAGGAACTCCTATAAGCAAAAGTATAGTTAACATAAAAGACAAATCATATGGTGTTTTAAGTGAAAATATTAAAAAACTTGCAAATCAAATTTCACTCGGAATTCCTTTAAATGTCGCGTTAGATATATTCTCAAAAGATGTAAATAATAAAACAATATCAAGAGCTTTAAAACTAATAGGGCAAGCAGAAAGAGCAGGAGGAGATATTGGAGAGATACTAGAGTCTGTTGTGGGTGCTGTTAGTACATCAGATAAATTAAAGAAAGAAAGAAAAGCAGTTATTTCAACTATTGTTGTTCAAGGATATATAATCTTTTTTGTATTTATGATAATAGTTCTTGTAATGCAATTTAAAATACTTCCAATGATTTCAGGAATTGCAGATGTAGAAACAATAGGATCTGTAGGAGTAGTTTCAGAAGGAGAAAAAATAGTTCAAGGAGAATTAAATATTTCATTTTTATATCTACTTCTTGTCCAAGGATTTTTTAGCGGACTTGTAATTGGAAAGCTTGCAGAAGGAAGTGTAAAATCAGGAATAAAACATTCTTTTGCTTTAATGTTGGCTTCATTTTTAGTTTCTGCAGGAGCTAATATCTTTTTAGGGTAAAATAAATATTTTAAAAGCACATATTTAATAAATATAGAAATTTATTCTATATTATGTATAAAAGAGGTTCACATGTTGGAGTAATGTTGTCATTTGTAATATTTGTAACTTTTTTAGTGTTTTTATATTCTGTTTTAGAACCAGTAACACAAGTAGAAAGAGATAAACAATTCTTACTCGATTATTTAAAAATAGAATTAACTAAAATGTCTTCTACAAATCTAACAAGTGTAACCATATCAATTAATGACAGTTATGATCTATCAAGTAAAGATTGTTTAAGAATTTCACATGTAAGTGAAGTTGGAGGATTAAACTCAATTGTTAAAAATGAAAATAACACTCCTATTAATTTTCAATCCAGCACAAATAATATAGAATGGGAGCATGATAATAAGAGATTTTTCAAAATTTATTATTCTGAAGAACAATTCACAAATTTCCAAATAGGTTTGAATGGTTGTTTAGGACCTAAAGAAGATGAAGATTATTCAATTAAACTAATAAAAATAGATAGATATATTTTTGAAACAAAAATAAATAGTATTGCAACTGAACATCAAAATAAATATGGGGCATTAAAAGGAAAATTAAAAATCCCAATTGGAAGTGAGTTTAGTTTTAGTCTTATAAATAGCAGTAGAGATATAATAGCTAAAACAGAAGAAAAAGATATATCAGTTAATATCTACGTTGATGAAATATCAATACAGTATATTGATGAAGAAGCAAATATTAATTCTGGATTTTTAATAATTAAGGTATGGTAATAAATATAAACTTAAATTAATATAAAGATATATGAAAAAGAAAGGGTGGGTAAAAATTGTTGAAGCATTTATTGCCTTATTATTAATTGCAAGTGTTTTATTAATCGTTATTGATAAAGGATATATTGGAAAGAAAGATATCTCTTCAAAAGTTTATGAAGCAGAACTTTCAATATTAAGAGAAATTGAATTAGATGATAATTTAAGAGATGATATATTAAATAGTAATCTTCCAATAAACTGGGATAATGAATCATTTCCTCAAAGTGTTAAAGATAAAATAAATGAAAGAATACCAAGCTATTTAGAATGTAATGCAAAAATATGTGAAATGGATAAAATTTGTGCACTCGATAAATATATCGATAAAGATATTTATACTCAATCTATTGCAATAAGTGCAAATCTTGAGATATATAATCCAAGACAGTTGAAATTATTCTGTTGGGACAAATGAGCAAGTTTATTAAATAGTTAATAAATTATCTTAAAATGCAAATAAAAAAAATATCAAAAGATATCTATGAAATTCCAAAAGAAGGAAAAATGAATGTTCCTGGAAAAATCTTTGCAAGTGAAAAACTTGTTGAAAAGATGAAAGAAGATAATACTTTACAACAAGTAAAAAATATTGCAATGTTACCTGGAATAATAAAAAACTCAATTGCTGTTGCAGATGCTCACCAAGGATATGGATTTTCAATAGGCGGAATTGCTGCTTTTGATATAGATAAAGGTATAATTTCCCCTGGAGGAGTAGGATATGATATAAATTGTGGAATAAGACTTTTAAAAACAAATTTAACAAAAAAAGATATATTAAAAAAACAAAAGCAAGTTGTTGAAGGACTTTATAGAAAAATTCCATCAGGAGTTGGACGTGGAAGTGAGTTTCAAATTAATATAAAAGAATTTGATAAAGTTCTAGAAAAAGGTGCAAAATATATAGTAGAGAAAGGATATGGAGTAAAAGAAGATTATTTACATACAGAAGAAGAAGGTTGTATGAAAGGAGCAAATACAACTAAAGTTTCAAAAAAAGCAATTAAAAGAGGTATAGGTCAATTAGGAACATTAGGCGCTGGAAATCACTTCTTAGAAGTTCAATATGTTGATGAAATATTTGATGAAAAGGTTGCAAAGATTTTTGGTTTAGAAAAAGGACAAATAACAATAATGATTCATTGTGGATCACGTGGACTAGGACATCAAGTAGCATCTGATTATATTAAAAAAATGGAAGATGAATATGGATTTAAGGATTTGCCAGATAGAGAATTAATTAATGCGCCAATAAAAAGTAAACTTGGAAAAGATTATTCTTCTGCAATGGCTTGTGCTGTTAATTTTGCTTTTGCTAATCGGCAATTAATAAATCACTGGGTAAGAGAAGAAATGAAATATCTTTTTCCAAATTCTAAAATAGATGTGGTATATGATGTTGCTCATAATATAGCAAAATGTGAAGAACATGAAATAAATGGAAAAAAGAAAACTGTTTGTATTCATAGAAAGGGAGCAACTAGAAGTTTTGGCCCTGGACGAAAAGAAATTCCAGAAGTTTATAGAAAAATTGGACAACCAGTAATTATCCCTGGAAGTATGGGAACTTCAAGTTATGTTTTAGTTGGAACAAAAAAGGCAGAAGAAATAAGTTTTGGTTCAACAGTACACGGAGCTGGAAGAGTTATGTCACGACATGAAGCATCAAAAAAGAAAAAAGGAGAAGAAGTTAAATTAGAATTAGCTAAAAAAGGAATAGAAGTAAAATCTGGAAGTTTAAAAGGACTTTCTGAAGAAGCACCATATGCCTATAAGGATGTAGATGAAGTAATAAAAGTTGTTAATGAATTAGGAATAGGTAAATTAGTTGCAAAAGTTAAACCACTCGTTGTTATAAAAGGATAAGATATTTAAAAAAGAATTTTAATATAGAAAGATATTTAAATACTTTATTACTCATATAAGTAATATGTTACTTAATACAAATAAACTAAAAGTTTTAATGGAATTTTCTACAGATTATAATAAAAAGATTTATGGAAGAAATATTTCTAAGAAACTTAAGATGAATCAAAAGACAGTTTCAAATACTTTAAATCAACTTGAAGCAGAGAATATACTTAAATTCACTCAAGAAGGAAAAAACAAATATTATTATTTAAATGAATTTTATCCTTATATTAAAGAAGTAATTCAATTAATAGAAATCCAAAGAAAAATTAATTTTCTTAAAAAATACAAAAAATTAGTAGATCTTTTTTTAAAATTAAAAGAAAAAAGTGAAGGAATATTAGTTATCTTTGGAAGTTATGCTAACTTTAGTGCAACTGAAAAATCTGACTTAGATATTTTTATTATTGGTAAAATTAAAGATATTGAAGATTTAGAGAAAATTTATAATATCAAAATTAATATTGTAAAATTAAAAAAAGAGAAATTTGATAAAAAAGAAACTATTATAAAAGAAATAATTAAAAATCATATTTTATTAAAAGGTGTAGAGGATTTTGTTGATTTAATATGGTAAGTATAAGGTGGTGTTGCGAGCAAAAAGAGGGAATAAAGCTTATTGATTCTAATGATAATCTAGCTAAAGGTTATCTAAAAATGGATGAGGATTCTCTTGGAACCATGAACAGAGAAAGAAAATATAATTTAATGTTTGCAATTTCTGCATGTTATTACTCAATGTATTATTCTCTATATTCTGTTTGTATGAAAATTGGAATTAAGTGTGAGATTCATTCTTGCACTATTGAATTTATGAAAAAAATATTGGATAATTTTTATTCTAAAGAAGATATTAAAATAATTAAAAAAGCTTTTAATGCAAGAAATATTGCCAAATATTATGTTGATAAAATAGTTCAAAAAGAAGATTCTGATTATATAATGGATAAAGCGCCATTATTTTTAAACAAATCAAAAGATATCTTAGCCAAAATTAATGAAAAAGACATAAAAGATTTAAGAAAAAAATTAGAAAATCATGAAAGATGATAAACTTAAATTTTAAAAATTATAAAGAGAAATACTTATTTTTTATAGCTTTATTTTTTCT
>NZDC01000017.1 GCA_002689985.1 Candidatus Pacearchaeota archaeon | reverse complement strand
ATAAAATAGGAAATCAAACAAGAACTTCAAAACCAATTTTACAATCTCCAAAATTTCCTAAATCAAATGCTCCTGTCAAAACAATAAAAAAGGTTTCTAGGAAAAAATAATTGATTTAAAAAAAGTTTCTAAGAAGAGAAACAAATAAAAAAGATTATAGCTTTTTTTGAGGACCCCCTGCTCCAGGCCAAAAACCTTGATAACCTTCTGGTTCTTGTGAACCACCTACAATAATCCCTATCACTGCTAAAATAAATATAACCGCAGCAATTGTGGGCCAATTATTAAACCACCATGCTCCCGCATACCATCCAGTGGCTCCAGAAGTTTGTACTAATACAATTATAAAGATTATAACTCCAATTCCAAGTAAAGAAGACATAATCCATCCCTTACTAGGATCAATAAATATCCCTACAAGAATTAATAATCCAAGAATAATTGCTAATCCCACACCCAATCTAGGAAAAATTTCAGAAAAAAATCTAGGAACAAAATCAAATTGCAAAGCCATTAAACCTACAACTAATGATAAAATCCCATTAATTGATTTACTTTCTTGAAAAAGTTTTATTTGGGTTAATATCCCAAAAACTAATGCAAAAATTAATAAAAAAGGTAATAAATAACTAAAAAAACCCATTTGTTCCCATTGGGAAAGTAAGTTTCCTATTTCTCCACCATAAAAACTATATGAAGCAAGTGATATTAATCCATTTATCATTATATTAAAACTTATGAAATATTATTTAAATATGTTTCTAAACTTTTATTAATCTTTAGAGTTCCTTAAAACCAATGCTAAAGCAACAGCAATTACAACAACAAAAGCCACATTTGTCCAGAGAGTATTGCTCCAACTTTGTTTAAACAATAAATCTATTACTCCTCCATCAACTCCTGTTGCCCAAAGAACTGCAGCAATAACTGAAATTATTACAACACCCATTAAAACTTTCTTCATATTACCTTCAATTTTTGCTTCTCCTGCAATAAATCCCAAAAGTAATAAAGCGACAAAAACTACAACAAGGGCTACTGTTAAAAATAAAATTAAATTTTCAACAACTAATTTTGGATAAGCAAATCCAACAAAAATTAAACCAATAATAAGAGATATAATTGAATGAAGTTGTTTATTTTCTCCTAAAATTTTTGTTTTTTCAAGAAGAGCAAATACAATAAACCATATTAATAATAATGGAAGAGCAAATTTTGTAAAAATCCAGTGTTGTAAAATAGTTTCTTCTGCCATTTTTAGAATTATACTAATTCTTCAGAAACTTCTCCAATATCAGATTCTGGAGTTGGTAGTGCAGATTTATTTATAATAAAAATATCGCTAATAGCTTTTACAAACTGATGAGGAATTATCACTCCTCTAGCTCCACTAATTAGAGACATCATACTTCCGCTAACTTTTATTCTCCATCCATCAACTTTATTCTCATGCAAATTAGCTTCTTCTATTTCTCCAAAATAATCTCCTGAATCGGTATAAACTTTTACTCCAATCACTTCGGTTATCTTTTTTACTCTCATGCTAAAGCAAGCATAAACTTATTTATAAATATTTCGTCACAAAAATATATTTAATAAGATTATTTTTAATTCTATAAAAGATAATCTTAAATAGGGATATTCTATATTAAAAATAATGAAAAAATGTCCATCCCATAAAATAGAAATATTAAAAACAAGAAAAATTGTTTCTTGTGATAAATTAAAATTCCCATGGAAACAAGATCCAAAAGGGTATTTTCTTGTAAAAATTAAAAATAATTTAATCTGTTGTGGATTTGTAAATAATAAACACAAAATGATTATTGAATTCAGAGGAAAAAGCCCTGATAAAATAATAAAAGAAATTGCAAAAAGAAAATTATGTAACTTAGAAAATATGGGATATATTGCATCTGAATTAATAATTGCGAAAAATTGTCTTAAATCAAAAAAAAGATATATTCAACGTTAATTTAACGATTTTAAAAATATGGCAATATTTATAAAAAATAATTATCTTAATTAAATATGTTAAATAAAAAAGAAATAATTTCAATTTTAATCGTAACATTAGTTCTTGCATTTACAATAAGTTTAATAGAAACATGGAATATTTTCTTATATTCTTTAATTTCAATATTCTTAATTATTATTATAAATATAATTGCAAAAAAAGTTGCTAGTTATTATCTTGATTCAGAAATAGAAATAAAATTGTGGGAAATTAAAAGATATGGGTTTAAACCTCATAAATATTTTAAAAATCCCTTTCAAGCAGGAATATTTCTTCCAATAATTTTTATAGTATTTTCACTCGGATATTTAAAATGGATGGCTTCTTTAGTATTTGATGTAAAACCAAAAACATATAGAGCTGCAAAAAGACACGGGCTTTATTCTTTTTCAGAAATAACTGAAGACCATATGGGTTTTATTGCGGCAGTAGGAATTTTTGCTAATTTATTTTTTGCAATAATCGGTTATTTAATAGGATTTTCTGAATTTGGACAATTAAATATTTATTTTGCCTTTTTTAATATGCTTCCAATATCTGATTTAGATGGTAATAAAATATTTTTTGGTAGTCTTCCATTATGGAGTTTTTTGGCAACTTTAGTTTTAATTGGATTAGGTTATATCTTTTTGTTAGTCTAGATATCTAAAACTATTTATACTCTTAACAACTTTTTCTAATTATGCCTAAAAAATTTCTAAAAAACATAGAACCTAGAGAGTATCAACTAAAAATATATAATACTTGTCTAAAGAATAATTGTCTTGTTGTTCTTCCAACAGGACTTGGAAAAACTCTTATTGCATTAATGCTCACAATAAAAAGAATGGAAGAATTTCCCGGGAAAAAAGTTGTTTTTCTTGCTCCAACAAAACCTTTAGCAGAACAACATTTAATTTCATTTAAAAAACATCTTCCAGAATTATTTGCAGATATGCAATTATTTACAGGATTAATAAAAGCAGAACAAAGAAAAAAAATCTGGCAAACAGCAGATATAATCTTTTCAACCCCTCAATGTATTGCAAATGATTTAAAAAATAGAATTTATGACTTAGAAGAAGTTTGTTTATTAATAGAAGATGAAGCTCATAGATGTTTAAAAAATTATGATTATAATTATGTTGCTCAAGAATATAAAAAACAATCAAAATATCAAAGAATTCTTGGACTAACTGCTTCTCCGGGGAGCGAAAAATCAAAAATAAAGGAAATTTGTAAAAATCTTTCTATAGAGGATGTTGAATTAAGAACTAGAGATAGTGTTGATGTAAAAAAATATCTTCAAGAATTGGAATTTGAAAAAATAAATGTAGAACTTCCAAAAGAATTTGAAGAAATACAATATACTTTAAAAAAAATATTCAATAAATATATTGAAGAATTAAGATTAAGGCGTGTTCTTTTTGGACCTTCTTCAAAAACAGCACTTCTTGTTCTTCAAAAAAAGATAATGGGAAGTTTAGCAAGAGGAAATAGGAATTTTAATTATATGTTAGGAGTTAGTGCATGTGCTCAAGCAATAAAAATTCAACATGCATTAGAACTTTTAGAAACCCAAACACTATCTGGTTTTAATAAATATTTAAAAAATTTATTAAATCAAGCAAAAAATAAACAAAGTAAAGGCGTTGTAAAACTTGTTGCAAAACCAGAATTTAATTTTATATATTCAAAATCAAACGAACTATTAATAAAAAATATAGAACATCCTAAACTTGATGAACTTACAAAAATTATAAACAAGGAAAAATTAAAAAATAATAAATTGAAAATTATTGTATTTACCCAATTTAGAGATACTGCTGCAATTATTTCTAAAAGAATTAATAAAATAAAAGGAATAAATGCGAAGATGTTTATTGGTCAAACAAAAAAATCAGATACTGGTTTAAGTCAAAAAGAACAAAAGAAGATAATGGAAGAGTTTTCTTTAGGAAAAATAAATGTATTATGTGCAACTTCAATAGGAGAAGAAGGATTAGATATCCCTGAAGTAAATATTGTTATATTCTATGAAGCTATTCCTTCTGCAATAAGAACAATTCAAAGAGCAGGAAGAACTGCTAGATTAAAAGAAGGAAAATTAATAATACTTATAACAAAAAAAACAAGAGATGAAAATTATTTTTATGTATCAAAAATCAAGGAAAAGAAAATGCATTCAGCAATAGATTCAATTAAAAAAGAATTATCTAATAGTAATAATTTAGAACTTCAAGAAAAACTAAAATGAAACAAATATTTAATCTATTTTCAAGACAACCTTTAAAAATTAAAAAAGAAAAATCAAAAATAATAGTTGATTATAGAGAAAGAAATTCATTAGTTCCTTCTGAACTCATTAGTTTGGGCTTTCATGTTGAATTTAAAGCATTAAAAATCGCGGATTATATTGTAAATGATGTCGTAATAGAAAGAAAAACAGTAACTGATTTTATATCATCAATTATAAATAGAAGACTTTTAAGTCAAATCATAGACTTGCAACAGTATGAAAATAAATTATTAATTGTTGAAGGGATAGATGAACAAGAACTTTATAATAATTCAGAAGAAAGAATTGGAATGAATCCTAATGCAATTAGAGGTTTTTTACTCTCAATACTTTTAAAATATAAAATTCCTCTAATTTTTACAAAAAATTATGAAGACACTGCAAAATTCATATCAGTTCTTTCAAAAAAAAAATCAAAAGAAATTCCATTAAATGTAAGAAAAAAATCATTTAATAAAAAAGAACAAATGCAATATATACTTGAAAGTTTTCCAGGAATAGGGCCAACAACTTCAAAAAAACTCTTAGAAAAATTCAAAACAATAAAAGAAATAATTAATGCACCTTATGAAGATTTGCAAAAAATTATTGGGAAAAAAGCAGAAATTCTAAGAAAAATTATTAATGAAACATATTAATAAGAAACTCTTAATTCGCCTAAGTTAATTAGATAATCTTCAGAAGAAATATTTTGATTGGCAACATAACAGGATATTCCATTTAATTTTAATCTTACTAAAAGAGCATATGCATTAGCTTTTCTACTTAAATTTTTAAAGAAAATATTTAATTTAGCCCCTTCTTTTTTCTCACTTGGAATAATTGCAACTTTTTTATGAAGTCCTTTTAAAGAAACCAGAGCATTTGGATGTCCAAGTAGCAATTCATTAAAAGTTATTTCACTAACTCCCATTAAAATATAGTAAGGAAAGAGATGTATTTAAATAATTCGGTTCTAATTATGATAATTTAAATCTTTCAAGAACTTTGTATTTTGGTCCTTCCCTTGTTAATTCTGATTTCATTAAAACAAATTCATTAACATCAAAATCTAAATTTTTAAAATTAATTTTTTTAATTTCTTCAATTAATTTTTCTTTATTAATAATAAATTTAACTCTTGTTGTAGTAATATGTGAATTAAATTTTTTAAAATCAGAAGGATATTCTAAAAATTTATTAGAAACTTGTTTTTGTAATTCTTCGATTTTATCAGATATTAAATCTACCCAAATAACTTTAATATGGCTTTCATTATCAAAAACTCCGGTTTTTCCAATTTTACAATTAAATTTTTCAAATTTTATTTCGCTTAATTTCTTTTTTGTTTCTTCTATTTCTTCTTCAGAAATACTTCCTAAAAATTTTAAAGTTAAATGTAAATTTCCTTTCTCAACAAATTTTCCTCTAAATAAATTCTTCTTTTGTAAATTTTCAAATTCATGAAAAACTTTTGATTTTACATGTTCTGATAGTTTGATTGCAATAAAACATCTCATTTTATATTAACTCACTTAAAATTTTAGCTCCTAATTTTACTGTTAGATTATTTTTATCCTTATCGGGATTAATCTCAACAATATCTATTGCCTTAAGATTTTTAATTTTATTTATTCTTTGAATTAAATAAAGAAACTCTCTACTTGTAAACCCTCCAGATTCAGGATATCCTGTAGCAGGAGCAAATACTGGATCAATTACATCTATATCAATAGACACATACAATTCTTTTCTGTTTGAAAATTCCATAATAGAGTCGCATGTTTCTTGTAAATCTTCTGTTAATTGGTTTATTGATATTTTTTTTATATGATATTCTTTTAAAAATTTGTCTTCTTCAGGATCAGAATTTCTAACTCCTACTAAAAGTATATTTTCTTTCGGAAAACCAGATTCAATTAGGGCTCTAAGCCACTCTTCATGTGTTGGAAATTTATTATCTACTGGTTTCATGCAATCTGGATGTGCGTCAAATACAATGAGACAAGGCTCTTTTTTAGAATTATTGCAATAATCTAAAAATGCTTTTGTTGTAGAATAACTAATTGAGTGATCTCCTCCTAAAAAAATAGTTTTTGGTTTTAAATCATATGATTCATATGAATTTTTATGAATTAATTCATTAGTTAATTCAAGATTTTTATTGTCTAAATGTATTTCTTCTAAACCCAAAGAATCTGAATTAATTAATTTTCCTTGTTCATTGGAGTAAATTTCTTTTAAAGATTCTAAAATAGCATTTCCTGCTTTTTCACAACCATTTGTTTTTCCAAGTCCATTAATTCCTGGAACCTTTACAATAAACATAAAAAAATTAGAATAATGAGGTTTTTAAGATTAATCTTCAGGAACAAGTGCGAAAAAACTGTATTTTTTTATTTTTGCTAGATCTTTTACATCTTTTAACTGCACTTTAGATATATTTTCCTCAAATTCATAAAATTTTTTAGCATTTCCATTGATTTCATTGTGAAGCAAATTAACCATTTGACTTTGAGAATCTTCCATAGAAATATGGTAATTTCCAATTAATTGTTCTTTAATCTGGTTAAGTTCCTTTTCATCCAAAGTCTTAGAAACTTTTTCAAATTCTTCTAAAATAAGTTTCTTGACAACATCAACATTTTCTTTTGATGTTCCAATATAAACTAAATTATATGCAAAATCTTGATTTATATTAGAATCTCCTTTAACTGCATAAGCTAAATTTCTTTTTTCACGAATTTCACTAAAAAGTCTAGAAGACATTCCTTCTGCAGTTAATGTGCTAAGAACTTGCGCAGCATAAGCTTTTTTATTATCAGATAAAGGAACATGGTATGCAAAAACTAAATTAGCTTGATCTATTCCTTTTCTTTTTTCAATATTAGATTCGTTTTTTAAATTAACCTTAAATTTAGGCACTTTTCCTTTTTTATCATTAAAATTTTTTTCAGTAAATTCAATGATTTCTTCAAAATTAGCATCTCCTACAATACACAAAATCATGTTATTTGGACTATAAATTTCTTTAAATTTATTAACCATTTTTTGCCGATCAATTGAATTCATTGTTTCGTGAGTTCCAATTAAAGGAATTCCAAAAGGATTCTTATAAAGTGCTTTATGAATCTCATCAAAAACATGAAGTCTTGGATTATCTTTATACATCTTAATTTCTTCAAAAATAACTTTTCTTTCTTTTTCTAATTCCTTAGAATCAAATTTTGGATTTTTAACCATATCACTTAAAACATCCAAAGCAGTACTCAAGTATTTACTTGGCATCTTACACCAATAAGCAGTAATTGATTCGCTTGTAAACCCGTTTAATTCTCCTCCTTTTTTTTCAATTTCTTCAGCAATCTTTTTTGTATCTCTTGTAGGAGTTCCTTTATAGAGCATATGTTCTATAAAATGAGAAATTCCCTTTTCCTTTTCAGATTCATTAACGCCCCCGTTTCTTACAGCAAATACAACACTTACAACAGGTATATCTCTTTTTTCAAAAAGAATAGTCATACCGTTTTTCAAAACTTTTCTATAGAATTTTGGTTTCATTTTATAAAAAAATATCAGAAGTATATAAATTTATTTATTAAAAACAATATATCTTTCTCCACCTAATTCAAAATCATCTAAAATCTCAAAATTTTCTTTTAAAAAATTAATAATCCAATTTCTTTTAACTTTAAACTTTTTTCTTGTAATCATACTTTCTGTTGCAAAACTAATTACAATTCTTTCTGCCAAAGGAGCAATTTCTAAAATTAATTTTTTAGAATAATCCCTCTCTAACATTTCTAATGAATCTATTGTTTTAAACAAAAATATTATTCTTGGTTTTTCTGTTTTTTTAATTGATTTTTTAATCTTTTCTAGTTCAAATAAACTTAAATGAATTGCTTTCCCATTAATTTTTTCTTTTTTAAAATAATTATTCGTTAAATTAACTAATTGCCCCATAGATTCAACTCCAACATAATCCATATCATATTTAATTTCTTTAAAATATCTGTAACTAAATCCATTAATTCCAGAACCTAAATCTATAATACTTAATTTTTTACTCAATCCATTAAAAATTCTTTTATAAATTTCTTCATAAAAATTTAATCTTTCTCTTGTTGAAAGATGTTTTTTTAAAATCCACTCGGGAGACTTATCTTTCAAAGATAAAATTTTCTGACTTGTAAATGCTGAAAAGACTTTTCTTAATAAATTTCTAGTAAATTTAATTTTTTCTTCATCTACATATCCTTCTTTATTAAAATGCTCAAAAGCTAATTCAACATCTTTTTTTGGTAATTGAGAAAATTCTTTTTTTAGAATTATTTTGTTAATTAAATCTTGTTTATTCATTTTTTATTCATTTTTTATTATTTTTTTAAACTTTTAATAACAGCACTATAAACTTCTTTTACTTTAATTGCAGAAGTTGCTTCAAAATCCTTGGATTTTT
>NZDC01000016.1 GCA_002689985.1 Candidatus Pacearchaeota archaeon | reverse complement strand
TTTATTCATTTTTTATTATTTTTTTAAACTTTTAATAACAGCACTATAAACTTCTTTTACTTTAATTGCAGAAGTTGCTTCAAAATCCTTGGATTTTTTATATAGATATTTTTCTAATAAAGGGCTAATAATTTTAATTGCCCTATTATAATCATAAATCTCTTGAGGAGGGGTACAATTAAATAAAATAACTAATTTCTTTTTCAAAGCAAGAGCAAGATGCATTCCAAGCGTATCCCCGCAAACAATTAATTCACAATTATTTATTTCATCAATATGTTCTTTTAAAGATTTTTTGATTTCTAAAAACTTAACTTTATATTTTTCTTCTAATTTCTCTTTTAGAGAGTCATATTCATCCCATGCCTTATTTGGCCAAATTCCAGTACAAGTTTTAATTAATCCAATATTACCTCTAACATTTTTCAATCTCTCTGGAATAATGCCTAAATCATATTCTTGCCCCTTCCACTTTTTTCCAATCATTTCAATTAAAATCTGTGAAACTGATTGAGTATTTTCTTTTTTTAATTCATCTGCTCTTTTCTTTCCAAACTTACTAGATAAAGACATATCAAACCAATAAGAACTTTCTTTAGTATAATCAATATTCCCATTAGAATCTAAATAAATACCGATTAATTTTTTTGTTTTAATTTTTTTAACAATATCTAAAACTTCTTTTTCTTCATCTAAACTAATTATTAAATCAAAATTTTCATCCAGCAATTTTGATAAATCATTATTATTTTCAATAAAATACTTATTATATATCTTTGATGAATTCAACAAATCTTTTGAATTAGTCTTGCTTAACCAATGAATTTCTCCAGTTAATTCTCCTAATAAAACCGTTGTTCTTACAACATCTCCTAATGCTCCTAATTTTACTATTAAAGTCTTCATTAAATTTTTATAGGTATGTTTATTTAAAAATTAAATGGCATCAACAAACCAGTCCCCTGCATATCAAAAAGCACAAGGAAAATTTCTTTTAGCATTAACTGATAAAGATAGAATTGAACCCTTAGAAGAAATGATTAAAGAATGTCCAAAACATAAAAGCAGTGAAAATATGCTTGCTAATCTAAAAACAAGGTATAAAAAACTAAAGGAAAGGATAGAAAAAAGTAAAAAATCTGGAAAATCGACAAAAATAGGAATAAAAAAAGAAGCAATGCAAGCCGCTTTTATTGGTTTTACAAATACTGGAAAATCGTCACTTTTAAAATTACTAACTAATGCAAATCCAATAGTTAGTGAAAGAACACTTTCAACAACCACTCCTTTAATTGGAATGATGAATTATTCAGATACAAGTATTCAATTAATAGAAGTACCAACAATAGACTCTCAATATTATGATAAAGGGATTGTTAATACTGCAGATACTATCTTAATTTTAGTAACAAAACTAGAACAAATAAATAAAATCCGAGAAAAATTAACAAAAACCAATGCAAAAAGACTTATTATTTTTAATAAAATAGATTTGTTAACAGAAAACGAAAAAAGAAAATTAACTGCTACCTTAAGATCAAAAAAACACAATTTTGTATTGATTTCTACTAAAACAAAAGAAGGAATTGATGAATTAAAAAATAAAATTTTTAAAAGTTTTGATAAAATCAGAGTTTATACAAAAGAGCCTGGAAAAGAAAAATCAAAAAGACCAATAATTCTTGAGCCAAATTCAACTATAAAAGAAGTTGCAGAAAAAATTCTAAAAGGATTTTCGAGTAAAGTTAAAGAAACAAAGATATGGGGGCCTTCATCAAAATTTTCAGGGCAAAAAGTAGGATTAAACCATAAACTAAAAGATATGGATGTTGTTGAATTTAAGACTAAGTGATTAAAAAAATTTATAAATATTTAAATCATTAATAATATAAAATGGGAAAGGGATTAATTTATTAAGTACTGGAATTATAATTAGTGGTTTGGTTGCGGCGCCATCTCCTTCTTATGGAAAAAGCAATAAATTTAAAGAAAAAGTCAAAAGGTTATATGAAAAAGCAACAAAAGTAGATAAGGGTACTGAAGAAGACCATAAAAAAGCAAAAGATATTGCAGGAAAAGTTTTAGATCAAGGTATGGGAATTCCTGGAGCGGGAAAAATGATTGAATATATTGATAAGAAAAACAAAGAAACAGGTTTTTATGATAAGAAAAAGAAAGGAAAATATGATAAAAGTAAATAACAAAATTTAATCTATCTTATCAATTAATTTTTTTAATTCAACTACACTTTTTTTTGACATGTGTTTTCTAACTGGTTCAAGAACCTTAATTAATGATTCTGCAACTGCATTTTTTAAGTCATAGGGGTGTAGATTTTTAACTATAAGCTTTTTTGAAGAATTCTTTCAATTTTTTATTATTCCTAAAGTTAGTTAGTAAAAGGTTAATTTCTTTTGCAACTGCATTTTTTAAATCAAGAGGATGTATTTTTTTATTAATAAAATCTTTTTCGACTTCATTATAATTAGAATATTCTAAATTTCCTCCATATTTTTTCTCCCTCTCAACAACAAATTTTTTCCCATTATCTTTCTTCAAAACCATTATTAAATATTTTAATAAAGAGATTATTCCATTATCCAGATTTCCTGCAATATATTCTGCTTTATTAATTTTATTTCTAACTGTTTTTTCATCATCTAATAAATCTATCTTACTCCCTTCTATACTCGAACTCATTTGTTTCCCTATTAAACCTCTTATCATAGGACTCATTAATTCAATTCTTTGTTTATAATCTATTTTTGGTAGAAAGTCTCTTGCATATGCCATTATTTTCCTCTGATCAAGGCCTGCAAATTGCGCATCGGCTTTAAGATATTCTTCATCAAGAGCCTGCATTAAAGGATAAATTAAACCAGCTAATTTAGGATTATCTCTGGCAGTTTTAACTGCTTCTGAAGCAGAGTGTTTTGCCTTATTTACTGTGGTAAAAGTGCTTAATTTTAATAAATCATTAAAATAATTTTTATTTAATTGAAATTTACTTCCTTTAACAAATTCTAAATTTTTTGTATCTGTTCCAATGGTCTTCAAAATAAGATTAATTGCCATTTCATAATATTTATACCTTTTCTCTAATAAATCCCAAGAAACTCCATCTAAGGCAGAATGTAAATCAGCCAATAAGATCTTCACTTTAATTCCTGCTTTTAAAAAATCTGAAATTTTCAACATAGGGAAAAAATAAGCTAATGAAACTGGTCCAGTAGGCATAGTTCCCCAATAAATAGAAAATTCTTTTTTTGATTTTAATTTCTTATATAATTCTTTCTCTCCGATAATTTCCTGAAGATTCCGAGTTATCAATTCAATTCTTTTATCAACACTCATAACCATAGAACAACAAATAATATATATTTTATAAAGTATTTGATAAAATGTTAATTGAAATAATCATCGCATTATTGTTAGGTATATTCTTTGGAACAATAACAGGTCTAACTCCGGGAATTCATACAAATTTGATTGGAGTTTTTCTTATTTCTTTATCTGCTTCTTTACTTAGCGGAGTAAATCCTACTTATTTTGTAGTTTTTATTGTTTCTATGACTATTTGCCACTCATTTTGTGACTTTATTCCCTCAGTTTATTTAGGATGTCCTGATACAGAAACAGAATTATCTGTTCTTCCAGGGCATGAATTATTAAAAAAAGGGCAAGGATATGAAGCAATACTTTTAACAGCATATGGGAGTTTAGCTGCAATTTTCATTTTAATTTTCATTACATATCCTTCAATTTTAGCAATTTCAAAAACTTATGATTTTATAAAAAATTTTATTCCTTATTTATTGATATTTGTTTCAATTTTTTTAATATCTTTAGAAAGTAAAAAATTAACCGCATTATTTGTCTTTTTACTTGCAGGATTTTTAGGGTGGACTATATTAAATATGGAGTTATCTGAACCACTATTGCCCTTGCTTACTGGTCTTTTTGGTAGTTCTACCTTACTTATGAATATTAAAAATAATACACAAATCCCAAAACAAGAAATAACAAAGCCAAAAACAAAGCTTTTTTCTCCAATAATGGGTGCTGTATGTGCTTCTCCATTATGTAGTTTTCTTCCAGGTCTTGGAAGTGGACAGGCAGCAATTATTGGCAATACTATTTCAAGAACAAAAGATAAAAAAGGATTTTTAGTTTTAATTGGTGCAACAAATACTCTAGTTATGGGTTTTTCATTTATCTCATTATATGTTATTTCAAGAACAAGAACCGGAGCAACAGTTGCAATCAAAGAATTAATAGGAGATCCTACAATTGAGATGTTGATATTAATTTTGTCAATTGTCCTTATTAGCGGGATAATTTCATATTTTTTGACAATCTTTCTAGCTGAATTTTTCTCAATTCACATGGGAAAGGTGAATTATACATATCTTTCATTAGGAACCTTATTTATCCTTATAACTCTTGTTTTTCTATTATCTGGATTTTTAGGATTAGCTGTTTTAATAGCATCAACTTTTACTGGAATTTATTGTATAAATTTAAATGTGAGAAGAACAAATATGATGGGTTGTTTATTACTTCCCACAATTATTTTTTATTTATTTTTATAAATATTTATGAAAAAAATGCAAATAACTGTTTTTTATTCTTAAATTAAAACCATTTACCTAATGCTTCTTGTTTTTCGATTTCTTTTCCAAAAACAGAATCAATATATCTTTTAGTAAGTTCTAAACTTTGCTTAATATAAGGAGATAAATTATATTTATTAGCTAAGTCAAGTGCAGGTTCAAGATATTTTTTTATTCCGCCTTCATGAATTGTAAAAATTATCTTTCCCTTACATTTAGAACAAACTCCTGTTAAAGGAGGTCTTCTCATAATTTCATTACAAGCAACACATCTAAATCCTTGCATAGAAAATTTCCTTAAATTACCCCTCATATCTCTTATAAAATGCCTTTCAATGATTAATCTTGCAGTATCTGTTGTATCTGCCGCTCTTATTTTTTCAACAAGCTCCATTTGATGCCTTACTTTATCCTTCATTGTTTCAAGAGTTTTATATGAAGAACAAACAACTCCATCATTAAAATTATCTGTATCGTGAGTAAAACCTATATTAATAAAGGGGTTTTCTCCTTTATTTAAAACAGAATCAACTGTTTTAATTTTTACTTCAGATGAATGTTTTCCTTGTTCAGCAAGTCTATAAAGTTCAATAGGATATTCATTAACTAATTCAAAATCTAAAATTTGGTCATCCACTTCTCCTGCATCAATTTTTGCATTTAAAACTAATGGAGCATCCTGTGTTCCTCCCCTATGACTAGGTAGAAATTCCCTAGAAAAATTCAATAAAACATCCATTAATAACATAATTGCGGCTTCATCTCCATCACAATCTCTTCTTATTGCAGCATGCATATATGGGCTTGCTAAAAGGCCTTGAGTATTTGAAAAACCAATAATTCTGCAAGCAACTCCAGCACAATTATGGGGAGCCATACAAACTCCAAGTTTTCCAATTAAATCTTCTCTTTTTTTAACATTATAAAAAGGTTTTAACCCATAAAACTTAATTAATAAATCATCAATAAAATTACACATTTTAATAAAAACTTCATCTGCTCTTTCATCTGAACAATTTCTAGAACTTGGAAGTAAAATGTCGTGCGGCATTAATTCTAAAATTTGATTTTCATTAACAAGTTCTTTATTATATATATCTTTATCATAACCTAATTTTTTTAGTTGTTCTATACTTACTGAAATCTCTTTTGGCTTAAAAGAAACGAGCGGTAACTCAGTTGCATCAAATCTTATTGTTCCATCTTTATTTACCTGCAAATTATGTTTTGCTCTTAAAATTCCTTTAGAAAGATTTTCCATTTTATGCTCTGATGATGATGTGCCTCTAATTCCTTTAATTAACAAAGGAATTTCAGACTTTCCAAGCCCAATTTTCTCTCTAGCTTTATTAAAATAATGGTTTATATCTAAAGATTGATAGGAATAAGGCCTAGATTTCTCATGTTCTGGACAAACTTCATTAATAAATTTCTCTTTACACTCAAAACAATAGAATACTTTCTCAGATTTATCCCCACAATTCTCACAAATAGGATAAATTGTCTCTTTATTGCATTTTTTACAATGAAATATTGGAAAATTGCTTTTAACATTGCCTTCTTCACATGCTGTTTGAATACTTCTTAATCTTCCCCCCTCTTTTCCAACAGGAAATAAGACATTTGGACTTCCTGCAAGTTTTCTAAGCTTTGCCTTTTCAGGCCTTCCCATTCTTGTGCCAATAAAATCTCCTGCCTTGTTTTTTATCACAAAATCAGAAACAGAACTAACAATTTCAAAAACAGAATTGTTTAAATTGTAATTACTTACATCAAAAATATCTTTCAATAAAAAATTTTCATTATTTATTAAGTTAAAATCAACTCCCAAATTAGCAAAAAGTGCTTTACTATTTTCTTCATCCAAAACAACATTTTCAATTGTAACAATATGTTCTATTCCCAATAATTCTAAAGCTCTTTTACCTAAATAATATTTTTCTTGCTCTGTTTTATTAAATGGAAGTATTAATTTATTATTGATTTTTGAATGTTTTAACCATTCAATCAATCCAATAAAATAATCTGTAGAAATCTCTGTCCAATAGAAAATATAGCTTGGATGTAAAGGAATTTCGTGTTTTTTACTTATTTCTGCTGCTTTTTCAAAGGAAATATTAAAGGAATCTATCTCTTTTTCTAAATTAGGCTCTTTTTCTCTTAAATCTAATTTCCACCATTCTTCAACATATCCTGGTTTAATTAAATTAGAATTTCTATTTAACACATCTCCAAAAGAAAATAAGATATCTCCCAAATAAATTATTTCTTCAACATCTGGATATAGTCTTTTTGCTTCTTCTTTTGTTTCGAGTTTTTTTACACTTCCATTAAATAATTTAACAATTGGCCCATCAATTGAATCGCATGAAGTTGCAACACTTCCCTTAATTGGTTTTTCTGTTTTTAATTGAGTTCCTGTTGCAATAAATCCATCAGTAATTGCCATTGTTGCAGGATGTATTGAAACTGCACTAAATCCACTATTTCTAGATCTCCCATATCTAAATCTAAATGCACCTGATCTTGAAGGATGACCAAAAACAGGACGTCCTGCAACTAAATCCTGTATATATGCTGGAGAATCATCTGTTTTTCCCATATTTCTTTTCTCATGTAATTCTAGATACTCTTCTAAAAAGTCAAACCCTGTTGTGATAAGCCCTTTTTTCTTTGCTTTATTTAACAATCTAAATGCTTTTGGTGCTTTTTGCGCTAATCCTTCTGAAAAAATCAAACACATTCCTCCCCTGAGATAATTAGTTTCAACTCTACTCAAATTTTTATAGTTTGATGCTTCTAATTTCTCTGTTGGTTCTCCTGAAATTTGAAAAGGGATGTTTTTTGCTAGAAAAAACATTTCTTCTTCTGTTGGAAAATATTGTAAATTAGTAATTCTTTCATGATAATCTCTATTTTCTGTTGCATATCTTTTAATTTCTTCTTCATCTGGATCATATTTAG
>NZDC01000015.1 GCA_002689985.1 Candidatus Pacearchaeota archaeon | reverse complement strand
TCAATATCAACAATAAAATTCTTTAAATTTTCTTCAAAACACTTTTTAATTTCTTTTTCTAATTTGCATTTTTCCTTAATCTCATAAATTCTCTCAAAACTATGTAAATCTATATTCTCTAAATTAAATTCTAATCGAATCTTTGGCTTATATTTAATCTCTATCTTATCAAATGAATCACTAATTTCTAAACTATTCATACTTATTTGAAAAACTCCTTTATTAACTAAAACATTAAAATCATCTTTACTAACAATTTCTTTTAAATTATTTAAATAACTTTCAGAAAATTCATAATTTTCAAATTCTTCTTTAAAATTCTGACTAAATCTTTGTTTAAGACTTTTATTTAAATTAACATGAAGATCTTTAAATTCTACATCAACTCCAACCGTAACTCTATTATTAATATAATCGTATAAGTCATATACTTCTTTATTAGGATCATCTACAAAATCTCTAAATGTTTTAATTGCAGCTTTTTTTCCTGCCTGATTTATATAAAATTCTGCTAGATCCTCATTAATATAAACAGAATCAATTACTCTTACATCTAAAATTTTTGCTTCAACTTTTTGAGAATTTATTGTAAAACTAAAAAGAGTTGCTAAACTAACCATTAAAACTAATAGAACGAGTAGGACAATTGCAACATCTCCTCGTTTATTCATTAAATACATTTTCCTGTATTAAACCTTATATTTATTTTTTGATTACTTGCAAAAAGATTTATTATTGAAGATTTTTCATATAATTCTAAATATTTATTTTCTTTAGAAGTTATTCCAAGTGCAGATCCAACATCTACTCTACTAATATCAGGACTATTTATGTTAATATCCCCTATTCCCTTAATCTCAAACAAATAACACCCTTCATTTTTTTCTAAGATGCCTTTTATATCTTTCTCCAAATCTTTTTTATCTATTTTTCCTAATTGCCATTGAATAATTCTTTCACTTAAAATTTTATCTTCAATAGGGGTATTAAATAACATAATTAACTTCCTTTGATTACTTAATTCATTTGATTCTATATTATCAAAAGTTATTTCATTAAATCCTCCTTCTCCTCCAAGAAATGCTGGAGAAATTTTCATTCCTGTTAAACCAATAGTAGTCAACATAAATATTGCCATAATAAAAAAGGTGACTAAAACTGCTGGAATCCAAGTAATAGTTAATCCAATTTGTCCTTTTTTTAGTTTCTTTTTAAGCATTTTATTTAGTGATGGAAATTTCTTTACCTTTTTGATTTGAAGCAGTTATTATTTCAATTACTCCTTTTTTTAACTTATTATTCTTATAATACAAGATATTTTCTTTTTTAGCAATGCATTTGAGGTAATGTTCTGCTTTTACTTTTTCTGTAAATTTACAATCTCTTTCAAAAGAAGGATTCCCTCCTAAAATAGGTTGATTAATAGTAGATATAATCTCTTTTAATTCATTAAATATTTGAATTTTGAAATAAAAATTATTTCCCTCAATTAAATCTTTATTTAATTTGCATTTTTCATAAATATCAAAATTATCTTTATAAATCTCTTCAATTAAAAATCCTTTATCTACAATACAATCAACAATTTTTTTATTAAGAATGTCTGCTTCTATTTCTCTTACATCAATATCTGCAGAATAATACATTAAAACTCCAATACTTATTGCACCTCCTACAATTGCAAGAACAAAAAACCACCAAATAGAAAATAGTTTTTCTCCTCCTCTTTTATCTTTAATAATTTTATTTTTTTTCATTTATATTTATAACTAATTTATTTTTAGAAATATCATCAAAATAAGAACTAATCTCATAATCTGAAAAATATTTATAACTATATCCTCCATTATTAGATAATCTAACAATTACTTCATTATTTTCTATTGAGATAATCTTATCTTTTGGTCGCTTATTTTTTTCAGCTATTTCTACTCCTTTTTCAAGATTAAGAAATATACTCATACCGGGTTTTGCTTCATCAATTATTAATGCTATCTGTTTTGCATAAGCTTGCTCATAAATTCCAGCAGCAGTAGATGATTTAAAAACAAATAATAGTAAAATACTAAAAAATATTATATTTAAAGTTATAAAAATAACTGTTGGATAAATTAATGATTCAGCTTTTTTATTTTTTAAAATAGAACTTAATAATTCTCCCTTTTCCATTAACTATAAAATAAAGAGAATGTTATAAATTTAACTAAGATATATTTTCTAATGTGTCACATCCAATAGATTTAATGCCTTCAGGAGTATAATCAATTATAAAAACTCCGCTCCCATAGACTTCTTCATCAAAATCTATAGAATTTTCAATTGACGTACCTGATAGATAACCAACTAATGTTCCGCTAACCCCTATTCCAGTTCCAACAACAAAACCAACTCCACTTCCAACAATTGGAACAAAAGATCCTATAACAGTTCCTGTATATGCTCCAGTAACTATGCCTATTTCGGCTCCAAGAAATGTTGTCAAAAAACGCGGGATAGTCGTTTGTCGTGCTTCAACAAAGATTATCGATTTTTCTTCTGTATTAATAATATCTTGCTCAGATAATTTTGTTTCTTTATTTATAAATAAATTATTAGGAGAAGCACTATTTGTTAAATAATTCCAATAAGATTGATCTTTATTTGGAACATTATAATTCAATAAATAATCAGTCATTCCTTTAACTTCTTTTAAATTGCTAAGTGAAGAATCAAAATTAATTCTTGAACAAACAACGCACTTTTTCTTGGTTTTTGATAAAGTTAAATCTCTTTTAAAAACTTGTATTTTGCCTTCTCCCATCATACTCCAACAATCTGCCATTTCTCTTGCAAGAACCATCTTTATATTATCTTCTTTTTTATCATCATTAATCTTAATAATATCATATTTGTCTTCTTTTCCAAAATCATCTTCACATCCCCCTTTTCCAAAAATCTTACTAGTGACACATATATTTCTTGTTTTGCATTTTAAAGGTACAATATCTTTTGCACTCTTAATCAAAGTATCCGGAAGAGTTCCTCTTAAAATAACACTCTCATGACAAATTTGACGATCAATATCTCCAGTCAAATTTAATTGAGAATACATAAATAAAATAATCCCAAAACCAACAATTAAAAGAATAATGCTAATTAACATTTTTGCCTCCAGTGCACCTCTTTTATTTATTATTCTATTTATCATCTTAATTATATACTAGTTAAAAAATTAAGTAAAAAATAAATTCCTGTAACTAATATAATAAATAATACAATCCATAATGCTGTTTTTACAAGATTATCTAATTCAGCTTTTTTATTCATAGGATTAGATATTTTTATAGATTAATAAATATTGTCTTTAATTAAAAGGATAATTCAATTACTTCTAATTGTAATTTTTTCATTTTCTGTTCCTTTGCCTTCTAATTCAATTTTTAGAGAAGCAGGACCTTCAATTAGAAGAGGGTTTTCTATAGTTTTAACTTTCTTAGGAGTATCTTTGCAAATTCCCTTATTATTACACTCGCTTAAAAATTTATTTTCATCAGAAGTTGTTGGACAAATACAAATGCAATTATCGTCCTTACATTGAATAGGTTTACTGTCTTCATTATTGTTTGGCCATGTAATAATCATCCAATCATTAGGAGATTGTATTAAAAAATTTCTAGTTCCCTTACCATTATCAACATTTTGAATTTCGGAATATAATCCTTCTAAACTCGATTTTGCTTGCTCAATATCTGTTTTTGTTGTCAATAATCCATATAAATTTACAAAGAGATAAATAAGTAAAAATGTTCCAATAACAGCTAGAATTATCTTTAATGTTGCAGGCAAAAGTATTGCTTTTTTATTTTTTATTATTTGCATTTTCTATCTAACATTCCTTAATTTCAATATGTAAGTGTTCATTTATTTCTCCTTCATCTTCTATTTCTTCTCTTATATCAAAATCAAATTTTTTCCTAAATGGAAAGACTCTTTTATCTTTACAACTCTTAACTGCATTAAGTAGTTCTTTATTACTATACCTTTTTGTTCTTACATCTACTGCTCTGCTTTTTTTATCTCCATCTTCTAGATAATAATGGCAAGAATTTTTCATATGCACACATTTCTCTTTACCTTTTTCATAATTATCTAAATCACAAGTGGGAGGATTACTATATAATGCGTCATTGGTAAGAGAAGTTACAATAATATGGCCCATCCCCTCATTTATATATTCTTTTTCGCCTTTTTTATTCATTATACTAACATATTCTTTATCTATACATTTAATAAATTTAATTAAATCAGGATCTGTATCTCTTAATTGTTCATATTTATGTACTACTACCATTCCAAAATTATGCTTTAATTCTTTACAACCTGTTTGAAGGAAGTTTTCACGTACACAATTCTTTTTAATTTTTTCTCCAAATTTTCTACAATCAGCATCAAAACACATTAAACCACAATCACTACATTCTCCAGCAACTTCTGTTTTTTCAATAGGTCCTTTAACAGACCCATATTTTGTATCAACTTCAATTTCATATCCCTCAAATATTGTCTTTCCTTTAGAATTTTTAATTTCAAAAGAATACTTTCTTTCTGCTATTAGCATATTATCTCTAATTCTAAGACTCCTATAATAAAGATTTTCCTTATCTTTTATTAAAAAATTAGCATTATTTAATTTGTTTTCTTCTAAATCTATGGGATTGCCTTCATTAATAATTATCTTGTGGACACATTCCTTCTTATTATTTATTTCAACAATAAGAACAGTATATTTTTCTGGATGTACTCCTTCCCCTTTTTTCATCTCTACAAAGACCCTATTTGGAGTAGGATCAGCATAAGCCCAATAAGCATTCTTTACACATTCATCTCCTTTTTTATCTTCACCTTTCTCATTACTCAAATCATATTCGCTATCTTCTTCTGGAACAGAATATCCTGGAAGATTTCTTAAATATTTATTTATATTTACTTTATAAAAAAACATTAAAACACTTGCAATGACTAAAACAACTAAAATAAGAGCAACAGGATTATCTGTTACTAAATTTCCTTTTTTACTAAAAACTTTTTTTTTAATCATTGTCCAAATCTAAGCATGTTTTTTATAAATTCTATTGCGCCAACTCCCTTATTTTTCATAATCATATAACCTACAATCATTATTACAAGAACAGCAATTGCAATTGCCCATCCCCCAAGTTGATCAAACCAAATTAATCCTTTTTTATTTAACCTCTTCATAAAATAAAAAAAGAAACCATATTAATAAATGTTTAGAAAAGAAATCACTTTAATTTTACCGCAGTCCCATAAGCAAGCATTTCAGATGCTCCGGCCATTACCATTGAAGTCATAAATCTTACTCCAATAATTGCGTTTGCACCTTTACTAATAGCATTATTAACCATTCGATTATATGCTTCATCTCTTGCATCTGAAGTCATTTCAGTATATGTTTTTATTTCTCCTCCAATAATATTTTTAAATCCGGCTCCAATATCTCGTCCAATATTTCTAGCTCTTACAGTACTTCCCTTTACAACTCCTAAGACTTTTATTACTTTCTTTCCAGGTACATCATTTCCAGTTGTAATTATTATATCTTTCATTTTACCTCCTTTTGATTTTTTCAATTTTATCTTCTGTTTTATTTAATAAAATAAATCCTCCAATAATTAAAATAATAATTCCATAAATTAAAAAAGCGAGTGAACTAAAAAAAGAAAATACAATTAAAGCTAAACCAACAATAATCATAACTATTCCAGTTATTGTTCTACTTAAAAAATTCATAAAAAAATAAAGAAACAACAATTAATAAACATTACTCTCTTCTTTAAATTGTGTTAATAAAAAAGGTAATTTTTTATAAAGCCAAATATTAAATTTTATAAATTCGCGAGCTTCTTGTACAATATATTCTATTATCTTTTCATATTCATGATTATTATACCAAATAGGAATATTACTTCCTTCTCCTTCTTTTCCGGTTAATTTATCTAAACCAGAACCCTTAAACTCTCCTTTATTCATTAATATTCCAATAACTCTTAAATCAATAAAAGGCTTATTTAAAATATCAACAACATCCAGCCCATTTATTCTAGTTCTTTCTTTTAAAAAACCATGCTCAAAACTAAGATTATATCCAACCGGAATAAAACTAAATACATAATTATCTAAAACATTAGTATCAGTTAAAAATTTACTAATAATTTCTTTTTCTGAGGATTCCCATTCTTTTAATATTTTTAATTCTCCTAGTGGTTCTCCAGTATTTCTATTAAGTTCTTGATATTGAATTGTTAAAATTTTATCCTTTCTTGGATCTAATCCCGTTGTTTCTATATCAAAATAAAAATTTCCCATTTTATTCTTCTATCACCTCTACTTTTCCATCATCTGTTAAAATCTTTACAATTTCTTTAGGAATATTTGCAATTTGTCCCTTTTCATAGGGACCCATTTTTTCTCCATTTAATCCAACAAATTCTTCAACATCTATTTTAAAAGTTATTAACTTATTTTTTTGTTCTTCTTCTTTGATTTTATTTAAAGATTGATTAAGTTTTTTATCAGATTCATCAATACATTTCATTAAATTTTCAAAAAGATCTTTTTCAAAATCAATCATATTTTCAAAATCTTTTTTTGAAATACCTGTTTCTGCAGCAATTAAAACTAAATTTAGAATTTTTTTTCTTCGTCTTAATATCAATTCCTTAAAAAGAGTCATTGCATTTTCAAGTTGCTTTTTTGTCTTAATTATAACATCAGAAAAAGTATCATCTTCTTTTGATGCTATTTCTTTTTTTTCCTTTAAATAAGAAGATACTTCTTCAATAAACTTTTTAGGTAATTCTTGTAATTGTTCAGAATATCTTTCTTTTCTTGCTGCTTCATAAATATCATTGTAAACTATCATAAAAATTAGAATAAATTTGAATTTTTAATGATTTCTATTGTACAAATATACTAAAAATTATTTAACAAACTTTACTTTTTTGAGTAAATCCTTTCCAATGATTCTACCCAAACTTCCAAGTCTTGCTTCTTTTTCACAAAAATTCTTTTCCTTTGGAATTGAATCATTATAAAATAAAACTGGGACAGGATCTGCCGAATGATTCTTCAATTTACAAGGAGTAGAGTGATCTGCAGTTATTACAACCTTAATTTTATTTGAAGATGCAAAATTTTTTATAAAATAAAATAAAGTTTTATCAATATATTCTATCATTAATTTTTTTTCAATTGGTTTATTATCATGTCCAGGAAGATCTGTTTCTTTTATATGAATATAAGCATAATCTTCTTTTTTATTATTCTTTAAAGTTTTAATTGTAAAATCACATACTTTTTTTAATCCATCATATAAATTTTCATATGCATCTAAATTTTTTAACTTAGGATAATCAAAAGAAAAAATATTCATTCCAGAAACTTTTGAAAAACCAATTTCAAGAGGCATATAACAAACAGAAAGCCATTTTCTATAAACTTTTAATTTTGGAGGTTCAATTCCTGCACCTCTAAAAAGAAGATAATTAGCAGGCATTAATCCTTTTCTTTTTCTTTCTTCATTAATTGGATGAGTATTCAGAATTTCATATGCTTTTCCAATAAACTCATTTACAATATTTACTGTATATTGTGTGTTTTCAAGATCATCCAAAGGTTTAGAAAATCCAATTTTATTTAATTCTTTAGATTTTCCTTGAATATATGTTGAATCATTTCCTAAAAGGTTATCTGAAAATCCTCCTTTAAAAACTAAAACCCCTCTATGTTGAATTGTCGGAATAAATTTAAACTTACAAGGAAGTTTTATTTTATTTATTGCTTTAGCAAGAATTTCTGCTTCTTTTGTGGTTAATGTTCTTCCAGCTCTTCTATCTATTATATTTCCTTTTTCAACAGAATCAATAGTTGCAAAATTAGTTCTAAATGCTAAATCTCCTCTAGTTAATTTTATGTCTGTTCCTCTTGCTTCTAATTGGCCTCTTGTACTTGCAATTAAATCATTTCCAAAAATTGAAACTATTGCTTCATCTGAT
>NZDC01000014.1 GCA_002689985.1 Candidatus Pacearchaeota archaeon | reverse complement strand
ATTTAGCAGATAATTTTGGAATGAAAGATTCAGAATTACCTATGGGCATGGGAAATGTTCCAATAAAAGAAATTATGCAAAAACTTGGTAAAGAAGGATATAAAGGAAAAAAGGTTATTGAAGCTTTACAATGGTGGCAACATTTTTCTCCAGGGGGAAAACATACTCCTCCACTAAATCCAACTGTACAAGCATTTGGTTCTCCAATGTATTCAACTGGACCGGGTCCATATTGGAATCAATCAATAGGTCTTCACCAAGATTATTTAGGTGGTTATGGACAGATACTTCCTGATATAAACTTTCAAACTTTTGGTGCAGGATTTTCACAACTTCCAATGGAATTAGGAGGACAAAGACCTGGAGCACAAGGAAGTAGAATGAGTGGAAACCCTATGGAATAAGTATTTTATTTTGATAAAATTAAAAACTTTTAAAAAGAACAATAACATAATAAAATAAAAGATGGTGAAGAAAAAAGAGAAATCTAAAAAGGTTAGTAAAAAAAATATCCCAACATTGCAGTTAAAAAAAGATTCAGACATTGCAATGGATTTTGCTACAAAAACCTATAAAAAATTCGATAAAATTGTAAAATCAATTATTCTTTTTGGTTCAATAGCAAAGAAGAGCTCTTCTTCAGGTTCTGATATAGATATAATAATAATTATTGATGATGCATCAATAAAATGGGATAGAGAATTAATTGTTTGGTATAGAGAAGAGCTTGATAAAATTTTAAAATCAAATCCTTATAATAAAGGTATTCACATTAATACTGTAAAATTAAGTACTTGGTGGGAAGATTTGATGAGAGGAGATCCTGTTATTATAAATATTCTAAGATATGGTGAAGCAATGATAGATCTTGCAGGATTTTTTAATCCAATAAAATTTTTATTAATAAACGGAAAAATAAAATCAACACCAGAATCAATTTATAATGCACTACAAAGAGCTCCATTACATATTCAAAGAAGTAAATTTGCAGAATTAAATTCTATTGAAGGATTATATTGGGCAATGGTTGATTCTTCTCATGCAGCTTTAATTGCAGCAAATGTTCTTCCTCCATCTCCAGAATATATTCCAGCAAGTTTAATAGAAACATTTGTTAAAACAGGGAAATTAAAATCTAAATATGTTGATTGGTATAAAAACTTACTTGTATTACACAAAAAAATTACACATAGAGAAATTACTGATTTAAAAGGTGTTGAAATAGATTCCTGGCAAGAAAAAACAGAAGAATTTCTAAAAGTTATGATAAAACTTGTAAAAGATACTGTTGATAAAAAAGGGAACTCAAATACTATTTAGAATTTTGTAATTTAACATTTTCATAACTTACTTGTGCATCATCTCTAATTGTTAATATCCCTGCTTGACCATTATCTAAACATCCAGAATTATAAAATAAACTATTTGTAAAAGTATTTTCTTTTACAGGATTCCCTAAATTATTATTTGCTCTATGGCCACTCTCATGAAAATGTGCTGAAATAGCTTTTGTAATTCCTAAATCTTCATAAAGATTTTTTAAATCTCCATTTCCCCTATTTTCTTTTGCTTCTACAAAAACTTGCCAACGTTCAACATCTTCTTTTTCTATTAATTTAAGTGTCTCTTTTAATATATGATTTTCTGATTTATCTATACCAAAGACTTTTGTGCTATTTTGCCTTTCAACAACTTCTTTTGGAACAGATATAGGACATACACTTAACTCAGTATACGTCCACTTAGACATATCATCTATATCTCGATGATACGCTCTTCCCTGATAAAAATGAGCAACATCAACTGCTTCATCGATATTATGAAATTTTCTTGGAACATGTGAGACAACAATTGTTTTTTCTGGTTCAGCAACTAATTTTTTTATATCATTAATATTTGCATACTGAAATTGTCTTTGTCCTTCTTTTAATTGAACATATTGTTCTGGTTCTAAATTAAACAGCTTTTCTCCATCATAAAAATACTTTCCTGAAGGAATATTTCCATTTCCAAGTTCATATTCTCCTCCACAAAGAAAATCTGAACCTGGTAAAAAGACTAATTTATGCCCGTTATTCTCAACATGAGATATTTTTTGAACATCAAAAATATTATCATATTTACCAGCAAAATGATCTATTACAGGAGCGTATCCTACAAGAGTCTCATGGCTTCCAGGCATAACAAATGATTCTAATCCACTTTTACCAATCTCATTTAATATAAAAGCTGTATAATTTTGGCTATCTTGTAATGTTCCTTTATTTCCTCCAATATCCCCATTAACTAAAAGTTTCTCTACACCTTTTGATTTTAATGTACCTATTGCTAAAGGCACAACTCTTGGATTCTCATGAATATCTGAAATTATTCCATATTTTGTGTTTTTTGTCATTTTATATTATTCCTTATAATTTAATTAAAAAATAAATCTTATGCGGCTAGTGGCTATTCTAAATTATTCGCTGCTTGTTTTCTCTTATGTTCTTCAAAATTTCCTCTTATTGTCTTTTTACTAATAGGCTTCATTAAATCTTCAATATAAAGTTGATTAAATTGTTTTATAATAGAATATACCTCTCCATATTTTTTTAATATTTTTACTGCTTCTTCTTTTTGTTCTTCACTAAAATTACCTGTTTCACTTTCTATAATTTCCATTGCCTTTTCAAATTTATTTTGAACATCTCCATATGTTTCCTTTTTAATTTTATCAAAATCTTCTTTTAAAATATTTTTATTATCTTCTCCTAAATAATCAGTAAAGATAGGTTCATACTTATCAAACATATAAGTTATATTCTTTTTTCCAAGTAATTTTTCATATCTTCCATTATAATCCTCAATCGCATCCTCTACCTCTCTTGGATTTGTAGTAGTCCCTTTCATTAAAGGAAGTAAATCTTCAGACATTCCTCCTTCTATAGCCATCTTTTCTAAAGATTTTCCAGCAGACTTAACATCTTTATTCTTTAAGAATTGAGCTGCGACTGATGCATATTGATATCTTTCTGGTTCATAATTATTATCTGTCATAACAATCTCATAAAATTCATACTTTATAAACCTTTCTATTTTGTTACCACTTAATAGTAAAATACCAAAACTAAAAATCCTCTAATCTCTAACATTTAAATATCAACTTTTCTTTTAAACTTAAATGGACAAAAAAAATCTAATAAAAATTTTTACTTTAATTGTATTTGTCTCAATTGTAATCTTCTTTATTTATACAGTAATTAATTATAAGACAATAAAAACAGAGGTTTCATCAGGCGTTCAAAAATATGGATATATAGGAATTAGTGCTGCTTCTTTTCTTTTAGAAAGCTTGCCTCAACCAATTGGAGCAGATATTACTTTAATAAGTGGAGGATTAATTGGATTAAATATCTTTTTTGTTTTTATTACAGTTGTTTTAAGTAGTGGATTTTCTGGAATATTAATGTATTTTATAGGATATGCTAAAGGAAAAGATATAGCATTATCATTTATTGAAAATGAAAAATATGAAGAATATTTAGAATTATTTAAAAAAAAAGGGTAAATTTGCAATGACTCTTTCAGCATTAAGTCCAATACCATATCTATCTATACTTGCAGGAGCATTAAAAATGCACTTCTATGATTTTTTATTATATGGTGTATTAATGAGAACAATAAGATTTGCAGTTGTTGCTTATCTATTTTTTATAATTCTTATGTAAGAACATCAGATAATCTTATATACTTCTCTTAATCTTATTTAATATGGTTAATTTTAATATAATTATTGAGAAAGATGAAGAAGGTTATTTTATATCCGAAGTAGTTGGATTGCCAGGATGCCACACTCAAGCAAAAAGTATGGATGAATTAATTAAAAGAACAAAAGAAGCAATTACACTTTATCTAGAATGTGAGAAACCAGATATTAAAATAGAGAGTGAATTTATAGGTATACAAAAAATAGAGGTTTAAATGACAAAATTACCTCAACTTGATGCGATAAAATTATCAAAAATTCTTAAGAAGTTGGGTTTTAAATTTATTAGGCAGAGAGGAAGTCACATGTTTTTTAAACATTCAGATGGAAGAACTACAGTAATTCCCCATCATTCTGGAGACAAGATAGGACCAGGATTATTACTTAAAATCATAAAAGAAGACCTCCAACTTTCAAGAAAAAAATTTGAAGAATTATTATAATTCTTATGTAAAAAATTATTTTCTTTTTTCAGAACGTCTTCTGGTAAAAATAACTTTCTTAAAAAATCCAAAATCTTTTAATAAATTTGGAAGAGATATCATAATTGACATAAATCCTGTAATAAAAATATAAATACTTAGAATTTTAAACTCATCAGGAGAAATTGGCCTTCCTACAAAAGAAAAGTAAATTAACATAATTCCAACATATAGCAATACTATCATAAAAAATTTACCTATAACCTCGCTATGATTAGTAATCATTCTTTTATTAATTGCAAAAACTAGAAAATAATAAACTAGGAAAATTGCAACAATAATACCTAAATCAAAACCATAATACATAAAATCAATAAGGAAGAGATATTTTTAAAGGTTTTGAAAATTACTTTATAGTCTCTTCTATAATTCTTGTTTTACAAGGAAGTTTAGACTTAATTTGTCTTAATGTTGTTCTTAAAAGAAGTGCTGCTTTTTTACTTGGAACAGCAACAAAAAAGATCTTTTTATTTGATTTAATAATTGCTGCTTTTCCAGAGGATTTTCCATATGCTAACTGCATTCCTGTTTGCATTCTATCTGCTCCAGCACCAGTAAGCATTTTATTTTCTCTTTGAATATGATGTGGATATGGAATAACCTTAAATACATATTGATTTCCAAGTTCTTTTTCAAGTTTTCTATTAATAAATTGTCTACATGCTTCTAATGCATTATGTCTTATTTGAACTTTTTCTTTTGAAAAAACAGTAAATTGATATGGAAGTTTTTTTTCATTAAGAAGAGTTTCTTTACCCATACTAAACTTAACTATTTTTTGTGGAGGAACTGTTTTTATGTAAGATTTTTTCTTTCTCTTACTTACTCTTGTAAATGGTACAACTTTTTTCTTTGAATATGCTGATGCTTTTCTTAATCCTGCCATTATACTCTTGCCTCCTTATTTTTTAAATCAGAAAAAATAACTATTTTAACAAGATCAGGTCTTTGTGTCAAAAATCCCTCTGATAATGTTTTTTTTATATCTTCTACTGAATCGGCTTTATAACCAAAAAGAGCTGGCCCGATAGTAAATATATTAAAACTATAAGGTCCTTCAAAAGGAATTTCATTAATTAAAAAACTTTCTTCACTATTATCTTCATATCTAATAGTAACATTCATTTCTTCTTGATTTGGTTGTGGAGGAAATTCTGCTCTTTCTTCTTTAGTAAATCCATAATTTCTTTTTTCCATTTTATTTTATTTCAACCTCTGTTGTAACTGCTTGTCCGGGAAGACCTTTTTCAAAAATAGCTCTTAATACTCCTTTATTTCCATGACCTGATGAAATTTTTCCTTTGATTATTTTTCCTGCAGGAGATTTCCAAATAACTTCTTTTCCAATAAATTTTTCAGTATCTTTTCTATTTTTAGTTCCATCTACTTCTATTAAAAAATGTCTTTCATGAATTGTTTTTTTTCCTCTTCTAAATTGAATAACTTTTCCTTTTGTCATAATTATTTACTAAAAAAATAGTTTTTAAAAGTATTTATTTAAAAAAATTATTCAAAACCTCTTTTGTCAATTCTAAAGATTTATCACAATGATTTTTTAGATTTCTTGAAGAACTTCCTTTGAAATAAATATTTTCTACTTTTTTGTTTCTTCTCTTTACAGAACGAACAGCAGGAACAAAATCTCCATCGCCCGAAACTAAAATTGCGGTATCAAACTTATTGTCTGCTGAACCATCCACCATATCAACAGCCATATGAATATCATCTTCTTTTATTATGTAATAATGTTTATTTGTTCCAATTATATTTCGCTTTAGCAATTTACATAAAATAAGATTAAAATTAGGAATTTTCCTAAGTTTAGAGAAAAACTCCTTTTGACTTTTGAATTTCTTAGAATTAAATTTTATATCCAATTGTGCATTATAGTAATAAATCGCCACAACTTTTTCATTGCCTGCAAGAAAGTTAGCAAAACTTAAAAAATCAAAATTTTTTAAACTTTTATCTTTTCCATAAATTTTTCTTAGACCAAAATAAAAGTTATTACCATCAATAAAAATAGTAATTCTTTTCATTTTAAAAAGAGCCCACCCCTTGCAGAGCAAGGATGAGCGTATATGAATATTTTATGAATCTTATACTTATATATTTTTTGGTTGCTTGGTTTAGATAGGGAGTTCGAAAAATAGTTTTTAAAAGTATTTATTTTTTTCTACAATATTACTACTACTTAGAATCTTTATTCCTTAAAGTCCCTTTTATCATTCCATCTACTGCATTAAAAAATTTATTAAGAATTTTTTCATCTGAGGGATTATAGAAACCTTCTATTTTTTTCATATATATTGCATCAAGTGGAGAAAATCCTAATTTTTTTTCAAAATGTTCATCTGTAGGATGTCTTAAAAACTGAAATATTGCATTGTAGATAGGATTATTTGATTCATATATTTTAGGATTAAATTCTATTGATGGTGTCTGTAAACCGGTGTCACTATTACTACTTAGATCTAATATTACTTTTGCATTATATTTCCTAGTTAAAATATCTCTATTGTCTGAATCTAAATAAAGATCTGACCCGTGCCAGATATTAAGACTATCTGCAGGATTCTTTCCTTCTTCAAATGCTTTTTCTATAGCTTCTTTTGGATTATCATAATTATCATCAAAAAATGCAGTATATTCAGCAATTCCAGTGGGAGTAAATATTGATCTTGTATATGTAGCTAATTCATCTTTAATACTTTCTATATCTTCTTTATTAAAAGGATTATAGTTCCACTTATTAAAACCTCTGATATCTGATTCAAGTTTTTGTATTTTTTTCCATTTTTCAAACTTATCTTTGTTGTATTCTCTATTAGTAAAGGGATAATTATTTCTTATTGCCCATTCTATAGCTTTTCTTTCAATTAAGCTCATTTTTTCATTCATTTATTATACCTCCTGAATTTAATTAATAAACAAGCTTTTAGCTTGTTTGAGTAGGTTTTTTTAATTGTCATTTTATGCAATCTCCTTTAATGATTTAATTAATTCTTTTTGTGTTTGTGTAGCTTCTAAAAGAAGATTCCCTGTAAATTTTTCAATTAATGAAACTAAATCTTCTTTTGTTTTCATACTTGTAAAATCTAAACAAAATTCTGGTCCTAATTTAATATCTCTTCGTTGATCTGAAGAAGTATATACACTTTCTACAAATTTTCCATTAATTAAAAAAGGAATAGGATTTTTAGTATCTCTATTATGTATGTCTAATGTAAATTCATAATCTCCTTTCTGTCTGTATGATGGCTTTAACTCTCCTTTTGTAAATTGATGTGCAGTGAAGCCAACATAAATTCTTTGTCCTTCAATATATTTTCCTTCATTTATTTCCATTTTATGCAACTATCTTATAACCTCCATTGTCTTTTTCTAGAGCTAATCCCATATAATCTTTATTTGAATCAAACAAGTATCTCAAATTACCTCTTCCAGATTGATTTGTGTATTTATTAAGGTATTTTGCATCTGCTACAAAATATTCTATCCCCTTAACTGGAACTTTATGCACTTTGAAATTTGATTTTTGTGCTTCAATTGGATTTAATAAAAGCGGAGCTATTAAAGCAATTTCACTTACAATTCTTGCTAAATTTGCATTTTTACAAGGTTTGAACTTTTTTCTTATTTTTTCAATTGTCATTTTATTTGTTATCTATTTATTTCTTTATAGTAACAACACTATTTATCTCTTAATAAAACCTTTTATCTCTTTTTTTATCAAAACAATAAATTTAAATAGCCATATATCATAATGATTAAATATGGCATTCCCCGATTTAACAGACAGAAAAATACTCTATGAACTAGATATTGATGCAAGACAAAGTAATTCACAAATTGCAAAGAAAATAGGAACTTCAAAAGAGGTTGTAAATTATAGAGTAAACAGATTAATAGAAAAAGGAATAATAAATTATTTTCATACAATTATAGATAGTGGTAAATTAGGATTTACATTATATAGGATTTTTATTAAGTATCATAATCTTGCAAAGGAAAAGGAGCAGAAAATCTATAATTATCTAAAATCAAGAGTAGGATGGTTTGTAAGTGTTAGAGGAGAATGGGATATGAATATAGCTGTTTTTAAGAAAAGAGTATCTGAATTTCAAGAATTTTGGGAGGATTTTATAAATCATTTTGGAAATATAATAGAAAAACATCAGCAATCAATAATTCCAAGTATGTGGCATTATAGAAAAGGTTATTTATTATATGATAATAAAGATACAAGTGTTTATGATTTTTATGGTAAAAATGAAGTAACAGAACATAAATTAGATAATATTGATAAGAAAATATTACAGATACTTGTTAATAATGCTCGTATGACTACAATAGATATTGCTGAGAGAATAAAAACAACAGAAATGGTTGTTAGATACAGGATAAAGAAATTAGAGGAGTCAAAAATAATTTTGAATTATCGTGCTTTTGTTAATGTTTCATTGTTAGGTTATAGATATTTTAAGCTTCATTTTCAATTAGCTAAGGCAGATACAGAGACTATTAAAAAAATAAGGTCTTTTATGCACCATAATCCAAATATTGTGCATGGGAATACTGCAATAGGTGGTTGGGATTTAGAGATGGATGTTCAGTTTAAGACTAATGAAGAATTATATAATTTAATTGATTCTTTTAGGGAAAAGTTTCCAAAACATATTAAAAATTATGAATTTATGGAATATATTAAAGAGTATAAGTTTGAGTATCTGCCTAAGTTGAGTTAGGATTTAGTTTTAAAGTTATCTGAACAGAAACTTATATTTCTTTTGAAAAGAAAATTTAATAAATGAAATAGAATTAGATGATTAATAATATGAAAAAGGAAATAATATTTTTTGATGGTGACGGAACGCTTTGGTATCCTAAGAAAACAAAACATACAAGACACCCTGTTTGGCTTTACAAAGATAAGAGATTTACAAATATACTTCCTCCAATAGATGTAAAAGTATTAACTCCAAAAAATAGAAAAGATTATGTTTATGAATTAAGTAATAGATTATATTCTCAACCAAAAGAAGGAACAAAGATTAAAATAGATAATAAAGATAAAAAAATAATAAAAGAACTTCTTAAAGATCCTAGAGCAAGTTATTCACAATTATCAAGAAAAACCGGACTTAATCATGAAACTATAAGATATAGAATAAAAAATTATGTTAAAACAAGATTTATTAATAATTTTGGATTGCTTCAGGATTTTAAAAAGTATAAACTTTATACAACTTATTTTTTATTAAATCTTGAAAATTTAGATGAAAGAAAATTTAAGGATTTTCTTATAATGAATCATAATATTTTTTATTGTGCAAAATTAGAAGGAGAATATAATTGTATTGTTTATTTAGTCTCCTCAAATCCTCAAGAATTAGGAGAACATTTTAATAATCTAATGAGAGTTTTAGGAACATCGATTAAAAAAATAGATTTATTATTCTTAGATAAAATTTATAAGTATGTTCAGTTTCCAGAAGGAGAGTTTAGTTAAATTAAATGTATTTTTTTAATCCTTTTTATCTAATAACTTCTTGATATTTCTTGCAAGTTCTAATGTATCTTTCATATATTCATATTTTTTATTTAAACTTTTCTCCATACCAGTATAAAACCACCAAAACAGAAGACATTGATATTTTATCATTAATGGTAACAACATCTTTTTCTCTTTATCTGTTAATTTGCTTATTTTTTCATATTCTTTTAAAAATAATTTTGTTCTTTTTCTATCAAGAGAGAATCTTAATTTTTTTGTTCTGCAAAATTGCTGTATTCCATAAGAAACATCTATTGCTCTTGGAGCATATTTAATATTATCAAAATCCAATATTCCAATTAATTTATTCTTATTAAACAATAAATTATTATGATTAGTATCTGTATGAACTATTGAGAGATTTTTCCTGAATTTTTTATATTTCATCATTTCCTTACTTAGATTCATAAAGAAATCAGCATTTTCAACCATTAGTTTATCATATTTATTTTTTGGATTAATTTTCTTAAATTTACTATACTCTTTTATTAACCATCCTAATTCAAAAACCCAAGTTTCTTTTAATTCCCTTGTCTTAAAATTTTTAACTATCTCATAAAATTTTGCTAAGGCTATTGCTATTTGTTTTAAATGATTATCAGTGATATTCATTGTATGTTCTCCTTTAATAAACTTATACACCCAGAGATTCTTTTTAGAAAGTTTTAAGATATATTCTCCAGAAGAATTTTTTAAAGGAAGGGGAGTTTTGTAAGGGAATTTTTTCTGATGGAGATATTCTAATAGTTTAAATTCAGAGTCTTTTTGTTTTGGATTCCTTGAAATTATTCTAATAATAAATTTCCCTTTATTTGTCTTAAGTATAAAATTGTGATTTATTAGTCCGCCTTTAATTAATTCTATGTCTTTTAATTTTCCAAGATTATATTCTTCACATATTTTTAGTATCTCTTTTTTTGTAAGTTTCATCTCAACCTCTTTCTTTTCAATCTTAAGAATTAATTGAATTTAAACTTTACTAAACAATTACTTGATTGTTTATTTTTTACAATAAGTTTCATCT
>NZDC01000013.1 GCA_002689985.1 Candidatus Pacearchaeota archaeon | reverse complement strand
CAGCAATATTGCTGGTTATTATGATTATGTTTCAGTTTTATCAAAGTATTGCCCAACAACATCAAACAGATATGAATCCTGCAATGAGAAAATTCATGGGTGGTTAAGATTTAGAAAATTTATGTGTTATTTCTAGAAAAACGCAGCTCTTATCTCATTTCCTGCCAGCGAACAATCACTTACTCGTGCCTAACGGCACGTACACCAAGACTAGAAACCCGGCTAGACGGATATCTGCCGCAGCCAAGGCCAGTCCTATTTGAGCTGGAACCAAACCTAGCGACTGAATTATTGTCGCTTCTAGGATGCCTGTAATATAAATTTCCTTTTTCTGTTTCTTTAGTTGGAAGTCCTTGTTTTGTATGTCCTTTATCACTCAACCAACCTTCTAATGAAATTCCAGAAGTTTCATCTTGCATTAAAGTTGCTTCACTAAGAACTTCTGAGTTTTGTGAAACTAATTTTCCCTTTGAATATGAAATATAATTATAATTAATATATAATTGGTTATTTTTCATTTTGAAATCTGCATCTAACCATTCAGCTCTCCAAGGACTTCTTACTCCGATTATATTTTTATAAATTTCTTGATATTCTAGATTATTTGAAGATTTTAAGTGATTTAAAAATTTAATAAATTCTGGAATTGTTAACATTCTATTTCCTTGTTTTTGAAGTTCTTTATGAGAATTATACCAGTTTTTATTGTGTAAACTAGTTTGTTTTGCTACATGAAGTTTAAGTGAAGAAACATACACAAAATCATGTTTTGACATCATGATTTTCATAGAAATATTGAGTTTATAAAGATTATTATATTGTAAGAAAAGTAACAATTATCAAAGTCAATAATCTTATTAACAAAATATCAATCTTTAAAAACCAATTTAACTTATTCTAAAGATGATAAAAGAGTGGATGATAACAAACCCAAAATTAAGCGTAGTTACTATATCTTTTCTAATTACTCTAGCTATGACTCTTGTTACAAAGTATTACACTAATCAAAATAGAATGAAGGAATTAAAAGACATCCAAAAAGCATGTAATATAAAATTAAAAAACGCTGAAGGAGATACTGAAAAAATTAAAGAGGTTCAAAAAGAATTAATGGACTGCTCTTTAGAATTAATGAAACACTCAATGAAACCAATGTTATTTACCTTTCTCCCCCTAATTATTCTCTTTTGGTGGATTAGAAATATCTACATAGATATATTAGCTGGATGGATTTGGTGGTATATTGGAGCTGGAATTATTTCTAGTATTGTTCTAAGGAAAGTTTTAAAAGTAGTATAAAGATATTTTATTATGGAAAATAATCAACAAGAACTTATTTTTAAATTAAGTATGTTTGAACAGCAAATACAACAGCTTCAACAACAATTACAAGCAGTAGAACAAAGTATGGTTGAAATGAACTCATTAAATCTTGGTCTTGATGAAATTAAAGGGGCTAAAGGAAAAGAAATTTTTGCGCAAATTGGAAGAGGAATTTTTGCTAAAACAAAGCTTCTTTCTGAAGATTTAACTGTTGATATTGGTGGGAAAAACTTAGTAAAAAAAACTGTTCCAGAAACAAAAAAACTTATTGAAGAACAAATTAACAAATTAAAAGATGTCCAAGGTAATTTAAATTCAAATATGGATCAAATTAGTGGAGAATTACAAAAAACCTTAATTGAAGCACAAAAACAAGAAAAGAAATAATTAACTTTTTACTTTCTTCAAGAATTCACTATAATCAAAAACTCCTAATTCACTAATTATTCCTTTAATATACTTCTTTGGAATAAATTCAAAGGCAGGATTTCTAATCTTTATATTTTTTGGTGCTTTATCCCAAACTTCCTTTAATTTCCTCTGTTCTCTTGGAACTTTCTTATTTGTATATTTCCATGAATCAGCAATTATATAGATTAATATTTTACTATCATAAGCAATTTTAGCAATCATTCCACTACCCACTTTATTAATTACTCCTTCTTTTAGTAAAGCATCTGCACCAAGAAAAACTTTATTTACTTTTTTTGTTCCTTGTTTTTTTGTTAGTGCAATCATTGCCGCAGAATCAATAAATTGGGTAACTTTTATTCTTGCTTTTTTTAATTCCCTTGTTGTTTTTCTTCCTTGATATAAAGGGCGAGTTTCTGTATTATAAATTTCAAATTTTTTCCCCTTCTTTTTTGCATAAATTAAAGCATTAATAACATTTGTAGAATGGCAATGGGTAAAAATAACATCATTATTCTTTATTAATTTAAAAACATACTTATTTATCTTATCTTGAGCAGAATCAAAATGTTTTAAGATTTCTTTATATGATTGTTTTTCCATTTTATTTAAAACATTAACAAGCATTGGTTCTGTAGGTCTTAAAGAAAAAAGTTTTTCATATGAATTTTTTGTTGGAATTAATGAATATGCATAAAGTGCTTTTTTTGCAATATTTCTTGCACCTTGTATTTTAACCTCCTTAATATCTTTTGCTATTTTATTGAATATTTTTTGTTTATTCATCTTTATTATTAAATTAAGAAAGTTTAAAAATTCTCTTTTTTTACTAATAATATGTTAGAGATGATTGTTAATCCGAGAAATACTGAAGGAGGAGAATGGAAAATGTTTTTTGTTGGATTAATTTATGCAAGTTTATCTCTTTTACTTGTTAAATTGTTTTTTGCAGGAGATCCTGTTCTTTCAAAATTTTCAGGAATGATTGTAGTTACTTTCTGTGTTATGTTCTCCTTACCTTATTTTTATTATATAATAAAAAGAGAAGAAGTAGAAGATGAAGAAGTAGAAGGTTTTTTTGGTGTCTTAAAAGCACATAGTGATGCAATTTATGCTTTTATGTGGTTATTTCTAGGATTTATTGTTGCATTTTCATTTCTTAATATTTTATTACAAGATTCAAACTTATTTAATGCACAAGTAGAAACATACTGCATTATAAATAATCCAGGAAATATTGAAAATTGCATATATAAATCCAGTTTTATTGGAAATACTATAGGAGTTACTGGAGATTCAACAAATGCTGGAAGATTTCTATCAATACTTGAAAATAATGTTTATGTTATGATTTTTACTTTAATATTTTCCTTGATTTTTGGAGCAGGAGCAATATTTATCTTAGCATGGAATGCAAGTGTTATTGCTGCAGCTATTGGAATTTTTACAGAATACCATATAGCAGAAATACCTATTGGAATTGCAAGATATATGATTCACGGTTTTCCTGAAATAGCTGCTTATTTTATAACTGCTCTTGCAGGAGGAATTTTTGGAGTAGGAGCAATTAGAAACGGTATAAGAAATAGAAGATTTCTAAGAATAGTTGAAAATACATTTATTTTACTATTTATTGCAATAATTGTTTTAATAATTGCAGCAATAATTGAAGTTTATTTTACACCAACACTATTTGGATAAAGAAATCTTTAAATAGAGCTATTTTCTCAATAAAATATGGTTAACTTTATATGCAAAAATTGTAATTACAGATTTAAATCAGAAAGAATTGGTGAAATTTGTCCATATTGTGGAAAAAAAGAAGTAATAAAGGAGCCAAGTGCTGAAGATTTATTAAAAGATGAGTAATTTTAGAAGAAATTTACTCTTGTTTTTATTTTTATAAAAGAATGGAAAAAGAAAATTTATCAAGTGAAAAATCTATATCTAAGAATGAAGAAGAAAAAGAGATAAGCTCAACAACAAAATCAGATAATGAAGAAGAATTATTAAAGAAAAGAAAAGAAAAATTACTTAATTCTTTAAAACAAAAAAGAGATTGGATATATTATTTAATTTTATCTTTTATTGTTTTTATTAGTTTTTATATTAGAACAAGAAATATCCCTAGATTAAAAGATATAACTACTGGAACTTGGATTTTAGGACCAGATTTAGATCCTTTCTTATTTCTAAGATGGACAAAATATATTGTTGAACATGGAAAACTTTTTATGATGGATACAATGAGATCTGTTCCTTTAGCAGAGATTTGTTCAGGTATAACTTGTAATCCTGTAAATACTGCAGTAGAAATGAAACTTTTATCTTATATGATTGCATGGTTTCACAATTTTCTATCATTTTTTTCTAATGAAATAACAGTTACTTACTCTGCAATTTTATTTCCTGCAGTAATGTTTGCATTTACAACTATTGCATTTTTCCTTTTTGCAAGAATTATATTTTATAAAGAAAATAAAGAAACAAGAAATATAATTGCATTAATTGCTACTAGTTTTTTTATATTAATTCCATCATTATTACCGAGAACAATTGCAGGAATTCCTGAAAAGGAATCAGCTGCTTTCTTTTTCTTGTTTATTACTTTTTATTTTTTCTTAAAGGCATTTAATTCTGAAAAATTAAATAAAAGGATAATTTTTGGAGTCTTATCTGGAATTGCAACTGCTTCAACAGCCCTAATATGGGGAGGAGTTATCTTTATCTTTTTTACAATTTCAACTTCAGTATTATTAGCATTTAGTTTAGGAAAAATTAAAAAAGATGAGTTTTTTATTTATGCTTCCTGGTTAATTACTTCTTTTATTATAATGATGCCTTTTTCTACAAGATATAGTCTAAAGAATTTAATTACGTCAACTTCAAGTGGACTGGCTGTTGGTGTTCTTGTAATTATTGGTATGAGTTTATTAATTATGAAAACTAATAAATTAGAAAAAATAAGAGGAAAAATAAAACTTCCAAAGGAAACATTCTCATTAATAATTTCTTTTTTAGTTCTCTCGATTATTGTTATTGCAATTCTAGGTCTTAATTTTGTAATGGGAGAAATATCTAGTATTAAAAATTCTTTAATTAATCCACAAACCTCGAGATTTGGTTTAACTGTTGCTGAAAATAAACAACCTTATTTTGCAAATGACTGGAAAAATAGTTTTGGACCAGTTGTTTTTAATATTCCTTTATTTTTCTGGTTATTTTTTATTGGATCTGTTCTTTTATTTAATAATATGATAAAAAAATTAAGAAAAAGAGAAAAAATAATATTAACTTTTAGTTATTTTATCTTCTTAATCTGTCTAATATTTAGTAGATATTCTCCAAGTAGTATTCTGAATGGAACCAGTGGATTAAGTGTATTAGTTTATTTTGGAGGATGGTTATTCTTTTTGGGAACATTTGTATACTTTTACTATAAAAAATATGTTGATGGAGAGTTCTCAATATTTAAGGAATTTAATTTTAGCTATATTTTATATTTCTTAATATTAACCTTAGGTATTATTGGAGCAAGAAGTGGTATAAGATTAATTATGGTCCTTGGATCAATAAGCCCTATTGCAATTTCTTTTTTAATTGTTAAAACCTTTAAAAAATATTTCGAAGAAAAAGAAGAAACAATGAAATTTCTTATCGGATCCATTGCAATTATTATATTAATTGCATCTATTTTAATTTTAATTGGAAATCCTCTTTTGATGTTTAAAGGAACTAGTTTTTGGAGCTGGGGAGGATATTATCAACAAGATAAAATTACTGCAGAAAATTTTGCTCCCGGCCCTTATCAATGGCAATGGCAAAAAACCATGAGTTGGGTAAGAGAGAATACAACCGAAAGTGCTGTTTTTGCACATTGGTGGGATTATGGTTATTGGGTACAAACAATAGGTGAAAGATCCACTATCCTTGATGGAGGAAATGCAATAGGCTATTGGAATCACCTATTAGGAAGACATGTTTTAACAGGAGATGATGAATCTAAATCATTAGAATTTCTTTATGCCCATAATGGAACTCATCTTTTAATTGATTCTACAGAAATTGGAAAATATACTGCATATTCAAGTATTGGTTCAGATGAAGATTATGATAGATTCTCATGGATCTCAACATTCTTAATAGATGAAAAACAAACACAAGAAACAAAAAATGAAACAATTTATGTTTATACTGGAGGAACTGCAACAGATGAAGATATTATCTGGGAAGAAAATGGAAAAGAAATATTCTTACCTGAAAGAAGAGCAGGAATAGGAGCAATTATTTTAAAAAGAAATCAAAATGGAGAAATAATTCAACCAGAAGCTATATTTGTTGATAATGGAAGACAATATAGAATTCCATTAAAATATGCATATTTTAATGGAGAATTACATGTTTTTAACGAAGGACTAGATGCTGGAGTCTTTTTATTCCCAAAATTAGATCCATTGCCTAATGGTAGAGCAAATATTAATGAAGTAGGGGCAGCAATGTACTTAAGTAGAAGAACAGTTCATTCTCAATTAGCTAATTTATATCTATTTAATCAAGAAACAGATTATTTTAATCTTGTTCATACTGAAGATAGTCTTGTTGTTGAGAATTTGAAACAACAAGGAATGAATGTAGGAGAGTTTTTATATTATCAAGGGTTTCAAGGACCAATTAAAATATGGGAAATTTCATATCCTTCAGACATGGAATTAAATCAAGAGTATCTAAAAACAGACTTTCCTAGAAAGGAATTATATGCTGTAAAATCTGGAGAATATAATTATTAAAATGGAACCTCTATTAATTATTCCATTAATTTTAAGCTTTCTAGTTACTTTATTTTTTACACCTATCTGGATTAAGAAAGCAAAAGAAATTGGTCTTATTTGGGAAGATATGAATAAAAAAAATTACCCAAAAAATGTTGCTGGATCAGGAGGAATTGTTGTTACATTTGGATTTATCTTAGGTGTATTAATTTATATTGCAATAAAAACATTCTATTTTAATTCAACAGAAAATTTAATTGAAGTATTTATTATTTTAACATCAATATCTATAATCTCGTCAGTTGGTTTAATTGATGATCTTTTTGGATGGCAAAAAGGAGGATTATCAAAAAAATCAAGATTAATTTTAATTTTACTTGCAGCTATACCTTTAATGGTTATCAATGCAGGAGAATCAGAAATGATGGGAATAGAATTTGGTTTATTTTATCCTTTACTTTTAATTCCATTAGGAATTGTAGGAGCAACAGCAACATATAATTTTCTTGCAGGATATAATGGCCTTGAAACAAGTCAAGGAATATTGATTTTACTAGCATTATCTTTTATTACTTGGGTTACTGGAAGTAGTTGGTTAAGTTTAATTTCCTTAATTATGGTTTTTTCTCTAGTTGCATTTTATATATATAATAAATATCCTGCAAAAGTTTTTCCTGGAGACATTTTAACTTATTCAATAGGGTCATTAATTGCAATAATTGCTATCTTAGGAAATATTGAAAAAATTACAATCTTTCTTTTTATCCCATATATTATTGAAACTGGATTAAAATTAAGAGGTAAATTAAAAAAAGATAGTTTTGCTAAATTAGATAAAGATGGAAGTTTAGAAGTTCCTTATGATAAATTTTATGGAATAGAACATATAGCTATTTATTTATTAAAAAAGATTAAGAAAAAAGTTTATGAAAAAGATGTTGTGTATTTAATAAATGCATTCCAAATTTTAATAATTATTCTAGCATTCATCTTATTTGGAAAGGAAATATTCTAATGAAGATCAAAAAATACCTTCCAGTTATAGGAATTATTATCTTTCTATATATATTATTTAAATTAAATATTTTAAATATATTAGAAGAAATTAGTAATGCTAATATAAATTATTTATTAATTGCTATGTTTCTTATTTTCCTCTTTTATATCATTCAGACACTCAAATGGTTTGTTATTGCTAGAATTCAAAAAATAGAATTAACTTTTCTTAATGCATTTAAAATAAATTTTATAAGTAATTTTTATGGATTTATAACTCCTTCAAGAATAGGGGGAATTATGCGTGCAGAATATTTAAAAAAATATAACAAAAATAAGATTGGAAAAGGTCTTAGTAATTATATGATTGATAAAGTGCTTGATTTATGTTCTTTAGCATTTCTTGCAGGAATATTCTCATTTGTCTTTAGAGACTTTATTTCAATAAGTTATTTTTATTATGCTATTTTCGGATTTATTTTACTTGTAGTTCTATTAATGATATTTAGAGATGAAAAAAGAAGTAAATCATTACTTAGAATATTTTATAGAAAAATAATCCCAGAAAAAATCAAAGGAAAAGTAAAAGATGGTTTTGACTCATTCTACAAAGATATGCCTAAAAAAAGATTTTTTATTTTATTTTTCTTATTAAATATACTAAATTGGATTGTTTTATACACTTCAACATTCTTTATAGCTATCTCTCTTGGAATTGATATTTCATTTTTTTATTTTTTAGCAATTCTTCCTATCGCCACATTAGTAGAACAAATTCCTATAACCATAAGTGGGCTTGGAATAAGAGAAACAGCTCTAATTAGTTTATTTGGATTATTTGGAATAGGTGCAACAAAAGTGTTTTCAATGTCAATATTGAGTTTATTTCTTAGTGGAATAATTCCTTCAATTATAGGAAGTTTTTTAATTCTTAAAAATAAGAAAAATAGATGATGAAAAAAGTAAGTATAATAATTCCTGCACATAATGAAGAAAAAAGGATTAAAAAGACTTTAGAAGAATATATTATTTATTTTAAAAATTTAAAAAAGAAAAAAATTCTTGATTTTGAAATAATTGTCGTTTTAAATGCATGTTCAGATAATACTTTGTTAATTACTAAGAAATTCAAGAAAAAGTTTAAGGAAATAAAAATTCTTGATTTTGAAATAGGAGGAAAAGGTTTTGCAATAATTAAAGGATTTAAAGATGCATTAAAAAGAAAAAATAATCTAATTGGATTTGTTGATGCAGACATGGCAACACCTCCAGAAGCATTTTATGATTTAGTTAAAAATATAAATAATTACGATGGAGTTATTGCAAATCGTTGGGATAAAAGAAGTATTATAAAAACCCCTCAAACAACTCTAAGAAAAATTATGAGTAGAGTTTTTAATTTTCTAGTTAAATGGGTTTTATTTTTAAATTATTCAGATACTCAATGTGGAGCAAAGATTTTTAAGAAAAAAGCTTTGGGGAAAATTATAGTTAATTTAAGTATAACAAAATGGGCATTTGATATTGATTTATTATATAATTTAGAAAAGAAAGGATTCAAAATCAAGGAAATTCCAACAATTTGGGAAGATAAAATAGAATCAAAATTGAATCTAACAAAAGTTCCACTTCAAATGTTTCTTGGTCTTATAAGATTAAGACTAGTTAATTCTCCATTTAGTTTTATTGTTAGAATATATAATAAACTTCCTGAGAAAATAAAAGTTCATAATATATAGACAAAATCTCAGAAATATTTATAATATACTACTAATACTCTAGATTATGAAATTCTCGCTAGTAATCCCTTTAGCTCCTGAAAGAAATGCAGAAATATTAGATTCTATTAAAAAGTTGAATTATCCTAAATCAGACTTTCATGTTATTGTAGTTAAAGGTAAAAACCCCTCTGATAATCGGAATAGGGGTGCAGAAAAAGCAAAAGGAGAGATAATTGGTTTTTTAGATGATGATGCAATTGTTGATGAAGATCTATTGAAAAATGTAGAAGAATTTTTTAACGAATTTAAAGATATTGAAGTTGTTGGAGGACCTCAATTAACTCCCTATGATGAAAGAGGTTTTGCAAAACTTTCTAGTTATGCTTTAAGCTCTAAATTTGGAGCCTGGAATCTAACTAGAAGATATTCAAAAGGGAATTTAAACTTAAATGCTGATGAAAGTTTTATTACTTCTGCAAATCTCTTTGTTAAAAAAGAAGTTATAGATAAGATAAAATTTGACCCGAGTTTATTTCCTGGAGAAGATCCAAAATTTATTGATGATGTAAAGAGATATGGGTTTAAAGTTGCATATTCTCCAAATTTAATTTTATATCATAGAAGAAGACCTACTATTAGAGGTTTTATAAAACAAATATTTAATTATGGAAAAGTAAGGCCTGCAAAAGAGTCTTTTTTTCAAACATTAAAAATGCCATTTTTTCTTATCCCAAGTTTATTTTTAATTTATTTAATTATTTTATTTGGATCTATAATTTTTAATCCAACAATTACTGGAGGTGTTATAGGAATTGAAAATAATATTAATTATTCCTTAATAGGACTTTTATGGTTATTTCCATTATTACTATATATTTTTATTAGTTTATCTTTTTCAATATATGATTCCATAAAGAATAAAGATTATAAAGCAATCTTATTTTTGCCTTTTATCTATTCATTAGTCCATCTTAGTTATGGTAGTGGAATGATTTTTGGGTACATTAAAAAATTAAAATGAAAATAATAATTGGTTATCCTCCAACAGAATCTCCAAAGGGAATTGCAACACTTGGACAAAATAGACAATTTCAATGGTTTAGTAATCCTTGTTTAATCTTCCCAGTTATTCCTGCAAGCGCTGCAACTTTACTAAAGAAAAAAGGACATAATATTACTTGGTTAGATTGTATTGCTGAAAAAGTAAATTGGAATAAATTCATTCAAATAATTAAAAAAGAAAAACCAGATTTATTTGTTTTTGAGACCAAAACTCCTGTAGTAAAACAACACTGGAAAATTATTGATGAATTAAAGAAAGAATTTCCAAAAATGAAAATTGTCATTATGGGAGATCATGTAACTGCTTTTCCAGAAGAAACACTAAAAAATTCTAAAGTGGATTTTGTATTATCTGGAGGAGATTATGATATTATCTTAGGAGGTTTAGTTGATTTTTTGAATAAAAAAACTAAAAAAATAGCAAATGGAGTTTATTATAGAAAAAATAATAAGATTGTTAATTCAGGAAAATCTCAACTAAAACATAATCTTGATGAACTACCTTTTATTGATCGTGAATTAACTAAATGGAGACTTTATGATAAAGAATATAATTTGATTGGAAAACCATTTTTTTATATTATGTCTGGGAGAGATTGTTGGTGGGGCAAATGTACTTTTTGTTCATGGACAACAACATTTCCTAAATTCAGAGCAAGAAGTGTTGAAAATGTTTTAGATGAAATTGGAGAATTAATTAATAAATACGATGTAAAAGAGATTTTTGATGATTCAGGGACTCTAATGACTGGAAGATGGTTAAGAGATTTATGTAATGGTTTAATCAAAAGAGGTTATAATAAAAAAATAAAATATTCTTGTAATATGAGATTTGGTATATTAAATCAAGAAAATTATAATCTAATGAAAAAAGCAGGATTCAGATTACTAAAAATGGGACTTGAATCTGCAAGTCAAAAAACATTAGATAAACTTAACAAAGGAATAAAAGTAGACGATATAATTAAAGGATGCAGGATGGCAAAAAAAGCAGGACTTAGTATCCATCTAACAATGATTGTTGGTTATCCTTGGGAAACAAAAGAAGATGCTTTAAGAACTTTTGCACTTGCAAAAAAATTAATGCAAACTGGAAAAGCAGATATATTACAAGCAACTATTCTTGTTCCTTATCCAGGTACTCCTTTATGGAAAGAGGCAAAAGAAAAAAATTGGTTTTTATTTGATCCTTCTAATTATGAAAGATATGATATGAAAGAACCTATTTTGAAAACAAAAGATTCTGATGCAAATAGTATTGCAGATATATGTAGAAGAATTTATACAATATTTTTAACACCAAAGTATATTTTAGCAAGATTAAGAAATATAAAAAACTGGGAAGATATTAAATTTAATTTAAAAGGAGTTGGAGCAGTTCTTGGGCATTTAAATGATTTTTGGAAAAGACAATGAGTAGTATAATTAAACATGCAATAAATTTAATATTATTCTCGTTTGGAAAAATAAAACCAATAACAGGACCAATAAGAGTTCACTGGGATATAACTGAACTTTGTAATTCAAGATGTAGGCATTGTACAAGATGGAAATTAAAAAGCTCAAAAACAGATCTTTCTACAAATAAAGTAAAAAAAATAATTAAGGAATTAAAGTATATAGGCGTGAAATCAATTTCTTTTGCAGGAAATGAACCTTTAATAAGAAAAGATATCTCTGATTTGATCAAATACACAACTAAATATGGAATTTTTAGCTCAATAAATACTAATGGTTTATTATTAAATAAAGAAAAAACTGAAAAACTTATAAAAAATGGTGTAGGTACTTTTATTTTTTCAATAGATAGTGATAATGAAAAAGATCATGATTTTCTAAGAGGAGTTCCTGGATCATTTAATAAAACTTTTAAATTAGTTAATATAATAAGATCAATTAGAAAAAAACTTAAAAAAAGAGTTGATATACAAGTTACAACTGTAGTTAGCAAAAAAAATGTAAATAAACTCTATGAGATTGTAAAGCTCTGCAATGAAAAAGGGGTTGATAAGATGATTATTCAACCAATTCATTTTATTAAAAAATATTTTGAAACTGAAAAATCATTAATACTAACTGAAAAAGACATTCCAATAATGCAGGAACAACTTACTAAGATTGAAAAAGATTTTAAAGATTTTGTAGTAGTTCCAAAAAATTATCTAGAAAATTTTAAAACTTTTTTTAATGCTCCTAACAAATTGTATAAATATAGATGTACTGCATTTTTTATTACTGCGGATATAAGATCGAATGGAAATGTTATTCCATGTCCTGTTGGTTTTAGAAAAATAGGTAATCTTAAAGAAAAATCTTTTAAAGAAATATGGTTCTCTAAAGAAGCAAATAAATTAAGAGAAGATATCAAAAATAATAAACACCCTCTTTGTTGGTTTTCATGCATTCAACCAATAAATTTAATAGCTTATGATATAAAAAATTTTAATATACTTAATTTAATAAATTTTAAGTTCATAAAACATGCATTATCTAAAATATAAAAATAAAATTATTAATGATTTATTTTGTAAACGACTACCATTGGTGCTTCCTGATTATTAATTAGTCCAGAAAATACTTGCACTATCTCAACAGAATTGGTATTATTCTTTACAAAATTATCTGTCCATATATTTATTTCTCTAAAATTATTTTCAAATATACTTGCTACAACATAATCTACTTCTCCATCTGATAAATTATTATAATAATCTTCTTCAGTCATCGGCATTGGCAAAGTTAATCTTTCTGAATAAGCACTAATTTGGGGATGTGAATTTGAAAAGATTAATGAATCTGCAGGAGCAATATTTTTTAAATAAATTCCTGCATCTCTTAACTGAGAAAAAGAATCTTTTTTAGAAATTAAAGTGCTATCCAACATTTTTATATTAGCATAGGCTCCAAATAATAAGAAAATTATAATTAAATAAAGAATTATTCTACCTTTTATATATTTTTTAAAAAAGTTCTCAATTAAGACTATTCCTCTTGCAAAAATTATAGTAATTGCAGGAAGAGCTAAATAAGCCCATCTTTCTTCATAACGTCTCTCTCCAAAAGCTAAAATTAAAAAAGGTGCAATAAATATAAGTAAAATTAAAACATCATATCTCAAATTATCTTTTTTAGGTATTAAATCAAACCCTATTAAGACTGTATAAAATGTTAACAAACCTAAAAAAAAGACTAATAAATAAGGCATCCACCCAAAGTATAATGGAATTAAACTAAAGACACCCCATGCAACTGGTTTTGAAAGTTTTTCTCCTGCAACATCACCTCCAAAATATGTTTGAAAAAAAGTAAAAGGATCACCTGAAACAGAAAAATTATAATACAAATAAGGTAACATTAATAATATTACAGGAATTAAAAAATAAATTATTTTTTTTGATAAAATAAAGTCCTTTGCTTTAATCAAGATATAAGGTCCAATCATAGCAATAAGAAAAACATTTGGAAGTCTTGTTAAAATTCCAAGTGAAAGAAATGCACCTGAAAGTGCATAAAATATTAAAGATCGTTTATAATCTACTTTTTCTGCTTTTACAAAAAATAATAAACATAATACTGCAAAAAGTAATCCTAAAATATCTGTTGAAAACCTATAAGTCCAAAAAGAAATATTCCATGACACTGCAAAAAGAAATGTTGCAATTAAAGCAATCTTTTTATCATATAGTGTTTTTGCAAAATAATAAAGAGCAATTATTGTCAAAAAGTAAGGGACTAAAACAAGAAATAATTTTATAAAATCTAAATTAAATCCTAATTTGAATAATCCTGTCATTAAAATCGGAAAAAGAGGTTGTCTTTGAATACTTATATCATAAGGAGAACCAAAAGCCCACTTTTTTGCAGTTGAAACATATTCTGATTCATCCCACCAAAGAGGTTGGCCATATGTAGATACAAAATAATATAATCTAATTGCAATAGTAGAAACTAAAACTAATAAGAAAGTAAGATTATAAGGATCTTTTAACCAACGAAGAATCTTTTCTTTTCTTTTTTCTATTTTTATATCTTCCATAAACAAATCTATATTAAAAGGTTTTTATTTGTTTTTATTTTGTACTATCCACTCTTTTCCAAGCATCTGAATATTTTCTACTTTTTATCTTACTATTATAAAATAAGTTTAACCAAATATAAAACCTTACTGGAAAAAGAAGAAAAATCCATAATAATTCTTTTAAATTTTTTGAATAAGAAAATAATTTAAATCCTCCAAAAGCCTCATTTGAAATAGTTTTCATTCTTGGGATTTTTCTTAAACTTACATATTTTTCTATATTATCATGTGCGCCAGCTGATCTTATCTTTTGTTTAAGAAAATCATTAAATTCTGTAGGATATTTAACATAAACTTCTGCTTTTGATGCATACTTAATTTTATATCCTTTTAAATAAAACATTATAGGAACAATTGTATCTTCTCCAACATCTAAAGGAAATTTTTTGATTACATTATTTCTAAATGCCCATAAATATCCAGAACATTCTAAGAATTCTTTAGTTTTTAATCTTTTTTTTCTTAATTCATGTGCACCAGCATCAACTAAAACATGTGACCAATAACCTAAAATAGTATTTTTTGGTTCAATTGAGATTGGTCTTCCACTAACACAACCAACGTTTTTATCTTCAAAATATTTCAATATTTCATTTACAGAATTTAGAGACACAAATACATCTCCATCAGTTAAAATTACTATTTCTCCTTTTAATTTTGGCAAAAGTAAATTAAGTGCATATGATTTTCCTTTACCTTTATCTATAAAAAGTTTAATTTGTTTGTATTTTTTCTGATATTTTCTAACAACATCTTGAGTTTCTTTATCTGGAGCAGATATAATTAACTCATATTTTTCTTTAATATCTTGTTGTAAAAAAGATTCTATTGCTTTTCCAATAGTATATTGCTCATTAAATGAAGTAATTATTATGGATATCATTTTATGCTTTATATCTTACTTTATCATACCAAACTTTAAAATCAGAGGGCAAGGAATGATAAATAGGTTTTAATATTCTTTCTCTAAATGAATCATAAATTTCTACAAAAAATAAAGTAAAATATGTCAATCCTGTATGTTTAAGATTTTTTCTAACTCTTTTAGGTTTTAGTAACCAATTAACTAAAAAATTCGGCATAGGTCCAAATCTAGTCTTTGTAACAGACCCTCTCATTAAATTAAGAATTAAAATTAAATAAGCATTCTTGGCTTTAAGTTTAATATGTTTTGCTCTATCCCAATAATTAAGTTGATATGCTGCATCTGATTCTTTTTTTATTAAACCATCTATCTTTGCTTTAGTATAAAGTTTGGTTCCTGGAAAAAATACTAAATTATTGACAGATAGAAAATAAGGTCTTTTTAATTTTTGTAAAAGTCTTATTAAATTTATAATATCTTCTGCAGATTCATAAGGATTGCATGTTATAACATCATACATTACTGCAAGCTTATTTTTATATTTACTAATAATCTTACTTGCTTTAATTATTGCTTCATCTGATTGTGCACGATGATATATCTCTTTATTTGTTCTTTCTGACCCTTGTATCCCTATAATTATATCAGTACATCCTGCATCTACAAGTAATTTAATTTTTTCATCAGTTATTGTTTTTGGATCTGCTAAACATTTGAATCTCATATTAATTTTTTCCTTGTATAATTTACAGAATTTTTTTATATCATCTAAACTTCTTAATGAGAAAGTATCATCCCTTATATCAAAATAACCAAGTGTTGGAAATCTCTTTTTTAGAGAAAGTATTCCCTCAATTATATATTCTGGAGAATGCCATCTTAAAACTTTTTTTCTTTTTCCCTTATAAAGTTCATTAAAAAGACTATTACTACAATAATCACATCCGTAAGGACAACCACGTCCTGTTAAAAAGAATATTTGTCCATCCAAATCATTTTCTTTAAATTTTCTTATTCTTCCACTATCCAAAATATAATGGTTTTTAATATCATAATCCGGAAGAGGTAAAGAATCAAGATTATCAACAAGATTTCTTACAGGATTTTTAATTATTTTACTACCTTTTTTTATCCAAAGATTTTTTATTTTCTCTAATTTTTTTCCTTTGTTTATTGCATTAACTACATCTAAAATTACATCTTCTCCTTCACCAACACAAACAATATCTGCATCTTTTATACAGTCATCTGGAGAAATAGTTGCATGAACTCCTCCATAAAATATTGGAATATCTAATCTTCTTTTTAAGAAATTAATTATTCTTGAAGCTCTAGTTGCAGTAGATGCAAATGAATTTATTCCAATCAAATTACTTTTATTACAAATTCTTTCTAATTGTAACAATTCTTGTCTTGTATAATTTCTTGAATAATCTTCACTTAATTTCATAAATACTGTGTCTACAATATGACCTTTTCTTTTTAGAACAGCTGAAATTGTTCTTATTCCTTGATCTGAAGGATAAGTTGATGTAGATATTAAAGTTATTTTCATTATTTTTGAGAGAAATAAGGGTTTATAAAATTTATATATAGAAAATTATATTTTCAAATTTCTAAGTTTTTTGTATTTAGAATAAATAAGTAAAACTTAAATAGGTATCACTTGAGAATTGATTACAATGAAAGCATTGATTTTAGCAGGCGGAAGAGGCTCTAGATTAAATGAATTTACAAAGAACAAAAATAAAAGTATAATAAAATTATTTGAAAAACCATTAATAGAATATAATTTAGATCAAGCTGTTGAACTTGAAGTTAATGAGATCATAATTGTTGTTGGTTATAAAAAAGAAGAAATAATAACACATATTGGTGAAAAGTATAAAGGAATTAAAGTTAGTTATGCTATTCAAAAAAAACAAAAAGGAGTTGTTAACGCAATTGAATGTGGAAGGAATTTAATTGGCAACTCTGATTTTATTCTAATGCTTGCTGATGAGATGGTTATTGATGCAAAAACTAAAGATATGCTTAGAAAATTCAAAGAAGAAGACTTATTTGCAATTTGTGGGATTGTTAGTGAAGAAGACAAATATAGTATTGGAAAAACTTATACTGCAATGCCTAATGAAAAAGGGCGTGTTTTTAGATTAATAGAAAAACCAAAAGTTAAAATAAATAATATCAAGGGAACAGGTCATATTGTCTTTAAAAATGAAATACTTGATTATATTAAAAGAACTCCAATAAATGCATTTAGAAATCAAAGAGAATTAGTTGATTTAATTCAAGTAGCAATAGATGATAGCAAGAAAGTTTACATTTATTCTATTACTGAAAATTATGTTAATATCAACACCAAAGAGGATTATGATCTATCAAAGAAAATGGTTAAGGAAAATAATCCCAAAGTATTAATTATTCACAATCAAATGAAATATTATGGTGGTGCAGAATTATTAATTGTAGAACTAGCTAACTGGATGACTAAGATGGGAATTAAAAATGATATCTTAACACTTTCCAAATCTAAGAAAGTTGAAGAAGAACTAATAAATACAGATATAATTATTCCTGAAAATAATATAGACTTAAGACCTCCCGGATATAAAGATATTAAAGACATATTTAAGGCAATAAAAGTCTTTAGAAAAAAATTAAGTGAAATAAAAAATAATTATGATATAATAAATTTTCATGATTTTCCTGTAACATGGAGTTTATGGCCAAGAAAAAAACCCACAGTTTGGTTTATGAATCAACCACCTAATTTGTGGAGTAAACCTAATGCAGGATGGTTTTACAAATTACTTAATAAAGTAAGGATCTTGTTTGATAGATTTATTGTTAGAAATGGTATAGATGAAGTATGTGTTTTAGATAAATCATTTCATAAGCAAGCATATGATAGGTATGGAATTAATTCTAATATTGTTTATTGTGGAGTTAATTATGATTTTTTCTCTTATGGTAATAAGAAAAAAGCAATTAAAGAATATAATTTAAAAGAAAAATTTATTGTAATTTACTCAGGGCAAATTGCAGAAGGAAAAAATACTCTTGATTGTGTTAAGGCAGTTGAAAAATTGAAAAATAAAATTCCAAATATTCTTTTAGTTTTAGTTGGAAAAGAAGACTTAAAATATAAAAATAAAATGGATTTATATATTAAAGAGAAAAAACTTGAAAAATATGTTCAATTTATAGGAATGATTGATAAAAAGGAAAAATTACAAGATTTGTATAAAGCTGCAAACGTTGGATTATTTCCTGTTGGAAAACAAGGAGGATGGATTGCACCTTTTGAAATGGTATCATCAGGAATTCCAACTGTAATGTCAAGCGATATGGGAAGCTCAACTGTTGCTAAAAAACATAATCTTTGTATTGTTACAAAAGAGTATGATAAAGCAATACTTGAAATTTATAATAACTATAGCAAATATAAAAAACAAACAAACAAAGCAGCATTATATATTAGAGATAATCTTTCATGGAGACAGTATACAGAAAGAATGAATTCTGTTTTAAAAAAAGCATGGAAAAAACCTTAATTAAATTTATAAAGTAGTTATCTCAAAATATTTTATGGCAAAATTAGTACTTGTAAATTCTGGAAGAGATTATGAATATGGAGTTCATGAACCATTACACTTGCTTGTTTTAGCAGCATATGCAAGTAAAAAAGGGCATAAAGTTGCAATTGCTGATCAAATAGCAGGCGAAGATATATTTAAAAAAATAAAAAAGTTAAATCCGGATTTTGTAGGAATAACTGGAACAACTGCAGTAATTAATGAAGCATATGAAATATCTGATTGGTGTAGAAAAAATGGATTTAAAACAATTCTTGGAGGTGTTCATGTTACTGTTATGCCTGAAGAAGGTTTAGAACATGCAGATTATGTTGTTAAGGGAGAAGGTGAAGAAGCGTTAATCAAAATTATTGAAGGAAAAACAAAAGAAAGAATAGTTACAGGGAATCCCATAACTGACTTAGATAAACTTCCAAAAATAAATAGAGATTTAATAGATACTAAATATTATCAAAAAGGAAAAGATAGAAATCCTGGAACTCATTTGCATTTTGTCCCTCCAAATACAAAATTAAATTCAGTTTTGTTTACTAGAGGTTGTCCATTTAATTGTATTTTTTGCCATAATAGCTGGAGAGGATTAAAAGTTAGATTCCATAGTGCAAAAAGAATGATAGAAGAATTAAAAGAATTAGAAACAAAATATGGAACAGAAGCAGTATTTTTCATGGATGATGATTTATTATGTCATAAACCAAGAATAGTAGAATTTTGTAAGTTGTTTATTAAAGAAAAATTGAAAATTGTCTGGGGATGCCAATCAAGAGTAACAATGGTTAATGAAGACTTGTTAAAATTATTAAAAAAAGCCAACTGTAAACAAATTACATTTGGATTAGAAGCAGGAAGTCAAAGAATATTAAGCATGTTAAAAAATGATGCAACAACAATAGAACAAAATAAAAAAGCAGTTAAGTTAGTAAAAGATGCAAAAATTCTTTCTTGTGGTTCATTTATGATTGGAAGCCCTGGAGAAACAGAAGATGAAATAATGCAAACAAAAAAGTTCATAATTGAAAATGATTTAGATGGATTTGGAGCAACAGTTACAACTCCGTTTCCAGGAACAAAATTATGGGAAATGTGTAAGAAGAAAAAAGTTATTCCTCAAAAAATAGACTGGAAAAATTTTAATTTAAATAAATTAACATTTGCATTAACTGAAATTTCTCAAAAAAGAATGGAAGGTATAAAAAAAGAATTTCTAAATTTAGCTTTAAAGCGAAATCCTGGAATGTCTCCTAAAAGTATATTGAAAATCTCAATAAAACATCCAAAAAAAGCAATTATAAGAGTTATTGAAAATCCGAAATCAATTATTACAATTCTAAAACGGTTAACAAATTTTTAAGAATTAAAAACTATTTTATCCTCTTCCAAGATATACTGGGCAATTAGCACATTCTTTCGGACATTTATTTTTCCTTATTTGTTTTCTTAAATTAACATATTTTTCTGAATACCAAATTTTTCTAAAAGGAGTTCTTAATGCATTGCCTAGTGAATTTTTATGTTGCCATGTTCTTTGATTATTTTCATTTTGACCACAACAAGGAGTTACTCCCCCTCCAACAAAAATAAACGGCATAATATATTGTTTACAATTAATAATATCTGTTTTTTCTTCTTCAGAACATTGATTAAAAGTTACGGGTAATCCCTTACTATGTGCATAATTAATTATTTTCTTTCTATATGTTTCATCTAGTTTTACTTGAAAACCTTTTGCATGTTTAAATCCATGTAAAAGAGGAGTAATTAATACTTCGCCAACTTCAGTATTTAAACTTGCGATAAAATCGATAAAATTGAATAATTCATTTTTTGATTGTTTAGTTACAATAAAATGAAAGCTAAGAATGGGAAATCTTTTCTTCATTTGTTTTTTTAGTCTTACAAAAGTTCTTATGTTTTTAACAATCTTATCAAAATTAGATCCCTTACATATATATTCAAATGTTTTTTTTGTTCCACCATAAATAGAAATAAATTGAAAATCAGGTCCAATTTCAATTAACTCTTTAATTTGATTATCATCCTTGAAATGAGCAAAGTGATCAAATACTTCAATTATTGTCCCTCTTGATTTTATATAAGCCATCATTTTATGATAATCTTTATTTAAATATCCAGAACCAATTCCTGTAAGACCTATCCATTTTGGCCGTCCAAAATCATCGAATATTTTCTTAAAATTTTTAAAAGACATGCTTTGTGAAGGTTCTTTCCAGTAAGTATGCTCGCAATTATGAACAGAAACATTGTGTACTTCAAAGGTTTTATCTTTTGTTTCTAGATTATAAACTTCT
>NZDC01000012.1 GCA_002689985.1 Candidatus Pacearchaeota archaeon | reverse complement strand
TTTTTTTCTTGGTTTTAATTTAGGAGTTTTTTCTTCTGTTTTTTTATCTGGTAAGTTAGTTGGAGGAATCTTCTTTTTTTCTATATTCTGCATTAATATTTCTTTAACTTCTGATTCTTTTAATGAAAAATATCCCCAAAAGATCTCTTCATTTTTTCTAAAGGGTATTGCAAAGTCCTTAATTGATCTAAGTGCTACTCTAATTGGAGGGTTTTGTTGTTTATCATTTAAGATTTTCTTTTCTTTTAAAAGAAGAAATGCTTCTTTTTCTTTACTGTTAAGATACTGCGAGAATCTTTCAAGCATTAATTCTTGTCCTGGAATAAAATATATCGGTGAACTTCCAACTCTCATATTACTTATTTTTATTGTTTTTTCAGAAACTAATTCTGAGAGAAATGCTGATGTAAAAAGAATACTTAATCCTACATCTCCTGCAATATGTACTGGTAAACTTGGACCTCTTTTTCTAAAACTAGATAATATTCTTTCTTTCATACTAGAAGTATCTTGAATAGGCATAATTAAATTAAAAGTACATAGATTATAAGGTTTTTGATTTATGGACGTAGCCAGATGCATTGATAATAACTAATTGAATTTTCTTCATCAACAATTGCAAGTAATAAACTTTTTCTAGTAGAGTGAGCAACTCTATTTTTAGAAGAAAATTCTGACCAACTAATCCTATTTGATTCATTGTCAGTAAACACAATCCATTTTGCATGTTTTTTACCAGGTTTTGTACCTTTATCATATACTCTAAAATCTGCTCCGAATTTTAATGCTGTTTTAATAATATATCCTTTATTTCTAAGATCTTTAAACACAGGATATTTTATTTGAATTCTTTTATCAATTCTTTGGAATTTTTTTAATAGATCTTTTAATAGAATTTTCTTATTTTTTGAAATTATTTCCATTTTCCCTTTTTCTACTAAAAATAAAGCTTCTGAAAGAGAATATTGAATCTTTTCTCTTATTGGTTCACCAAAACAACTTTTTTTGTAGAGTGTATGAGCTTCAGATGTATTGCTTGAGATAATATCCCCTATGATATGTGCTTGTATTTTTTCCATAATAGATTTAATAAAAAGTAATATTTAAAAATATGCTTTTCTATAATAAATCATGCAAACTACTAAACATTCTGTTACAGAAAATGCTTTAGTAGCGAGAGTTCTTTTAGCCTTACCTTTATAAATTTCATCTATTTTTTTAGGCGATTTTATTATAATTGATTTTTAAGAGAACTCTATGAAATAAATTTAGAGAGAAAAGATGATAAGAGAAATAAAGATAGTAAGGAGAGAGTATTCAGAGATCCCTATGGATCTAAAAAATAGAACTTATGAATGTCTTAAACAATCAAAATTAGATCAAGGAGAATGGAATTCTTATGGTAGAAGATATAGTATTAGAGGACTTCATAATCTTAATAGAACTCCTGGGATAAAACTTTTACCAGAAGATGGAATCGAGAAAGATTTAAGAGAATATGAAGAGCTACAGAAAAATTCTTCTTTAGAGCGAAAAGGACTATTGAGACAAGTACTTAACAAAACTAATTTAAACAACTAAAACTATTTGTAAACATGGATTATAATTTTAAAAAAATAGAATCTAAATGGCAAAAGAAATGGGAACAAAAGAAAGTATTTGAGCCAGAAATAGATAAAAAAAAGAAAAAGTTTTTTGTTACATTTCCCTATCCTTACATTAATTTATCTCCCCATATAGGGCATTTTTATACTATTATGAGGGTTGAAGCATTTGCTAGATATAAAAGGTTGAAAGGGTTTAATGTATTGTTTCCTCAAGGGTGGCATGCTACTGGAAGCCCTATTGTTGCAGCTGCACAAAGAGTCAAGGAAAACGAACCAAAACAGATTGAATTATTAAAAAAAGAAGGTTTTTCAGATAAAGAAATAAAAAAATTTTCTGAACCAAAACACTGGATTGATGTTTTTGGAAAAATTTGGTTAGAAGATTATAAGTCTATGGGGATTGGTGTAGATTGGAGGAGAAATTTTATTACAACTTTATTAAATACTCCTTATGATAAATTTATTCAATGGCAGTTTAGAAAATTAAAGGAAAAAGGATATATTGAGAAAGGAGAACATCCTGTTGTTTGGGATACTAAAACAAATATGCCTGTTGGGGATCATGACAGAATTGAAGGTGAAGGAGAAGTTCCTCAGGAATTTCTTTTAGTAAAACATAAGTTGGGAGATAGAAAATTTATAATTAGTGCAACTCTAAGACAAGATACAATATTGGGAATTACTAATCTATATGTTAATCCTAATATAGAGTATTTAGAAATTAAAATTAACAATGAGAAATGGATTTTAGGTGAAGAAGCTGTTAAAAGATTACAAGAACAAGATAGGGAATTAAAAATAATTGGAAAAATAAAAGGAACAGATTTAATAGGAAAGAAAACAGAAGAAGTAGATGGACATAAAGTATTAATTTTACCTGCAACTTTTTTAGATTCAAAATTTGGAACGGGTTTAGTACATTCTGTCCCTTCTGATTCTGCGGATGATTTAATTGCATTATGGGATTTACAAAAAGATAAGGTTACAATTAAAAAATATAATTTAAATGTTGAAGAAATTAAGAGAATTAAACCACTTCCTGTTTTAGATACTCCTAGTTATGGTAGTATTCCTGCTGAAGTAATGTTAAAAAAATATAATGTAAAATCTCAAAGTGAAAGGACAAAACTAGAAAAAATAAAAAAAGAATTATACAAATTAAGCTTTCATACAGCCACTTTTAATAAAAAATATAAAGATTTTTTTTCTAAAAATCTTTATGGTAAAAAGGTTTCTGAAGGTAAAGATTTAATTAAAAAAAGTTTATTAGAAAGAGGATGGATTGATGTTTATTACCAATTAACTGGAAAAGTTATAAGCAGAAGTCTTACAGAATGTATTGTGAAAATTGTTAGTGATCAATGGTTTATTAAATATGGGGATAAAAAATGGAAAAAGCAAGTTCATAATGTTTTAAAAGAGACTAAATTATATCCAGAGAATACTAGAGAACAATTTGAGTATGTTATTGATTGGCTTAATGATTGGGCATGCACGCGTGAGTATGGGCTTGGAACAAAACTTCCTTTTGATGAAAAATGGGTTATAGAATCACTTTCTGATTCAACTATCTATATGGCTTACTATACTTTTGCACATCTAATTAAAAAATTAAAAATAAAAGATGTTAATGATGAATTATTTGATTATATTCTTTTGAATAAGGGAAAAGGAAAAAAAGAATGGAAAAAACTTAAAGAAGAATTTGAATATTGGTATCCTCTTGATTTTAGAAATTCTGGAAAAGATTTAGTTCAGAATCATTTAACATTCTTTTTATTTAATCATGTAGCTATTTTTCATAGAAAATATTGGCCTAAATCTATTGGAGTTAATGGGTGGGTTAAGGTAGATAATCAAAAGATGAGTAAGAGTTTAGGAAATGTAATACCTCTTAGAGAAATGTATAAAAAATTCGGAGCAGATGTTTCTAGGTTAACAATTCTTAATGGTGGAGAAAAATCAGAGGATCCTAATTGGGATTCTAATTTTGCAGATTCTCTGTCGAGTAAGTTTGAAAATATGGGAAAAATTATTTTAGATAATTATGGGAAAGGAAGAAACGATATAAAAAATGTTGATAAATGGATGCAATCTTTTATGAATAAACTTATTTTAGATGCAACAAATTTTATGGAAGAAACTTTATTTAGATCTGCAATCCAAAAAATATTTTTTGATTTTGGTAATTTGATTAAACGTTATTTATCTAAAACAGAGAATAATCCAAATAAAAGTATCTTTGAACAGGCTATTAAATCTTATTTAATTATGCTTTCTCCATTTTGCCCCCATATTTGTGAAGAGATGTGGAAAAAAATAGGGAAGAAAGAGTTTATTAGTTTAGAAGGATGGCCAAAATATGATAAGAATAAAATTAATGAGGATTTAGAAAGACAAGACGAGTTAATAGAGAAAATTTCTGAAGATATTAATCATGTTGTTAAACTTATTAATGAAAAAGAAATTAAAAAAGCAATTGTTTATATTTTACCTAATGAAAAGAAAATATATGTTGAAAATATAGATTTGATTAAAAGAAAGACAAATCTTAATATTGAAATATATGCTGTCAATGATAAAAATAAATATGATCCCCAGAATAAATCCAAAAAAGTTAAACCAGGAAGACCTGGAATTTATTTAGAATAAGATTATTCTAAAATAGCTTTAATTCTTCTAACACCCTCGCTAGATGATTCTTCTTTTTTAATCTTAAAATGTCCAAGTTCACTAATGTTTTCTACATGTGGACCTGCACAGATTTCTTTTGAACAATTCTTAATTGTATAAACTGAAACAACTTCCCCATATTTTGCATCAAAAACTCCTAAAGCTCCTTTTTTCTTTGCTTCACTAGGAGACATTTCTTCCATTATAACTTCATAAGATTTTTGTATTTGACTATTAACTAAACCTTCTATTTTTTTTAACTCTTCTTTTGTTAATTTTTTAGGATAATTAAAATCCAATCTTAATCTCTCAGGATTTATATTAGACCCTTTTTGTATTATCTCTTCATCTTTTAACACTTTTCTTAATGCTGCTAAAAGTAAATGTGTTGCTGTATGAAGTTTTGTAGTTGCTTCTGAATGATCTGCTAAACCTGATTTAAATTTTCCTTCTGTTGAAGTTCTTGAAAGTTCTTGATGTTTTTTTTGTTCTTGATCAAAACTTTTTTCATCTATCTTAATATTTTTTTCTTTTGCTAGTTCTTTAGTCATTTCAAAAGGAAATCCATAACTTTGATAAAGTAAAAAAGCATCTTTTCCAGAAATCTTTTTTCTGTTTATAGTAATTTTTTCAAAGATTTTTGTTCCTTGTTCTATTTTTTCTAGAAATCTACTTTCCTCTTTTTCTAATTCTTGTAAGATTTTTTTCTTATTATTCTTTAATCTAGAATAATCATTATAAATATCAAAAACTGGTTCTGCAACTTTCTTTGCAAAATTTTTTATTCCAATTTCTTTCCCATATCTTACTGATCTTCTTATAAGTCTTCTTAATACGTAACCTTGTTCAGTGTTACTTGGCAAAACTCCATCACTTATAATAAAAACAGCGGCTTTAATATGGTCTGCAATAATACGCATTCTTTCTTTATGTTTGTTATAATTCCTATTAGACAAGTTCTCTATCCTTTCAATTATCGGTTTAAAAGAATCTGTTAGATAATCATCTTCTAACCCATTTAATATAGAAATTGTTCTTTCAACACCCATTCCAGTATCAATATTTTTTTGTTTTGCAAGATTATATTTTCCATTTTTATCTTTATTATATTCCATTAAAACATCATTCCATATTTCAACCCATCTTTCATCATTAGGATTGAATTTTTTTGGTACTGGAATTTTATTCGATTTCCAATAAAACATTTCAGTACTTGGACCACACGGACCGGTTTGTCCTGCAGGACCCCACCAATTATCTTTCTTTGGCAAAAAAACAATTCTTTCTTTTTTCATTCCTAAAGATTCCCAAGTTTTTGCCGATTCCTTATCCTTTGGAGCGTCTTTATCTCCTTTGAAAATACTTACTGCAAGTCTTTCAATTGGAATTTTAAGAACTTTTGTTAAAAATTCAAAACTATATTCAATTGCTTCTTTTTTAAAATAATCTCCTAAACTCCAATTTCCGAGCATTTCAAAAAATGTATGATGTGATGTATCTCCTACTTCTTCTATATCTTGAGTTCTTATACATCTTTGAACATTTACAAGTCTTTTTCCTTGTGGGTGTTTTTGACCTAACAAATATGGAACTAATGGATGCATTCCGGCAGTTGTAAACAAAACAGTAGGATCATTTTCAGGAATCAAACTCACATTTGGAATTTCTTTATGATTATGTAATTTAAAAAAATCTATATATTTTTTTATTAATTCTTTTCTATTTATCATTATTTAATTAAGAACTAGAGTTTTAAAAATATTTGTTTATCTTTAACTAATTACATTCAATTTAGAGAATTAAGTTTACTTTGAATATCTTGAAGTTGGGATTCTATTTTATCATCATATTTTCTTTCTTTGATTACTCTTTTTTGATTATTTATTCTTTTAAGAGGTTTTTCTTCTTTTAATATATCAGGCATATCTGTTTTTGGAAGAGTATTTTGTAATTTTTTTATACTATTATTTATTTCTCTTATTTTTCTATATAATTTTATCTTTAATTTAAATTCATTTAATCTTAAAAGTTTATATTTTTTTACTATTTTTATGACTCTTAGTAAATTCATCTCTGATAAAAGAATATCTTTTTTTGACTGAAGTGCTTCTTCATAATTAATTTTAATATGTATTGTATTTTCATTTTTTACCTTCTTATTCTTAGTTTTCATTCTATTCTAGAAAAAATTTCTTTATCTACTTTTTCAATTTGTTTTTTTATTAATTGAATTTCATTTTCCCAAGAACTTAATTCTCTTTCTTCATCATCTTTTATTTCTTTTATGTCTCTTAATATTTTTTCTATTTCTAATATTTTACTTTTTGTTTCATCAAATATTTGTAAACTTTCTTCAAATTTATCTAGTCTTATAAAAACAGGTTCAATTTTCCTTACTTTCTTTGTTACGTCTTTAAATCCTTCAGGAATTTCTCTTGTTAGAGGCTTTTCCATCATTTGCATTCTATCCTGTGCAAATTCATTTGGATCAAAAACCTCTTCACTCTCTTTTTCCCCAGCAATAGCATCTTTTATAGCCTCTTGAGAAAATTTTTCTCCAAAAGAACTATTTGGAAAACTAGGTAATTGATGTATTGGTTTGTCAGAATAATCTATTTCATCATCTATTCTTGGGAGTTCAGGAAGTTTTGGGAGTTTAGGTAATGATGGAATCCCTTTTTCTTTCTCTTTTTTATCAAACCACCCCATTTTATTATAATTATAAATCTATATTTTAATATATATGATAAGGTATATAGGTTTAAAAACTTTATTTTTTTTGTAATATTTAATAAATAATTATTAATAGCAAACCGAAAGGTATTTATTTGAATTATTTTTATTATTCAGATGTTAACAAAATTTCTTAAAGAAGTCGTAACAATTGTTGTTGGAAAACAAGTAGAAGATATAGTTAATTTACTTGATAGTAAAAAACATATTAATGAATTTCTTATTGCAAAAAAGATGGATATTACAATTAATCAAGCAAGAAATATTCTCTATAAACTTTCAGATAATGGATTAGTATCATCAATAAGGAAAAAGGATAAGAGAAAGGGATGGTATACTTACTTTTGGAAAATTGAAATTTTTAAATCTCTAGAATTTCTGAGAAAGATTCTAGAAAAAAGAATCGAACAATTTAACAATCAGATAAAAAGCAGGGAATTAAAACAATTTTATATCTGCGAGAGATGTAATATAGAATTTAACGAGGAGAATGCATTACTACATGATTTTACTTGTAATGAATGTGGAAGCATCTTCACTATAAAAGATAATAATAAGGTTTTAAGGGAATTTAAGAAGAATGTGGCTAAATTAGAAAGAGAATTAGAATTTGTTAACGAAGAGATTGCAAAAGAAAAAGAAAAGATAGATAAGATTAAACTTAAAGAAATTAAAAAAGAGGAAAAGATAAAATTAGAAAAAAGACTAGCTAAGAAGAAAGAGAGAGATAAATTAAAGAAAAAGATTGTTAAAAAGAAGATTAAAAAACCTATTAAGAAAAAGAAAACAAAAAAGAAGATAAACAAGAAACATAAGATTAAGAAAACAAAAAAGAAGAAATCTTTTAAGAAAAAGAAAAAATAATTTTAAATATGGTTGGAGTTTATAGAATTTATCCTAAGAAAAAAAGAAGTTTTTTTGCTAGTCTTAGTATAAATACAAATTTAATTTTAATTAATGTTGTTTTATTTATTATTTTTAGCATTTTAATTTTGAATAATACTAAATTTTTAGATTATATTGCAATAAAACCTGCTAATATTTTTCAAGCGAAATATCTTTGGACTTTTTTAACAAGCATGTTTATGCATGGTGGTTTCTTTCATATTTTTGCAAATATGTTCTCTTTACTTTTTATTGGATCCTTAGTTGAGAAAATTTTAGGTGCTAAAAGATATTTGTATTTATATTTAATATCTGGATTATTTGCAGGATTATTTTTTGTTTTATTTTCTCTAATTTTTAAAGGAGATTTATTTAGATTTGCTGTTGGAGCTTCAGGAGCTTTATTTGGATTAGTTGGATTTTTAATGATAATTACTCCTAATTTACCTGTTTATATAATGTTTATTCCAATTCCAATAAAAATGAAATATGCTGCCCCAGGAATTTTAATTGTTCTTTGGTTTATTTCTGCTGCAGGAAATATTCCGATTGGAAATACAGCACATCTTGGAGGATTAATTGCAGGATTAATTTATGGAGTTTATCTAAAAAATACTTATAAAAAGAAAACTCAATATATTAGTAAGCATTTTAGTTAAAATGAAATATAATTTTAATTTAAAGAGGGAATATAAGAAAAGTTGGAATTACATTAAGGAATCTAAGAATTTTATATATTTAATTATCGGAATTTTTATAGTTTTTATTTTAGTTGGTTTTTTCATTCCAACCCCTCAATCTGTTGTAGAACAGATATTAAAATTTATTAAAGAACTTCTAGAAAAGACTCAAAATATGTCTCAGGGAGAATTAATTAGATTTATCTTACTAAATAATTCACAAACTAGTCTTTTTGGAATAATTTTTGGAGTTTTATTAGGTATTTTTCCAATTATTGCAACTATTATTAATGGTTATTTATTAGGTTTTGTTGCATCAATTAGTGTAGAAAGAGAAGGATTTATCATTTTGTGGAAACTTTTACCTCATGGGATATTTGAATTACCTGCAATTTTTATTTCATTTGGTTTGGGTTTGAAATTTGGTACATTTATTTTTAGAAAAAATAAAAGTAAATCTTTTAGAGAATATCTAATAAATTCTTTAAGAGTTTTTTTATTCATTATTCTTCCTCTTTTAATTATTGCAGCAATTATAGAAGGAACTCTTATCTTTATTTATAAATAAATCAGTTAATTTTAAATACTCCTTTTCATTATTATTCTTATTAAATCAAATCAAGGAGGTTAAAATGGCTGATTGGCAAAAATGGGTGATTGTTATTGCAGGTATTGTAGCAGTAGTAGGTCACTGGGTAACTGGAATATTCTTAGATGTTATTGGTGGAGCAGTTGCAGCAATTGTTGGCTTTATGCTTGAATAATTGTATTAATTTTTATTTTATTTTTTTAACTTTATTAAATTTTTAGAAAGTGTACTTAATTAAATTTGGATTCTTATTGATTGGGGTACTAGAAAAGATTTAAAAGTATTTTAGAAATATTTATTTAAAAGTTTTTTTATTCTTTTAAATCACTAATTCCAAGCATTATAAAAAGAAGTCCAAGCAATATTGTAAACCAGAAAACTCCTCCTTTTAGAAAAACCCATGCTGAGTGAAGAAAATTAAAGTCTTTTCCAAGTAGTGTCCACGAATACGCTGATGAGGACCATGCAATTAAGATTGTTCCTACAAGCAAGATTAATCCTAGTATAAGTTCAAGCCATTTATTCATTGTATATATTATCTAATTTTTTTATTTAAAAAGATTTTGATTGTAGAGTGTATAGTATTTTTTAGCAGATTTTTATAAAATAAGTAAATGCATATGTTTTTAAAATTAAGTTTTTTACAAAATATTATGAGAGAAATTAAACAAATTAAGATAAAGAAGGATATGAAAATATCTGAATTAGTCAATGATATGAATCATATTGGATTTGGAGCTAGAAAAATTGGAAAAGCAAGTAATATTTTAAAAGATATGATTAATGATAAAGATTGTAAGACTTTTTTAGGTGTTGCTGGAGCAATGGTTCCTGGAGGAATGAAAGAAATAATTATTGATATGTTGGATGAAAAAGTAGCTGATGTTTTTGTAACAACGGGTGCTAATTTAACACATGATTTAATAGAAGCTTTAGGAGAAAAACATTATCAATTAGAAGAACAAGTAGAAAATGCGAATGATATTGAACTAAGAGATAAGAATATTGATAGAATCTATGATGTTCTATTAAAAAATGATGTTTATAAAAAGTTAGAAGACTTTTTTGAAAATATATATCCTAATTTACCTAAAAAAATGAATATTAGAGAATTTTTGTGGGAGATTGGAAAAAATATAGAAGATAAAAAAAGTATTTTAAGAATTTGTTATGAAAAGAAAATTCCTATTTTTTGTCCGGGAATTGCAGATTCTGGAATAGGTTTAATGATATGGGGTAGATTAGTAAAAAAAGAAAATATTGAAAAATTAAATGTTGATGTTTTTGATGATTTAAAAGAGATTTTGGATCTTGCTTGGACATGTAAAAAGGCAGGAGTTATTTATGTTGGTGGAGGATTACCAAAAAATTTCATTCAACAAGCAATGCAATTTTCAAATAAAGAAGGTGCAAATTATGGAATTCAAATAACAACAGATCGTCCTGAATCAGGAGGTTCAAGTGGTGCTCCATTAGTAGAAGGAATCTCGTGGGGAAAGATGGAAAAAGATGGGAAATATGTTAATGTTTGTTGTGATGCAACTATTGCTTTACCTTTAATTTATGGAGCTATTAAGAGGTAAAAATTTTTTAGATTTTTTATGGAGAGATTTCTCTAAAATTTTAAAAAGGATGTTTGTTTAAAAAGAATATGGAAGATAAATATTTTGAAAGATTTAAAAAACTGAGATCTAAAAGTAATTATAAGAGGGGATTAAAATCAGAAGCAAGTGATATTCTAAAAAAGAATTTTATAGAAAAATTAGATGAAGACTATTCTAAGATTATTAAATAATACAATACTTATCCTCCTTTTAGACCTTTTCTTAAGGAGGAAAGAAGTGGTAGTTACATCTTGGGAGTTGCTAAGAAATTAATGGATGTTGGAAAAAGTAATAGGAGGGCAGATTTTGCCTTAAAAGGAGCACAGCTCTATCATTTGCTTGGTAAAGGAAATAGAGATTCTGTAAAACAGAGATTAATTAAGATTATTGAATCTGATAAGTATGTAAATAAAACAATACTAGATAAAGCAGAATATTTTTTAAAACCCTCTTTTTTTGATACTATTAAATCTTTTTTTGTAAAAAATCCCTCCAAAGGAGGGCTTGAACAAAAAGCAACAATGACTGCAATTACTGTTTCTTTTATTGCTTCTTTATTTTTTTTGTCAACTAATATTACTGGTAATGTGATTGGAAATTTGAATCAAATAGGTTCTAATTGGATTGGAGGAGTTTTGTTTGTTTTAGGAATAGTTGGTTCTTTTATTTATTTTAAGAGGAAATAAATTCTTATAAAAAAGTCTTAAATACCCTTTTTCTTATTTTTTTATATGTTAACAAAAAAACAAGTAGAAGAGATTAGAGAACATTTGAATAAAGCACAGAATCCATTGTTCTTTTTTGATAACGATAATGATGGGTTATGTAGTTTTCTTTTATTACAAAAATATATTGGGAGAGGAAAAGGAGTTCCAATAAGATCGTTTCCTGAATTAAGTAAAGAATTTTTTAGAAAAGTTAAAGAATTAGATGCAGATTATATTTTTATCTTAGATAAACCTGTTGTATCTCAGGATTTTTTAAAAGAAGCAGAACAAATAAATATTCCTGTTGTTTGGATAGATCATCATCTTGAAGAAAATAAAATACCTGAATTTGTTAATTATTATAATTCTTCTCTCGATTATATTAAAGGATTAAATGGAGAATTTAAGGATAATAGATATGGAGGTGAACCCACTACTTATCTTTGTTATCAAGTATCACAGAAAAAAGAGGATCTATGGATTGCAGTTATTGGTTGTATTTCAGATAAATTTACTCCTGATTTTTATTCTGAATTTTCAAAAGATTATAGTGATTTATCTATTAAATCAAAAGAAGCATTTGATATCTTATATAAGTCACAAATAGGAAAACTTGCAAGAATATTTGGATTTGCACTAAAAGATAGAACAACAAATGTTATTAATGTATTAAAACTTCTAATGAAAGTTAAATCTCCTTATGAGATTATTGACGAAAATAATCAAAACTATATTCTTTATAAGAGGTTTAATCAGATAAACGAAAAATATCAAAGATTAATAAAGAAAGCAATAACAACTGAAAAAGATTCGGAAGGAATCTTATTCTTTCAGTATGGGGGAGATTTAAGTATTAGTAGTGAATTATCAAATGAGTTAAGTTATCTTTTTCCAAAAAGAATTATTGTAATTATGTATCTTACTGGAATTAAAGTAAATATTTCTGTTAGAGGAAAGGGAATTAGAAGTATGGTCTTAAATGCAATTAAGGATCTAGATGAAGCTAGTGGAGGAGGTCATGAAAATGCAGTTGGAGCGCAAGTTAAAATTAAAGATTTAGAAAAATTTAAAGAAAATTTAGCTAAATTAATTAAAGAAAATTAGAATATCGAAAACTATAAAAAGGGTTTTTTCTTATAATAAATATGAATGCAAGACTAAAATCTACGTGTTGGAATAAATGCGCGTTTGCATTAGTCTATGCTTCAATTAAACCCCACTCAATTTAATTCGGTGTTTTTCTTTTGGGCCTGAATTGGATTTGAGATTTTTCTTATTAACTAATTTTGGCTTAAAAAAAATATTTGAATTTTTTTGAGTTATTTTAAAAAAAATGGAGAGCATGATGGAAATAAGCGAGAAAACTGTTGTAGAAAGAGAGTTGAACCATTTAATGGAAGTTACTTTGCAGTTGGAATGTGAGTTGAGTTTAGCTCTTAGAACTTCTAGAGATTTTCAGTAGCTTAAAATTAAAAAGAGAAGGCATTTTATTAGTAGATAGTATGCTCTATTTTATTTAATAACTTTTTCCAATATAAACCCAATAATCTGCTTGTTTACCAGAGATAATACACTTTTTTCCTTTTAAGCTCGGTTGTTTTTCTGGGCGATTAAGTGTTTTTACCCCCTTTAATTTTTCTTTTAAATTATCTTCAACTTCTTTTGAATTTTTCAAAGGAACTAGAACAATTTTTTGTTTTTTTAATTTACTTAATGTATCTTTTAAATTTTCTGATTTATCTAATGAATTTTTTAAAAGTTTATCTGCTTTTTTAAATAAGGTATTTTGAATATCTTCTAATTCAAAATCAATTTGTTTTTTTAGGTTTTTCATCTTTATATTTATCTTTTTTTCATTATCCCTTCTTACTAATACTACTTCTTTTTTCTTGAAATCCTTTGGACCAATTTCAATTCTTAGAGGGATTCCTTTTAATTCCCATTCATTAAATTTATATCCTGGAGTTACCTCTAATCTATCATCCATTATTGGATCATATTGTGATAAATCAGAAAATAATTCTTTTGCTTTTTTTAATATTTGTTTATCTTTTTCAAACATTAATGGAACAATTACAATTTTATTTTCTGCAAGTTTTGGAGGGATAATTAAACCTTTATTATCTGAATGAATTGCAAACATTACTCCAAGCATTCTTGTTGAAATTGCATATGTTGATTGATAACAGTATTGCTCCTTTCCATTTTCATCCAAAAATTTTATATCATATACTTTTGCAAAATTTTGTCCATCATCATGATAATCTGGTCCTTGAATTGCTTTTCCATTTGGAAGATATAACTCTAAACTATATGTAGCAACAGCTCCTGCAAATTTTTCTTTATCTGTCTTTTTTCCTAATATTGATGGTAATGCCATATAATCTTTTAAGAATTCAGAATATATTTTTGTAATTCTATCTTTATCTTTATCAAGATCTTTTTTATTTGAATAGGCATTATGTCCTTCATTAAAAAGAAATTCTCTTGTTCTAAAAAAAGGAATAGGATGCCTAAATTCCCAACGTACAACATTTACCCATTGATTTAATTTTAAAGGCAAGTTTCTCCAACTTCTAATCCACTTTGAATAAGATTCATACATTATTGCTTCACTAGTTGGTCTTACTGCAAGTTTTTCACTTAATTTTGTATTTCCTGTATGAGTTACCCATGCAACTTCTGGAGCAAATCCTTTTACATGATCTGCTTCTTTAGATAAAAGCTTTTCTGGAATAAACATTGGAAAATATACATTCTTAATACCAATTTTTTTAAATTCTTTATCAATTATTTCTTTTGTTTTTTCCCATACATTAAAAGACTTTGGTCTAAAAACAATACATCCTGAAACAGAAGAATAATCTGCAAGTTCTGATTTTATTATTAATTGTTGAAACCATTCACTAAAATTCTCCTCTTTTTTCACAGATAAACCTTCTTTTGATTTTTTAGACATATATTATTTAAGAAACATTGGTTTAAAATTATTTTGTTAAAGCAAACTTTGATTTAATACCTCTGTTGATATTCTATTTACAGTTGTTTTTATATAATTTGATTCTAAAGCAAAACCTAGGCTTTCACTACTACCTATTTTAAAATTATTAATTCCTATAACCTTTCCTTCTTCATTAATTAAAGGACCTCCTGAATTTCCCGGATTTAGTGCAGCATCTGTTTGAATATATGCATCTATCTTATTTATTCCCTCTCTATGAATTGCAGAAATAATTCCTTGTGATACTGAAAACTGTAATCCCAAAGGATTTCCAATGGCAATAACTTTTTCTCCTATTTGAAGATCATCTGAATCTCCAAGAATTAATTCATTATAATCTCCAGGAATTTTTATTAATGCTATATCTAATTCACTATTATATCCTATAAAATTAGCATTGATTACATCTTGTTCATAAGTTAATACCTGAATTTCACTTCCTCCTGCTAAAACATGTGCATTTGTTACAATATACCCATTATCAACAATTATAAATCCAGTTCCTTGTCCAACATCAGTCCTTATTGTTACAACAGAGCTTATAGAATCTTCAACTATGCCTGAGAAATCTTCACCAGCAGATGCTTTTAATAAATTTACTTCTTTATCTATCGAAGTGATTTCACTATCTATTTTTATATTTAAAGTTTCTATTGTTTCTTCTAATGCGTCTTTTGTTTCAACTAAAGTTTCTGTTAATGTATTTATATTGCTTTGAGTTTCTGCTATATCTGTACTTAATTCATTATAGTTTAAATTTTGACTTACAAATAACATATAAATTAATATTCCACTAGATATCATAAAAATAACCACTATGGAACTAAAACTCCCAAATATCCATTTATGATGTCTTTTCATAAATTACTTTAATTTTTTATATTTATTAACTTTCCTTCTTTCCAATATTCATATAATGGACCTAGAAATGCTCCAAGTAAAAAATAAAAAACATGTTCTTCTAAAGGTATCCCTAGAATCATATTTTTTCCTATATTTTCAAATAACCAAAATTCTTCAAAAAATCCAGGAGTTATTAAATTTAATATATAGTAACCAATTATAGAAGCTACTAAAACTAGGAATCCAGAGATTAAAGAATTTTTAATTAAGTCTGGCCTTTTTATATAAATTACTATTGTATACATAATAGATGAAATCACTGAAGCCCAAAAGCTATTGAAATCTAAAACAATCAATCCTCCAAAAGTTATTACAAATAAAAATATTAAAAATATAAAATTTAAATTTCTTCTTTTCTCTCTTAATTTTTTAACTTTTTTTATTTTAATCCTTTTGTTAAAAAGAATCTCGTATATAACTGAAGCAACTCCTCCTATTGCAAATCCGAATAAAAAATCTTCAATTCCAGGAATTGTTCCTGTAATTGTTAATGGTCTCCACCAATCTAGACTATATATCTTTTCTGTAAAAAGAGCTATAAAACCAAAAATTAGAGAAATAACCCACATCTCTTTTCTTATATCTTTTCTATATAAAAATAGAATTAACCATAAGATTAAAATTATTATACTCCCAATTAGATAAGTATATTGGTAATTTACCATTTTAAATAATAAATTATAAATAAAAGAATTTATAAAAATTTCCATAAGCCCTTTGAAATTATTGAAAAAATCTAAAATCTAGGATTCTTAAATCTAAAATAAAAATGATGGTGTCCTGTAATCACCCATAAAATAACAAAGTGATAAAATAAATCTGCTATAGCAATTCCAAGACTAATGTTGAATAATATTTCAAAAGAAAAAATATAGGAAATGATTGCAAGAATTATCCCAATATAAACTTCATGAATTTGAGGAAACCATTTTAATTTAGTGTTTTTTAATTTATTGATATAAAATTTTTTAGAAGTTAGTTTTAATATAAATCTTCTATAACTATGAAAAGAAACAACTAGAATAAAAGTTATCAAAATTAAAAATACATTTATCATATTTAATAATAAAATATATTCATTTAAAAATCTTATTTTATAAATTTAATTAAAATAATCCAACTTTCCTGTTTTATTCTTATGACTAAAATCAAAAAGAGTCAATCCATGTCCTAAGAATTTACATCTATTAACTTTTGGATTCTTTCCTGCCTTATTTAAAGCAGTTATCAATTCTTCTCCACTTTCTGTTAAAATATATTTATCCCTCCCCCCTATCACAACATAGACTTCTTTTGGAAGATTGTTAATATTATCAATAGGATTCATTCCATTTAATACTCCATCATAATCTCTATAAGTTTTATGTCTCTTCACAGATATTTTCATTACTTCTTTAGTTGCTATTCCTTTATAGATATTCTCTCCAAGTCTTGCTCCAGGACATACAGCCACTAATTTTTTAACATTAAAATGATTTGCAATATAAAAAGCAGGTAATGTTCCAATGCTTATCCCTAAAATATTTATTTTATTTCTAATATCATTATTTTCATTGAGATAATTACTAAAGTCCTTTGTTAAATTCTCTAGAGATTTTTTAGCTTGAAAAGCATCTATTCCCGCTAAACTTGGAGGTCCTTCGTATACAAGTAGAGAACCTTTTTTTGGAAGTAAATGTTTTTTTTGTGCTTCTTTAAGATCATACCTCCAAGGAAGAAAACAAACCCAAATATCCTTTCCTTCTTGTGTGATAATATGTCTTT
>NZDC01000011.1 GCA_002689985.1 Candidatus Pacearchaeota archaeon | reverse complement strand
ATATTAATGCAGAATATAGAAAAAAAGAAGATTCCTCCAACTAACTTACCAGATAAAAAAACAGAAGAAAAAACTCCTAAATTAAAACCAAGAAAAAAATTAATTAAAAAGAAACCTTCTCAAAAAAAGAATGAGAAATTTTTTAATAAAGTAAAAGAATTCTTACTTAGACAATCAATAGAAATCTTGGATATCGAGGGGTTTAATAAAGACCATCTTATATTAAAAATAAAAGATAATGAAAAAGAACAATTATTAATTGCATATAATAAAAAAAGAATAAATGAATCTGATTTAATAAAAGCTCATAAAAAGTCTTTAGAATTAAATCTTCCTTATAATATTCTAAGTTTAGGAGAAACACCTAAAAAATTAAATGAACTTTTAGTAGCAATAAAAGATCTATTAAATATACAAAAACTCGAATAAAAATCTTTAAAAAGCTTTAATCAGACAATTAAGTATGGGAAAGATAAAATCAAAACTAGTAAAGAGAACTGCAAATACTTTGATAAAAAAAGGTATTGAATTTAGTGAAACTTTTGAGAAAAATAAAAATATACTTGAAAATACTATGCCTAGTAGAAAACTAAGAAATCAAATAGCTGGATTTTTATCAAGAATAAAAAAACAAGAAAGAATCAATCAACCTAAAATACTCAAAGATAAAGAATAAATTTATCTCTTTCTTTTTAAGATTCTCTTTATCTCCTTTATATCTTTTCTTATTTTCTCAAGTTCTTTTTTCTTCTTTCTATTCATTAAAATCAAAATTACATTAAAGATTACATAAATTACAATAGCCCATCCCAAGGCTTGTAAAACAGTAACTAGTTTGGAAAGGTTATTTGCTAATTCCAAAGGAATTGTATAAATTAAACTTTCATTAATCACCATGATAAAAGTAGTAAAAAGAAGTTTTTAAGACTTATCGCAGGATTTTTAAATCGATGATATTTCTTAATTTTGTCTCTGTAGCTCAGGGTTTAGAGCGCCGCTCTCATGAGGCGGAGGTCGAGGGTTAAAATCCCCCCAGAGACATTTATACTATCATCTTAAGTCCATCATCTTTTTTTCTAGGAATAATATGAAAATGAATATGATTTACAACTTGTCCTGCAGCTTTAAAATTATTATTAATAATATTAAAAGCTTCTATTTTCTTTTCATCTATTAATTTCAAAGATGTTTTTTTAATACAATCCAAAAGTTCTGTTCCTAAACTATTTGGTAAATCTAAAGAAGTTTTAAAATGTTTTTTTGAAATAACTAAACTGTGCCCCTCTACAATAGGTTTTGCATCAGGAATTGAAAAAAAATTTTCATTTTCATAAATCTTTTTAGTAGGAATATCTCCTTTTATTATATTACAAAACACACAATTATCCATCATGAAAATAATAAAAAATAGTTTAAAACTTTTTCTATAAAAAAATCTACAAAAGAAATCCTTACACTTCTAATCTAAAAATATATTAAAAGATACTAAAAAGTTCAAAGATAGATTAAAAACTAAATAAAAAAATTAATTAACTTATCTTTTTTTCTTTTTCTTTTTAGCAGCTTTCTTTTTTGTTTTTTTCTTTGCTTTCTTTTTTGCTTTCTTTTTTGCCATATTAATGACCCCTTTTTTTAATTAATAATATTAAGAATTAATTGTTTATAAACTTTTTTATAAAAAAATTTTGGATAAAATTTTAATTTTTATTTAAAATATTTTTTTATTGAAATTCCATTTCTCCGACGGTAAAAAAAGGAAATCATTTTATTAATTTTCCAGCTTTTTCAAACTCTATTTCAGAGTTAATTAATTTTTTTAAAATTTCTTTAAGTTTAGAGATTTTTATTCTAATTTGTCTCTCAGAATTTCTATCTCTAAGAGTAATATCTTCTTTTTTAACAGAATCATAATCTATTGTAATTGCATAAGGAATTCCAGAATTTGAACTTCTTAGATATCTTTTTCCAATACTTCCTGATTCATCATAGTTTACAATAAAATCTCTCTCTAAAAATTCCTTAATTTTATTCGCAATCTTAATTAATTCTGGTTTTTTCATTAAAGGAAAAATTGAAATATCTATTGGCGCCATATGATATGGGATCTTAAACATTGTTTTCCCCTCTTTGACTTCTCTTTTTTCATAGAAGATATCTATCAAGGCATAAGTTGGTCTATCTGTTCCAAAAGCTATTTCTAATATATGTGGAACAAATTTCTCTCCATTTTCTCTAATTGCAACTAACTCCGTATTGGAAAATTTTGAATGTTGTTTTAAATCATAGTCAGTTCTATCATGAATCCCACATAATTCAATCCAACCATAATTATTTAATTTAATTTCAATATCCCAAGCATCGTCGGCATAAAATGCTTTTTCATCAAGATGATGTTGTCTTAATCTTATTCTATTTTTTGGTATTCCAAATCCTATAAATTGTTGATAAGCAATCCATATACACCACCCATATGCCTGGCTTTTAATAAATCCTTTTTTTAATGCTTCTTCAATACTAATTTCTTTAATAGGTTTATTATTCTCTTGACTTTTATAATCCCAAAAAGGTAATTTTTCTTTTTTTATCTCTTTATATTTATCCCAGTCATTTTTATTATTAGGGTCAACAAAAATTTGTCCTTCTGCTTGTGTAAACTCTCTTCCTCTAATAACATGTTGTCTAGGGGAGATTTCATTCCTATATGCTTTTCCAATTTGAAAAACACCTAAAGGAAGTTTTTTTCTAAAATAATTATAAACTCTTAAGTATGGAAGATAAGTTACTGTTGCAGTTTCAGGTCTTAAAGAAGCATCTTGCCCAGCAACTTTTGTTTTCATCATAAGACTTTGAGTATTAATTGAATTTTCTAGAAACCCTTTACAACTTGGACATTTAATTTCTTTCTTATTAATAAACTCTAAAATTTTTTCATTTGAAAATGAATCTGCAGAAACATCATGCTTTTCTTCAATTAACTTATCTGCTCTAAAAGTAGCTTTACATTTAGAACATTTTATTATTCTATCATTAAATGTTTCTAAATGTCCTGAAGCCTTCCATACAATATCAGGAAGAATAGTCGGTCCTTCTAATTCTCTTAATCCATTAGCATTAAAAACTCTCCTAACAGAATTCTCAACTTTATTTTTTAGAAGTTTTCCTAAAGGCCCATAAGTATAAAATCCAGCTAATCCTCCATAAATTTCAGGACTTGGTCCCCAAATAAGACCTGCTTCTTGAATAAAACTTAAAAATTCTTTTTCTTCTACAGGAACATTGTTTGATTCTTTTATTACTTTTTTAATTTCTTTAATTTCTGGTTCTTTTATTTTTTTGATTATATCTTTTGATTTTTTTATAGCTTCTTTTTTTGACTTTCCCAAATAACAAAGAGTTTTTGTTTTTACTTTTCCATCTACTCTCTTATTTTCATTGAGATAATAATATTCTCTTCCATTAATTATTTTTTTAACAATAAATGCCATCTATAATTAGGTACTACAAAACTATTTAAATATTTTGTAAAATTTTTAAAAATATTCTTATAATCTATTTCTTAGATAAATCAATTAATTTATCTACAGCTTCTTTTTTAAAATCTTGTGAATCTTTCTTGAATTTCTTTGTAAAGTCTAAATATTTTCCTTTAGGTTTTTCTTTTTTAATCTCCTCTTTAGGTTTCTCATCTTTCTTATTATTTTCTTTAGGTTTTTCCTTTGTTAAATTAATTAACTTATCTATAGCTTCTTCCTTTAACTTTTGTGAATTTTTCTTGAATTTATTTGTAAAATCTATATAATTTCCTTTAGGTTTTTCTTTTCTTGTAAAGTCTAGATATTTTCCTTTCTTTTTATGATCCTTTAAGTGTCTTTTTCTATGTTCTCTTCTTTTCGTTCTATTTTTAATTACTAATATTGCCAAAATGAGTAATACTACCATTAAAATTATCTTAATTAATGATTGTGTTTTTTCTATTGACGGTATTGAGAAGGGTATTTCTCTTTCTATTATACCAAGTCTCTTTTTATCACTAGACACTTGTTTTTTGTACTCTAATTTTGCAACAAACCAGTATTTACCAAGATCAATACCTTCAGGAAGACTTAACTCTCTTAGAAGTTTTGTTTCTTTACTAACATCTACAATTTCTTGAATAGATGCAAAAACTTTTTGTTTTGAATTTTCAACATAATATATTAATTTTGCATCTTTTAATACTTCTACTGAAGTAAGAGGTGAGATAATTATTTCTGCTGCTACCTCTTCACCTGCAAGAACTTCTAGATATTTAGGTAATATTCTAACTGAAACATCAAACAAATAAGATCTTTCTCTTTCTACTTCTACTTCTACTGTTTTTTCAATAAAATCTCCTCCGGCTATTGCAAAACCAGTCATTCTTAATTTTGAAACAAAACCAGTCATACTAAAATTAGTTCCAAGAATTAAAAATAAACTAACAATTACAAAAACAAACATTCCTATTACTAATTTAGATTGTAAGGATTTATTATTAAATATTTTTTTTTATCATTTTCCATATCCTACTCTAATTTTAATTTGGTTTTTTCCTAAGGATGATAGAATTGATGTTTGAACATTAATTGTTGAGATGCAAGATTCTTCTTTACCTAAATCTCCACAATTTTCTATTTCATTACCAGAAATAATTTCAAAATCTTCTGGAAGAACCCAAATAGCTAAAACATTTTTTGCTTTAGCACCAGAATTTATTATTGTCGCACTAATTTCTATTACTTCTCCTCTTGTAACTTCAGTTAGATTAGAAATTTGAATACTTAATTCAGGTTCAGGAATTATACCTGGAGCTTCTCCAGAAGAAGGTGAATCAGAAATAATTTCTTCTTCTGGAAGCTCTTCAGGTTTAGGTAAAGGTTGAGTATCATTTGTTGTTTCATTTGAAGTTTCACTTGTTTCATTTAAAATTTCATCTAAAGGTAATTCTTCAACAATTGTTTCATTTAATTCTTCAAGTATTTCTTCTACTGGCGCTGTAACATTTTCTTCTTCAATAATTTCTTCTGGTTCAGTAGATATTTCTTTAATAGGTTCTATAATAATTTCTTCTTCAGTAGGTTGATCTTCAATTTCTTCTTCCACTGGTGGATCTTCAACTTCCTCTTCAATTAGTGGATCTTCATTTGATTCACTAGTATCTTCTTCTTGTGCTGTATTAATTCCAAAACTAATTAGCAAAATCAGAAATGTTATTATTAATATTATTAGTATCTTTTGCAATTTTCCTTGTTTATTATTTAAGAATTCACTTATCATTTTTCCCTCATTTAGTAGAATTCTCGTTTTCAGAAAAAGCATCTTTTTTCCACCAAATCCAAACTCCTTTTCCAGGACCAACAAACTTTCCTTTGATTAATCCTTCACCTCTCAAATTATTTAGTCTAGAAAACAACTTAGTTCTAGTTATATCTTTAATAGAAGCCTCTACCTTTTCTTGTATTTCCTTTGTTTCTAATACTGTATTTGCTTCTTCAATTACCTTTAGAGTTATTTCTAAAATAGTGTCTCTCATCCCAACCTCTTTCCTAAGTTATTACTTATTAACTCTTAAATTAGATTTACCTATTTATAAATATATTTATTTATACATTTATGAATAGGTTAAGGTATTTTTTAAAAAATTAGAAATAATAGTATTTTTAAGAAAAATAAAAAAAGAATTCTTAATTATTTATCAAATTTTGATGTTTTGTCGTCTTAAAAAGCGGAGGGCGGGACTCGAACCCGCGAAAATTCGCTCTGCAGGCGAACGCAGTAGCCGCTGTGCCACCTCCGCAAATGCCCCCGACAGGATTCGAACCTGCGACCTATTGCTTAGAAGGCAATCGCTCTATCCAGGCTGAGCTACAGGGGCCTAATTAAACTAAGAAAAAATTCTATTTAAAATCTTTCTATTTAGATATCTCAACAACATCTAAATCATCAGCTAAAGAAGAATTCTTAAAAACTTTTTTTGTATCATTTAAAAATTTCTTTAGATTTTTTTTGTATCTTTGACTAATATGAGTTAAAATTAATTTTTTTGAATTTGATTTTTTTGCAATGTTTGCTGCTTGAATCGAGGTCATATGATTGTAATCTTTAGCTAAACTTGTAAGGTCTTGTGCATAATTAGATTCGCAAATTAACAAGTCAGAATTTTTTACAAAAGGCATAATTTTTTTATTTATCGACGTATCTAAAACAATTGAAACTTTTTTATCTTCTTCCTTAAAAGTTAGATTTTTTACTAGATATTTCTTTTTATTATAAGTAATATCTTTTCCTTGTTTTAATTTTTTTATTAATGGTCCCAACGGTAATTTTGATTTTTTTAATTTTTTCTTATCTATTCTTATTTTTCCTTTTTTTATAAAAGCATAGGCATTACAAGGAGGCCCATGAGTCATTTTCTTAGATTCTAATCTAAAATCAGAGGTCTCAAAAAACTTTCCTTCTTTTTTAACTTCAATAATATTTATTGGAAATTTCTTTACAAAAATAAAAGTATTAAATAAACTTTCCATAAATTTTTTTGTGCCATATGGTCCATAAATAGTTAATGATTTATTATGTTTACTTAAAGCTAAGGTTTGTAATAATCCAGGAATACCTAAAATATGATCTCCATGCCAATGAGTAAGAAGAATTTTTGTTATTTTTCCAGGATTTAATTTTGCTTTTCTTATTTGCCTTTGTGTTCCTTCTCCACAATCAATTAAAATATTTTCATCTTTGTATTTTAACCAAATTGAGGTATGATTCCTATTAGCACTAGGAATAGAGTCTGACGTTCCTAAAAAAGTTACTTTTATTTTTTCTACCATAAAAGTAAAAGAAGAGAATCATTTATATAAGTTATGAAAAAACTTATTCTTTTTTAAGTGCAGTTGATGCAGGAGAGATAAATATAATTGTATCTCCTCTTAAAAAAGTTAATCCAATATTTCTTTTCACCTCGCTGTTTTGCATTTCTTTTGTATTATCTAAAACTAAGTTTATATGAATATCAAAAGCAAGAAGCGTTCCAACAAATTGTTGGTCTCCTTTCAGGTGAACTAAAACTTCTTTGTTTTTAGAGTTATTTAACAAATCCAAGGGTCTTTCAATTCCGTTAACCATGATTTAAGTTTGTATAAATTGTTTATAAATCTTTTTATAGTTTAGAATAAAATAAAAAAATAGAAAGCTATTTAAATAAAAAACCAACTAATTCTATTATGAAAAAAGGTAAAAAAATATCGGGCGGAAAATATATTAAAAATAGAAAAAAGAAACTTTATGAAGCATCTGGGCAAAAAAGAGTAATAAAACTTAGTGATACTGAAAAAAGAAAAACAAAAAGAGTAATGGGGGGAAATAAAAAAGTATTTTTACTTAGAGCTAAATTTGTAAATATAAGCTCAAAAGACAAAAAAATAAAAAAAACAGAGATAAAAAATGTCTCTGAAACACCTTCTGATAGATTTCTTGCACGTCAAAATATAATAACAAAAGGAACAATTGTTGAAACAGAATTTGGAAAAGTTAAAATCACCAATCGTCCAACCCAAGAAGGAATAATTAATGGTGTTTTAGTAAAATAATTCTTTACTTTTACTTTTTGAGCATAGATACAAAAACAGAAATATTTATAAATACATTCTATTTATAAAGATTGCGTTAAATTTATAAATCTAAAATGGCCTTCATAAAAAAATGTCCTGAATGTGCAAGTATTAATCTTACTTACGATTCCCACTTGGGAGAAGTAATTTGTAATGATTGCGGTCTAGTTATTGAAGAAAAAATGGTAGACACTGGTATTGATCTGCAAGGGAAATTTGATAAAAGTGAAAAAAAAGGTCGTGGTGGTGCCCCAATAAGCATACAAAAATTTGATAAGGGATTAACAACAAATGTTGGAGAAATTTCAGATATATATAAGTTAGAATCAGGACAAACAAGAAAATTCTTAAGATTAAAAAAATGGCAAGAAAGAGTTTCAACTAGTATTGAAAGAAACTTAAGACTTGCAATGGCTGAATTAAGAGTTATAGCATCATACTTGAATCTGCCAAATGTTGTAAGAGATGAAGCATCAAGAATCTATAATTATGTACTGCAAAGAGGTCTTGTAAGAGGTAGAAGTATGGAATCTGTAATTGCTGCATGCTTATATACTGCATGTAGATCTTATAATATTCCAAGAACCTTAGATGAAATTGCAACAGCATCAGACGTTGAAAGAAAAGAAATAGGAAGAACATATAGATTTGTTATAAGAAAATTAGGAATTAAAGTAAAACAAAGCTCACCAAAAGACTATATTTCAAGATTTTCATCTGTTTTAAAATTATCACCACGAACACAAAGTGATGCATTAAAAGTATTAAGAAAAGCCGAAAAAGTTGAATTGACTAGTGGTCGAGGTCCTGCAGGAATTGCAGCAGCAGCATTATATGTTGCAGCATTAATTAATGATGAAAAGAAAACACAAAGAGAAGTTGCAGATATTGCAGGAATTACAGAAGTTACAATCAGAAATAGATATAAAGAACTAATTGATAAATTAGATTTAGAAGATAAAATAAAAGCGAAAGAAGCTGCATCAAAATCTAAAAAAGAATAATTATTGTTTATCTTTATGATATAAATCTAAGACATATACTTTTTTCTCATTAACAAAATAAATATATGAAAGTCTAAAAGGTTTAATATAAAGTTCTCTTGTACCCTTTCTTACATTTTTCATTGGTTTTCCAATTTTAGGATTCTCAGATATTTTCTTAATTTGTTTTATCACTTTTTCCCTAAATAAATTATCTTTTATTTTAGAAAAAATGTTATTAAATTTTTTATCAAAGCGTATTTCTACCATTTCCTCATTTCTTCTTCAAGGTTCTCTGAATCTACACTTATATATTCGCCATTTTCTATTCTTTTTAATGCTTCATTAGTTCTTCTAGCAAATTCTAAATCCTCTTTTATGTTCTTAGAAAAGTTCTTTGTTTTTTTAAGAATTATTTGATCTTTATTTCTTATGACTACTAATTTATCTCCTTCTTTTAGGTCTTTTCTCATATCTAAAGGAATTACTACTTGTCCTTTTGAACTTATTTTAGTTATATTAATATCTACCATAGTAAGATTAATCTTACTTATTATATAAGTCTTTCTATTTTTATTAATTCTAAAACTTTTTATATAGACAATTAATTATAAACTTAGATTAGATAGGTCAGGCACCGAAACATTTATTAAACATAACTTCTTTTAAAATCAATGAAAAAAGACGTGATAAAATCTCAAAAAGAATTAAAAATAATTTCAATTAATAATAAGTGGATTTTTACTAAAGCGAAATTTGGCCCATCAAAACCAACCAGAATTCCTCTTTTAATTGATGAAGAACTAGCTTTTTTTGTTGCAGCAATAATTGGAGATGGTCATTTGAGAAAAAACAAATTACAAATAAGCATTGAAATCTCAAATAAAAAATTGCTAGAATCTATAAAAAAAATGTGTAAAAAGTTATTTAATAGGAAATTCAATATACATAAAATAAAGAAGAGAGAGGGGAAAAAACAAACATATAATTTAATAATTGATAGTAAGGCAATATATAATTTATTAAATATTGTATTTAAAATAAAAAAGGGTAAAAAAAGCAATATTGTAAAGGTTCCAAAAATAATTTTAAAATCAAATAAGTCGATAAAAGCTTCCTTTTTAATAGGAATAATGATGACTGAAGGAGGAAAAAGAAGGAGAGGCATAGGTTTATCTACGTCTAGTAAACAATTATGGAAAGATTTAATTAAAATTTTTAGTGATATAGGTATTAAAGTATTAAAAGATAAATGGATATACAAAAAATATAAAAAAGAGTATTATGGTATATCTTTTAAAAGAGAGTTTCTCTATATTATTATGCGGGAGTGCCAGAGTGGCCAAATGGGCCAGATTCTTGATAGTTATTTTTTAAAATAATTACTGGAAGGCTAAGTTTAGGTCCTGGTGGCTTAGTGCCTGCGAAGGTTCAAATCCTTTCTCCCGCATTTTTAAAAAAGAATTAATTTTGGAAATTTTTCAAAATAAGACCTATTTAGAAGAAAAAATGATTAATTATCATGAAAAACAATCTAAAAAAGAAGTTATTCCTATTAAATCTATTAAAAAAAAGAAAACTCCTTCTAAAGGGAAATATATAATTAAAAAACGAAAAAATTATTGTGATACAAAAGAAGAAGTAATTAATGGAAAGAATATAAAATCCTTTTATGCTAATAAACAATGTCTTGATGTTTCTATACTTTGTACTAGAAAAGATTGGATTAAAAATTACAATAACAATTCTAATGAGTGTATAAAAGCATTTGATAAAATTAATAAAAAATGGGGTAGTATCTTTGTTCCTGGAAGTAATAGAAAAAAATTAATTATAGGCGAAAAATATCTTGCACCTTTAAACTAAAAAATATTTTTAATTTTCAATAGTTAAAAAAAAATGTTTAAACTATATAGTTACTACATAATAGAAAAGTTTATAAACCACTATTTTATAGTTCTTTTATGAAAAGTTTATATTCTAAAACTAGACAAGAACTAATAAATCTTGAAAGAAAAGCTGGTAATTCTATTTACGAAGGATTAGGAGATTTATTAACTACAGAAGTAAATTCAAAAAATGCAAAGGCATTAGGAATTGCAGGATTGTTTCTGATAGGCGGATGTGGCGGAACGCTTAATACTAATTATTCTAAATCAAAAAAATTCATTGTAGCACAAGAGAATAATCCCGAAGCAGAAGCTATAAATGAAAGAGATACTCCTCATAGATTTGCAGAATTTGTAAATGAAAAGATAGGATATAGACCAGTTAAATCAGGAAAATTTGAAATTGAAGGGAAAACATATACTGATGTTCCATATATTGTAAAAACTATGGGAAGTAGAAATATAATCAATAGACATAATCCAGAAGATCCAATCTTAGTTGAAGCAGATAAATATTTTCCATTAGTTCCAATAAAACTTAAAGGAAATAAAAAAGATTATAAATATGAATTAGCAGAACAAGAAGATAAAACAACAGAAAGAATAACTAAAAATAAAGATAAAAAAATGAAGATTAAAGTTCTTGAAAAATTCGGATTTAATCATATAAAAAGCACATCTGCAGATTATGATTTACCTAGAATAAAAATTGACAACCAAGAATTTTATGTTTTTACTAAATCAAAAGACGTTTATTCAAATAATAAAAAATTAGAAACTCTTCCTATTGCTTTTATTATAGATAATAAAAAAAGCAGAGAAATTGACCATGTTGGAACAGGCAAAATAGGTGTTGAAGGTTATATGTTAAGACCTGTAAAAGGAGAATTAATAGAAAGAGGCCTAACAAAAGAAGAGATAGATAACAGAAATAATGATGAAGTGAGCGAAGAACCTGCATTAAATTATGTTCTTGGAGGGGAAGATCAAGAAATTATCGCCCCAGATATTTCTCCAAATGTACATAAAGCAATAACTTGTTCATATAGTGGTATGAAACCTTCTAGTAATAAAGTAGAATTTGGGGACAAGCCATTTACTGCTAAAACAAAAGAAGATTCTATTGGAAGTGTTTTTAATGGTTTAGAAGGTGATAAACGAGGTTATCTTGGAAACCCTAAAGTTTTTGAAAATGATTTTCAGTGTGTAAATTGGAGAAAAAAATTTATAAATTCAGGGAAAAAATGGTTAATAAAGGATTTAAAATATAATATCCCGAGAATAAGTTCTAAATAGTTTTCTTATTATTACATTTTAATTAATTCGGTTCTTCATATGGTTCTATAGTAATTTTTTTCTCAGATTTAGTACTCATCACATCTCCCTGATTATCTAAACAATAAACTTTTGTAGAAAAATAATCCATTTCTGTACTTAATTCCCCTAAATAAATTCTATTTTTAATTTTTCTCTTAGAAAACTCTATATCTTTTTCTTCAAAATCCTTATCGATAGAATAAATTTCTATCTCAATTAAATCACAAGTGTGTTCTACAATAAAATAAATTTCTTCATTGTTTGTCGCAGTTGAAACATATACAAACTCTTCATCACTATCTTTTGTTGCAAATCCCCATTTTGTTATTTCATAATATATATTTTCAAAGTTGTTATTACTTGTCCCTTCATTAATAATCTTTTTTTCTTCAGCTTTATTTTCATTCTCTATTTCATTTAACACTACATCATTTCTTGTAACACTTACTTTATTGCTACCTTTTTTTGACAATAATAACTTCTTTAACCAATTCATATTTTCTTCTAAATTAGTATCAAAGTATCCTCCTCCATGAATTTCAATATATTCATCCTCAGTTATAATTTTATTCCTATGTAATCCGTCTACAAATTCCTTATTATCTGAATATTTTCCTTTCCTTGTTTTAACTTCTTCAATCGCAGAATCTAATAATTTTCTTTTCACTTCTTCTTCAATAATAATATATCCCTTACTTATAGAATATTCATCAACTTTTTCTCTTTCAAAATTAGCTCCTTCCTCTATAAATATTCTTACTTTAGATTCTATATGACCAATATCTCCAATAATCTTAGCTCCATCTTTGATAATTATCTCTCCTCCTGAAGCCATAAAACCAACATTTCCTTGAATAGTTGCTCCAGAATTTATAATTATCTTTCCTCCAATCATCTCTTTTCCAACATCCCATATAATCTCAACATCAGATTCAATAATTACATCTCCTGCATTAGATGAAACACTTCCTTCAACAATAGTTCCACTTTTTATTATAGTTATTGTTCCTTCTTCTCCACCATTAATATCTCCATAAATAATTCTTCCTTCACCACCTAAAATCTTTTCTTCTCCAATATCAAAATTTTTACTAATACATTCTTCTTCACCATCTTCATTATTCCATTCACATTTATTACTATTCTCTCTACATCCAGTTTCATTAAAGTTAAAATTACTACAAAAATCTTCTTCTTTATTTTCTTCAATTACTTCTTCTCTGTTAGATGATTCTTCTATTTCTCTTACTTCCTTTCTCTCAACTATTCCCTCTCCTAACTTAACTCCAGCTAATCTAGCATAAGCATTCCCTCTCAATAAATATAATTGAGCTTTTTGATTATTAAATAAAATACTCTCAAGAACATTATTAATTAATTTTATCCTTTCATTTTCACTCTTTTCTTTAATTTCATCAACCTT
>NZDC01000010.1 GCA_002689985.1 Candidatus Pacearchaeota archaeon | reverse complement strand
TACAATATAAGACTTAATTATCCAGATAGTAGTGGTACAGCTGCTGCTGTAGTTTACCCAACAATACAAACTTCAAAAGGTGCAAGACTTGCATTTTATGAACCAACAACAATAAATGTATCTAGTTGGGGTGGAGATGGAGTAGATCTTACTACTTTAAAATTTCCTGATGGAGATGGATATACAGATGTCACATTTGCTCTTCCAGATTCAGGAAATATATCAGTTGATGCAGGAGTTACTAATTTAACTACTGAAAATACAGGCTCAGCAGTAACTATAGGTCAATTAACTTATAACATTACTAGTATGGGTCCTACCTTTAATTCTACTGCAAAAATTTACCTAAATGATGTAGATGGAACAAGGATTGATTCACCTGCTTTAATTATCTTTGAAGAAAAAGATGATAATAACAATTATGAAGCATTAATTGTTAAGCTTGAAAATGGTATTGATGCTGATGACGGTATTGGTGTAGATGATGTTCAAAGAACATGGAGTACTGATGCTAGTGGTTGGGAAACAACTATGCCCGGAGATAGTAAAATTCAAAAATCAGCTGATTTATGGGGTACAATTATAACAACAGACTCTTCTGATTCAGATCAGAAAAGTGCTGTAATTAGTTATCCTGATGAGCAAGTTTATGCTCAGATATACATGGCTGAAGAATCTGCTAGTATAACTGCTGGTTCAACTACAACAGGAACTGCAACTCAACTTGGCGAAGTTCTAGTAAAAGATAGCGAAGTTAGTTCTGTAAGCACAAAGAACCTAATTGTTGTTGGTGGAAGCTGTATTAATTCAGCTGCTGCTAGTGTATTAGGTGGAGCTAATTGTGGTGCTGCTTTCACAGAATCAACTGGTGTAGGATCAGGACAATTCTTGATCAAAGGTGTTAGTGATTCAAGTATTACTAGCAAATTAGCATTAGTTGTTGCTGGTTATGAAGCTACAGACACTGTAAACGCTGCTAAGTATCTAACTACTAAAACAGTTGATACTGGTAAAGAATACAAAGGAACTTCATCAACAAGTGCGGAAATGGTTGTAACTACAACTGCATAAATTCCAAAAATTTTAATTTATTTTTTTTTCCTTTTTCTTTTTTTTCATTATATGACGAAAGTCTCTTTAACAATAATTTTTTATACCCTTATTAACAGAGTTAATCTATGAGAAAGATAGTTTCAGAAAAAGAAATAAACAAAAATAAGAGAATAAAACAATATACTGTTGGGGGAATTCTTATATTTATTATGTTATTTAGTACTTTGGGATTCGCATTTATGGGAAATACTGATACTAATACAAAGAAAGTAATATACAATAATCTTGAATTCATAAATCTCAATAATCTTTGGATTCTAAATAATGGAGGTATTGAGTTTGTTTTCAAATATAATCCAAGACAAATAGATTTTGAAGAGATTAATGGATTAAAATATATAGAAAATTATTATGGAAAACCATTGTATATTTATCCTGGAAGTAGAGAAACAGAATTAGAAATCTCAAGAAATTTCTATCAAATTGTTCAAAGAATACAACCTGCATGTTTAAGATATATGGACTGTGATGAAAATATACCTGAAAAAACATGTAGAGATAATCTTATAATAATAGAAGAAAACATTAATAAAAAAATAATACAAGAAGATAATTGTGTTATTATAATGGGTCCAAGAGAAAATCTAACAAAAATAATTGATGAATTCTTATTTAATATATTTAATATTAAAGAATAAATCTTATAAACCTATAAACTGAATTATAAATATGAAAAAGAAAAAGAGTGTAAGAAAAGATGAAGATTATGAAATTTTTAAGGTAAAGAAAAAAGGTAGAGAGAAAACAGTAAAAATTCATAGTACAAGTGAAAAAAAACCAGTAACTAAAAAACAAATTAAAGAAGAAAATAAAATATTAAGAAATGTATTTATAACAATTGCAATATTATTTGTTATTTTCCTATTAAGTTATTTATATCTCTCTTCTAGAAAACACATTGAATATAATGGTGTTGATTTTGATATTGTAAAAGAAGGAAATATAATGTTTTACAAAACATCTTTTCCAGTAATGTACCAAGGTAAAGAAGCAGTATATAATGTATATATAAGAAATAATCCAGAAGAATTAGACAAAATACCATTTAATGGAGAAATAGTGCTATCAGAAAATATGGTAATTAATATGAGTGGAAGTGATTTTGTTTGTGATGGTGATGGAGTTATTGCTATTGCAAATTTAGTAAAACCTCTTGAAGTATTTGGAATGAAAATTATAAAAGATTTAAATGCAAGTTGTGATCCTGAGGGAAGATATACTTTTATGCAAATACAGCCAGGAGATAAAACAAGTATTGATAAAGTTGGACCTAGATGTTATAATTTAAATATTAATAATTGTGAAATTCTGGAAGTTACAGAAAGATTCTTAATTGAAGCTTTTGTTAAGATTAATCAATAAGACCTACTTATTTTTTCTATTAGAAAGGAAATAGATTATCAAAACAATTAAAGAGGATAATAAAAGAATCAAACTCATAATACTCATATTTGTACTTATCCACTTAGAATTATTTCCAAAGAAATACCCTATATAAATCAAAATTAAGGTCCAGATACCTGCTCCTAAGGATGTAAATAAACAGAATTTAAAGAGATTCATTTTTGAAAAACCTGCAGGAATAGATATTAATTGTCTAATTACGGGAATTAATCTTCCAACAAAAGTTGTTATTTCTCCATGTTTCTTAAAATAATCATCTGATTTTTTTAATTTTTCCTTATTTATAAAAAGGATTTTCCCATATTTTGAGATTAATAAATCAATACTTGTTCTTCCAAGATATAATGCTAAAAAGAAGTTAATTAGTGCTCCTACCAAACTCCCAAGTGTTCCTACTAAAAAAACTAATAAAAAACCCATCTCACCTTTAGCTATTAATGCTCCTGCAGGAATTAAAATAATTTCGCTAGGAAAAGGAAAAAAAGAACTCTCAATAATCATACCAATAAATATTCCAAAATATCCTAATTCATTTACAATAGATAAGATAACTTCTATTAATTGATAAAATAATTCAAACATTTTATTTTCTTAGGTTCAAATATAAAAATTTTATATCTGAATAAATAGGAATTTCTTTTATTTTAAATAACTTTACTTCTATAAACCAAATTCCTATTACAAAAAGAGTACTTCCAAGATACCAAAGTAATTTATGAGTTGCATCAAACCAAGGATATCCTGAAACAAAAGCAGATCCTAATAAAAATATCCTTAAAATATTTATTATTAAAAGAAATATAAAAGATAATAAAATCATTTTTATTCGTTTTCTTATTTTTATTTTTGGCGTCGATAAATTAAGAATTAATAAAAGATAATAAGCAGAACCTGCAATACAAGCATCTATTAATTCTATAGAAAATATGCCTATATTAATTATATTTCCTGATAAAGTTGCATCAAAAAATAAGTTAAACAATAAATAAACAGGATAAATAGTAAGAGGTGTAAAGATAAAGTAAAATATCCATAAATTTGGGATAGATATTAAAATTAAGATAAAATATCTAATAAATAAATTAAGAATCCCTGATTTTTTCTTACTCATAAAAATTAAAGAGGAAATGTATTTAAATAATTTAATATTTGTAAATTTATGAAAAAAAAGAAGATCGCTTTTACGGGAATAATAATTTCATTTCTAATAATTCTTAGTTTCTATTTTGATACTGAAATTGTTAAAGGAATTTCGTCTTTTAGAACTAATTTTCTAGATAGTTTTTTTCTAGGAATAACTTTTTTAAGCTCTAAATTAGTAATTTTTCTTTTTTTAACAACATTGTTTATAATAAATTATAATAAAAGAAAATGGGTTCTCCCAATATGGTTTACACTTTTTTTATCAGCAATTATTAGTTTTCTATTGAAATTTTCTATACAAAGACCAAGGCCTTTTCAATTAGGGATAGTTGCATTATTGCCAACACTAGAAAAAGCAAGTCACTTAATATGGAATTTTTCTTTTCCTTCATTTCGAGCAATGTTAGTATTTTGTGCAATTCCATTTATCTCAAAAAAATTCCCTAAATTTAAATATATCTGGATAATTTTTGCATTATTAGTTGCATTTTCTAGAGTTTATTTTGGATTACACTTTTTAAGCGATGTTATTATCGGTGGATTAATTGGATATATACTTGGAATGATTATAATAAGAAAAGAAAAAGACAATAAACTTTGGGAAAGAATTTATAAAAAAATCTCTAGAAAATAATTATAAATTATTAAATTGTGGAATAAACCGCCCAAATATGAAGTTCATTAATTCTCTAATTGTAAGATAAGTTAACATTTTAAAATATTTTTAAGCTACCCGAGTCTTCTCAGCTTCAGTTTTATATATTGGAATTAATTGAATTGCTTCTCACTCTCATAACTACTGCAATAATAGCAACTATTAAAATTAGATTTATTAATCCAATTCCCCATAGATATTTATTATTTTTAATAGAACTTATTAGATTAAATCCTGATTCCTCAATTGAAACTGAAACAGGTTGTTTTACTAGTAATTTATCTCCTGAAGTAATTTCAACATTAAATAATTGATCTCCTACAGAATCTTTATTTACATCAAAAGTGAATAAAACTTCTTTTGATTCTCCAACTCCTAAAATAACTGTGCTTAAATCCTGACTAACAGAAGATGCCCAATCAGTATATCCTGTAGCTACTACTTCATAAGTAGTTAATTTATCACCTGTATTTCTAACAACTGATTTAACAACTAATTCATCTCCTGCTTTTCCGCCTGACTCAAGATTTGCAGAGACTAAAACTTTTGATGAAGTTGTTGCTGTTGTTGAATCTGCTCCACAACTTCCTTCTACTTTGAATGGAAGACTAAATTCTGAATCATCATTATTATCATTTTCATAAACTTCATTATCTTCATCATAAACCCAAAATTTAAGAGTATAGAATTTTTCTTCCATATCTGAAGGAATATTTATATTTGTAGAAAGTTTTTCATTTTCTAAAGAATCTACATCTCCAATAATTATTTCTTCATTTATTCCTAATTCTTTATTATACATTAAAAGATAAACATCTTCTTGGTCATCTTCACCAATATTCCAAACATCTGCTGTAATTGGTACTTCACTTCCACAAGAAACTACATCAGAAATTTCAAAATCGTCTAAAACAACAAAATCATTGTCAATTGTTATTGTAATATCATCTGAATTACTAACACACTCAATACCTTCTCCTAAATCATCACTATAAGCTTTAACATATAAAACATAATCATCTCCCATATCTGTACTTAAATCATCTGGATCTACATTAAATTCTACATTTAATGTTTCTTTTTTCCCATCTTTAAGGTTAAATTCATTTTCCTCTTCATCAATTACCCATTTATCTTCTTTTGTACTATAAACACCCCATTCAACAACAATATCATCTATGTCTTCATTACCATCATTATCTACTCTTATACTAACTTCAATTTCATCAAGAGGATACCATTCATCATCATCTTCTCCAAATCCTTTAGCATTATCAATATTTACCTTACCAAATGTTAGATTTCCTCCTTGATCTCCGGATGAACAATAATTTTGATTATCAAAAGTTAATGTAACGCTAGTTGTATTAGTATCAGTAGAATTCGATGCATTAGCAGCAGTTATTGTAATAGCTTTTGTATCTTTTTCTAGATTAAAACTACTAGAAATAGTTGAAGTAGTTACATTAAATGTTGCTGTTTGAGTATTAAGAATTGAAGTTGTATTAGTTAAAGCGAATGTTGCTGTGTTTCCATCTGCATCAGTAATTGTTGCAGTTGTTGGATAACTAAAATTAGCACTTATACTAGAATTTACAGTAAAAGTAGTAGAGTTTGTTGACTTAGTCATAGTTGTAGGAGATGTTGGAACTGATACAGTTATTACTGCAAACACAAAACTCATAGATAAAATAAGCAATAAAACACTTATCCCAGATAAATTAAATATTTTACTTTTCATTTGTAGTCATTTAGGAGTTACTCCCGTTTATAAAGATTTCTATCTTAAAAAATATAGATTAAACTATTAAATTTCAAAAGATTTATATAATTCATATTCCATTTATAGACGTAAAAAAACAATAAAATGGTAATAAAATCACGGGAAAATTCTCTTAGTGCATGGGCTTTTTTAATAGGAGTTATACTTGCAGTGATTGGAGGATTTTTAACAGGAAATTATGCTAATCCAGTTATCTTAACAGTTATTGTTGTTTTAGGATTAATTGTAGGGTATTTTGTTACAGAAAAAGATGTACAAACCTTTCTTTTTGCATCTGTTTCCTCAGTAATTGCAAGTTTTGCAGGAATTCAAGGACTTGCAACTAATGTTGCACTTACAGGAATTACAGTAAGTGGAGTAGAAGTAGGAAAGATGATGATTTCTATTTTGGTTGCATTATTATTCTTATTTGTACCTGCAACAATATTTGTTGCAATAAAGACAGTATTTTCTATTGCTAAAGTTTGATCTTATTTAGATCCATTATAGAACTACTATTCATATCTAATCTAGGACAGGCAGTATTTACCCATGAATCTATCTTAAAATTCTCAAATTCTTCTATATTAATATTATTACTAATAAATAAATAGGAATTTTTATTCTTTAATTTCTTTTTAAAATTTAAAGCTCTTTTCAATTTTTGCTGTCCAGGTTTAGATGAAACTATTATTCCTATTTTTTCTGCATTAAGAAATTTAACATATGATGCTTTTTGTCTTTTTTTTAATATCTCTACTTCTTTAGATGATACTTTCTCTAATTTATTGTTTTCGAGTATATAAACTGGAAGTTTTGTTTCATATGCTAGAGAAATTCCATGAAACTTTCCAGAACTTATGAGTAATATTGCTTGAGTATCTTTTGGAAAAGTTTGTTTAAAACATCCTAAAACTTGTGTTAATTTTGTTATTTTATGTTTTTTTGAAAGAATCTCCTTTATTTTAATAGAATTATCCTTATATTGTATAGAATAAGCAATAGCTATATTATTAGGTAGTTTTTTTGAAATTTTCTTAATTAAAGACTGATCTACTTTTGATTTTATCTTTGCATCAATAAATAAAGTTTTCATATTAAAAAAGAGAATTAAAGAGTTTTAAATGTTTTTAGAAAAATTATACAAACTTATTCTTATCTTCTTCCTTTGGTTTTTCAGTTTGTTTATGAATTTTTGCAAAAGAAGGAGTAACAACAACTATATCTTCTAAAAACCCTGCAATACTTCCTTCAAGAGCATCTGTTGTCTTTTTTATCTTAGAAATTGCTCTTTTTAATTCAATAGAATCTCTTTTTCTTAATACCTTAATATCAATAACTGCAATAGTATAACCTTCTCTTAAAGCATTAAGAATCTCAGTTACATCCTCGTATTGTCTTAATACAAAAAGTTTTACAAAAACTTTCTTATCTTTTCTTTCTTGACCTAAATCAATTTCCAGATAATCGTCTTCACCTGACTCGCCATTTATTGAATCTGTGAAAATCCTCTTTATTTTATTTAAAACCATATTAAATTTACAGATAATATATTTATAAATATTTCGTAATTATTTTGATATTTATTTCTTCATTACTTTCATAAACTCTTCTCTTAAAACTTCAAGTTGTTTTGTCAAATTATTTTCTTGTTTTTCAATTGTTTTCATTCTTAAATCTAATATTTTTTCTTTATCGAAGAGTTCTTTTTTTGCCTTAGATTTATCTGTTTTAATCATTAATTGACCAACAATTTTAAAGACATCATCTTTTGATCCTTCTAATTCTTTTAAAGCTGCTTGTGTCTCTGATAATTCCATTTGAAAAGCTTGTTTTTGTAAAAGTAAATTTTGAAGATTCTGCTCTAACATCTGCATTTCTTGAATTTTTTTATCTTGATTTTCCATTTTATTCTGCTTTAACTTTTTTTACCTTAGTTCGTTGTTTAAAAAAGATTTTACTTCCACAATGAGGACAGACAAATCTCTTTTCAAGTGCACTAACGTTAATTTTCTTTCCACACTTAAAACATTTATACGATTGCATTTTATTTTAAATAATATGTATCTGATGCAAATTTTTTATTGCATTTTTTTCTTGTACATTGCCAAATGCCTTTTGACAATCTTTTTACTCCTAATTTATTGCAAAAAGGGCATTTTTGTTTTACTCTTTGCTTTATTTCTACTTGTACTAATTTTGCTCTTACTCTCTTACCATATCTTGCTCCAAATCTTCCTGCTGATTTAGATTTTTTTGATTTTGCTGCCATTTACATTATTAAATCAAAAAGTTAGTTTTTAAATCATTCGATTAAATGGGGATGCCAGGATTTGAACCTGGGTCGCGAAGTCCCAAACCTCGAATCTTACCAAGCTGGACCACATCCCCCATTTACAAAAGAATTATAATTAATTTATAAAGCTATTTCTTCTTTACTTCTTTCTTTACTTCTTCCTTATTTTCTTCTTTAGGCTTTTCTTCTTCAGTTGTTTCTTCTTTCTTTTCAGCTTCAGCTTCTTTTTCAGCTTGTTCTTGTTTTGCTATTTTTTCTTGTTCAGCCTTTAAATTTTCAAAATATTTATCTAATTCTTCTTTTTTCTCTTTTGATGTCTCTGTTTTTCCTTCTTTTATCTCTTTATCATATTTTCCTTCATCGATATCTTGTTCAATCTCTGATGCCTGCTTATTTTCAATTAAAACTCCTAAACTAACACAAGTTCCTACAATTGTTTTAACAGCTGATTTTAAATCCTTACAAAGCATATTTGGAAGTTTTGTTTTTGCAATAGAAATTATTTGTTCAATTGACGCATTTGCTATTTTTACCTTTTTTTGCATTCCAGAACCTTTTTCAATTCCTAATTCTCTTTTTATTAATTCTGAAACTGGTGGAGAAAACACAACAACTTCAAATTCTTTTGTTCCTGCATCGACGTCTAATTCTACAGGAACTTTTAATCCATTAAAATTTTTTGTTGCCTCATTTACTTTTTCTATAATCTTGTTAACATTAATTCCTAAAGGACCTATTTTCTGACTTAAAGCTGGTCCTGGTTTCATACTTCCACCTTCTACTAATAATTTAATCTGCATCTTCTTCCTCGTCTCTTCTGATAACTTTAACATTATCTAATTTAATTGTAACAGGTAATGGAACAACTGCCCCAAGCAAACTTATTACTAATTCTTCTTTTTGTTTATCTACTCTTAAAACTTTTGCTTTTTCTTTTTTGAAAGGTTCTGAGATCATCTCAACAATATCTCCTTCTTTTATTGAGACTGTAGAAACTGAAGGTTCAACCATATTTTTTATTTCTTCATAACTAATTGTTTTACCAATAATTCCTTTTACATATGGCAGATTAAATACTGCTTCCTCTGCTGATTCTCTATCTTCTGCTTCTAAAAGTATATACCCTCTCATTCCATGAGGTCTTAATACTGAAAATACATTAAGCTTCTTTTTTTCAGCTCTTTCAGCAATCAAATCTACTGCTCTTTCTTCTTTATTTGTTATAACTTTTATTATAAAAATCATTTTAGCTCCGCTAGACCTTAAATATCTAAGGAATAGTAATATTATTTAAAATTTATGGTTTATAAACTTTATTAAATAAAGGATTTCATTAAAGTTGAAATTAAAAATCCTAAAAGGCCAAGTATTATAATACCCATTGCAGAAACCTTTGTAATTGTTTCAAACTCCTTTCTTGTTGGTTTTTTTAAAGTAAGCCATACTCTTCTAGATTTAATAAAAAATGATTTTGTTTTATTCCATAATTCCATATTTTTATTAGAAAAAAAGGGTTTTTAAAATTATTCAAAGAACTCTATTCCAAGTTCATCTTCAATTTCTTTGTGTTTTACACTTTCAATTGAATCTCCATGACCTAGAATTTGAGCACTTTTTACTCCTGTTACAATTAATAAAACTCTTATTGATTTTTCCATATCTGGTGCAATTTGAGCTCCCCAGATTAATTTTGCATCAGGACTTAATCTTTCTCCAAGTGCTTCTATAATTAATTTACACTCATCTAAACTCATATCATTTCCTCCAACAATATTAACTAGTGCTCCTGTTGCATTTGATATATCAACATCAAGTAAAGGATTTTGAATTGCCTTTTCTACTGCTTCTATTGCTCTTTGTCCTGTATCTGATTCTCCCATTCCTATTAATGAAACTCCACCATCGACCATAACTGCTTTTATATCTGCAAAATCTAAATTCACTAAACCAGATGTAGTTACAAGTTCTGTTGTCCCCTTAACAGCATTTGTTAAAATTTCATCAGCTATTTTAAATGCTGTATGTAATGGTAATTCTGGAGCAAGTTCTAAAAGTTTATCATTTGGAATAACAATTAAAGTATCAACACTCGCCTCCATTCTTTCTAAACCATCCATTGCATTCTCTATTCTTTTTCCTCCTTCAATTGTAAATGGAAGTGTTACGATACCTATTGTTAAAGCACTTTGTTTTTTTGCAAGTCCTGCAACGACAGGTGCAGCGCCAGTTCCGGTGCCTCCACCTAATCCACAAGTAATAAAAATCATATCGCTTCCGGAAATTTTCTTTTTTATTTCAGACTCTGATTCTTTTGCTGCTTCTTGACCAACTTTTGGATTACTTCCTGCACCTAATCCTTGAGTTAATTCTTTACCAATTAGAATTTTTTGATCTGCATTAGTATATAATAAATCTTGTGCATCAGTATTTATTGCAATTAATTCTCCTCCTTTAATCCCTATTTCTTTCATTCTTGATAAGGAATTATTTCCTCCACCACCAATACCAATAACCTTAATTTTAGCTGATTGTTTTTTTAAAAGTTCTTCTAATTCTTTATCAATCTCTTTTACTTCAGGAGATAATCCAGAAGTTATATGATCTATTGCTTTTTGGTCATGAGAATCTTTTGTTACTTCATAAAGCTCATCCATAATTATAAATGTTAATAACTGTTTATAAAAATTATTGTGATAATTTTATTGCTTCTTTTCAATATCCTTCTTTTTTTCAGGACTTTCTTTTACAACTAACTCTAATTCTAATATATCCTTAAATTTATCTTTAAATAATTCAACAAACTGAATCATCTGTTTTTCTACTTCAAGAATTAGCTTTTTATCCTTAATTTCAAACTTTAAGTCTCTTTTAAATAGAAAATTTATAAGAGCTTTTACTTTTTCTTTTATATCATCTATTTTCCTTAAAACATTTAGATTATAAATTACTACTTTTCCTGCAACAGGATTATTAAAATCAGCAATAATTCTTCCTCCAGAAACAGAGAGTATCTTTGCAATTCTTCCATCAAAGTTAAACATTGCTCCTGCAACAGGATTTATCTTTTGCTCTCTAAATACTTTCATTGGCATTAATTGAACTAATTTTGAATCTCTATTTCCAAAAGCTTCAGCAGGATTTAATTCAACTTCATATTTTTTCCCTATTTCTTTTCCAATTAGAAAGTTATCTATTCCCTTAAGAAACATATCTTCACCCAAACTAAAAATAAATGGTTTTGGATTAGAATCAGGATTTATTTTTTTTATATCTTCTTTTATATTTGAATCAAAAATATCTCCATTTTTGACTTTTCCTGTAAATTCTATCTCAATAAAATCTTTTTTCTTTAATTGCATTCAATCTTTTTAATTAAAAACGTTTATAAATCTATTTTTTTTCTTCTTATAATGGTCCTAAAAATAATTAATGCGACAGAAGCAAGAATAGGAACAAATATTATTGTTGATGGAAATCCTTGTACTATTAGAAGTATTGATATAAGTAAAACAGGAAAACATGGTCATGCAAAATGTAGAATAGAAGCAGTAGGAATAATTAATAAACAAAAAAAAGTTTTTGTTGTTCCAGGACATGATAGATTAGAAGTTCCTATTGTTGATAAAAGAAAAGGTCAGGTTTTATCACTTGGAGATAAAGTTAGTATTATGGATTCAGAAAGTTTTGAAACTCTAGACGTTCCTTGTAATGATGAAATAAAATCAGAATTAGAAGAAAATTCTAATGTTGAATATTGGGATGTTGAAGGAGTAAAAATAATTAAGAGAAAATTATAAAATGGCAAAAATACCAGAAGCACAAAATAGACTTTTTAAGAATGTTTTTGTTTGTAAAACATGTCAAAATAAAATGAAAGCAAAACCCATTCAAATTCTTGATGGTAAAATCAAATGCAGAAAATGTGGGAAAAAAGCATTTAGACCTTTAAAGAAAAAATGAGGGGGCGTTAAATTGAGTTTTTTTATATTTGATATGAGTCTTTTAGTAATCCTTGTTTTAGTTATATCAATTTTTCTTTATAAGGGAAGAAAGAACTTGCAACAAGAAGGGGCATTAATTCTATATAGAACAAGTTGGGGAATAAAATTAATTAATTATGTTGGAGCAAAATACCAGAAAACACTAAAATTCCTAAGTTACATTTCAATAAGTCTTGGATATGTTTTAATGACAAGTATAATTTTCATAATTGTTCAAACAGTATATTTATATTTTACAACACCTATTGCAAGCGTAATTAAGGCACCTCCAATAATGCCCCTAATTCCTTATTTTCCTAAACTTTTTGGACTAGAAAATATTTTTCCATCATTTCCAGTTACCTCATTTATTATTTCCTTACTTATTGTTGCAACAGTACATGAGTTTGCACATGGAATTTTTGCAAGACGTTATGGAATTAAAATTAAAAGTACTGGCTTTGCATTTTTTAAATATTTTCCTGCAATTTTTGGAGCTTTTGTTGAACAAAATGATAAACAAATGAAAAGTAAGAAAAGATTTGAACAATTAGCAGTTTTATCGGCAGGAGGTTTTGCAAACATAATTACTGCAGTAATATTCTTTTTTATATTAATTTCATTTTTTAATTATGCCTTTGTTCCCTCTGGAATAGAATTTGATACTTATGCCTATTCTATTATGCCCTCAGAAAATATTACCTCAATAAATAGTATACTTACAGATAATCCAACAATTGAAGAGATGTTGGTTATTTTAAATGGTTCAAGAATGGGCAAGATTATTGCTAATAATGAAAGTTATGTTGGAGTTTTTGGAGAAATAGAAAAGACAGGAGTAGTTGCGCTTTATAATGATGCTCCTGCAATAAATGCAAAACTTCCTGCAGTAATACAAGAAATTAATGGAATAAAAATTACAAATCATGAGATTTTAGAAGAAGAATTAAAAAAATATTCTCCTGGTGAAAAAGTAGTTTTGAAGATTCTAGAAGATGAAGGCATTTCAACTAAGGAAATTATTCTTGATGAAAATCCAGATAAAACAGGACAGGCGTGGTTAGGAATATGTTTTAATTCAATAAACTCAGAAGGATTAATTAGAAAAAGTATTTTATGGGTTACTTCATATAAAAATCCCCATACCTATTATGAACCAATTCATAAAGACAGAGATAACTTTATCAAAGATTTAATTTGGTGGATTATAATAATTAATATTCTTGTTGCTTTAATGAATATGCTTCCTGCCTGGATATTTGATGGAGGAATGTTTTTGTATTTAACAATTTGGAGTATAACTGGTTCAGAAAAAACAGCAAAGAAGATATTTTCTATTTCTACATGGTTTATTTTACTATTATTTATTTTGCTTATGACAAAATGGCTTTTTGTTTTTTTATTTTGAATAGTCTTTGGTAAAGTTTAAATTCATTATATTAATTCTACTTATATGAAAATAAATGATCAAATAAGAAAACAATTACAAAAAGAGGGATATAGAATAGTTGGAAACCATAGTGCAGTTAAAATATGTAGATGGACAAAAAAATCATTAAGAAACGAGGGAGAATGTTATAAATCAAAATTTTATGGAATAGATACAAACAGATGTTGTCAAATTAGTTGTAGTTTATTAAATTGTCAAAATAAATGTATTCATTGTTGGAGAGATTTAGAATATTCTTATACAAGTGAAATTAAAAACCCTGATTCTGCAAATTCAATAATCAATGGATGTATTAAAGCTCAAAGAAAATTATTAGAAGGTTTTAAAATACTTCCAGAAACAAAACATAAAACCCTAAGTAAAGTTAATATGAAGAAATATGAAGAAGCTCAAGAACCAACACAATTTGCTATAAGTCTTACTGGTGAGGGGACTTTATATCCAAAAATAGGAGAATTAATTTCTGAATTAAGAAAAAGAAAAAAAACAAGTTTTCTAGTAACTAATGGACTTTTTCCTGAAAAAATTAAAGAATTAAAAAAGAAAAAACAATTACCGACGCAGATTTATGTTTCTGTTAATGCTTCAAACGAAAAACTCTATAATAAATTTCATAGAAGTTCAATTAAAAATGCATGGAAAAAGTTAAATGAGACATTAGAAATTTTTTCAAAGTTATATAAAAAAACTAGAACTGTTTTTAGAATGAATCTTGTTAGAAACTTAAATATGGAGGATAAACATATTAAAGAGTATGCTGAATTAATAAAAAAAGCAAATCCTCTATTCTTAGAAATTAAGGGATACATGGCAGTAGGTCATGCAAGAGAAAGACTTGAGTATAATAGAATGCCTACATATGACGAAATGAAAGAATTTTCAAAAAAACTTGCAAAAGAAGTAGACCTTAAGATTCTAGATGAACATGAATTCTCAAGAGTGTTTGTTTTAGGAAAAAACAAGAAAGATTTGAAAATTAAAAGAAATGAAATCTAATTAATATATTCTCAAATACAATAATCTTTATAAATGATAAACAGTGAATTGTTATTATAAAATGATAAAAAATGATCTAACAAGAAGAGATTTAGGAAAAGTAGTATTTGGGTTATCACTTCCATTAATATTTGGTAGATGTGCAAAACAAATAGATACTGCTAAAGAATTTTATGGAGATCTGTAACTTATAGAATTAATGAAAAAGCAGAAGAAATTATAAATAAAACTAATGTTTTTAGATTTAAAACTGAAGGTAAAAAGTTATCAGAAAAAGAAGAGTATATTATGTTCTTAGAGATGGATAAAAATAAAGATAGATATATTAGTCCTAAAGAAGCACAAAGATATTACGAAAAAACTATAAGAAATAGTTCAAAAAGAATGCTTGAAAAAAAGAATAGTGAATAATCTTAATAAAATATTTATTTTTATTATCTAAATTTTACAAATCAATAACTCCTTCTTTTGTTAATGCTGCAAATCTTACTCCAACTGGTAAATTAATCAATGCAGAGATTAATGCCATATGTTCTTTACCATCACCTGAAGCTAGACTTAATGCAACTTCTGTCCCTCTAATTTTTCCTTTGAGTTTTTTTAAAATCTCTTCTTTTAGATCTTTTAATTTTTTATTTAAATCAATTTTAATAAATTCTGCTTTTTTATCGGTTTTAAACTCTTTTGCAAAATCATCTCCTAAAAGAATAATATTATCCCATTCCCCATATTTTATGAGTCCAGAAACTTGTGCCCATGTTCCTTTTCCAGTTGATAATAATGCAATTAATTCCATTTTAAAAAAAAAGAAGATTAGTTTTTAAGAATTGTTGTAGTAATAAAGTGCATTGTTAAGTAAGCGGGAGCTATTTTAGCTAAAAAAATTATTTCTTCTTGATTTTTCTCACTCTGGGTTTATTCCAATATGGACTTTTACACT
>NZDC01000009.1 GCA_002689985.1 Candidatus Pacearchaeota archaeon | reverse complement strand
GAGTAATAAACCAATTCAAAATAAATTTAGAAAATTAAAAGAAATTCCTGTAAATACAAAACATTCAGATGAAATGAGTAAAGACCTTAAAAAAAGAGGCTTTAAATTTGTTGGAAGTACAATTTGTTATGCTTTTATGCAAGCAGTTGGAATGGTAAATGATCATGAAATAAGTTGTTTTAGATATAATGCTTTTCATTAATATTAAAAAAAAGAACTAGATTTGTTATTATTCAAGAATGCTCGCTTAGCTTTATATATCCCAAAACCATTAAATTAAAGTAGGGGGTATTAACTTCGGTTGATATTGAGTATCTTCGGATATTCTTCTCCTACACTTATTTTCTAAAAATTTATTAATCCATTGGATCATTAAATCTAATGAATAAAAATAAACAAATCTATCTAATTATATTCTTAGTAATTATTTTATTTACAATTAATTATTCTTTTTTAGACTCTTTATTAATTAATTTCTTTGAAGGTAAAAAAACAGCTTATGTTGAGAGAGTTGTTGATGGAGATACAATTAAAATTGATAATGATACAAGTCTTCGAATGCTTGGAATTAACACTCCTGAAAAAGGAGAAAAATATTATAATGAAGCAAAAGAATCTTTACAACAATCAGTTTCTAATAAAACAATTGAACTTGAATTTGGAAAGGATAAATATGATAGATACAAAAGAATTCTTGCTTATATTTATTTTAAAAGAGAAAATATTAATTTAGAATTAGTTAGAAATGGGTATGCCAATTTCTATTTTCCGTCGGGAAAAGATGTACATTATATAGAATTTAAAAAAGCTTGGGAAGAATGTGTTTTCAATAATAAGAATTTGTGTGAAAAGTCTTATGACAAATGCGCTATATGTATTGAATTAAAAGAATTTGATTATAGAAAAGATAGAGTAGTTTTTTACAACAAATGTTCATATAATTGTGATTTAACTGGATGGAAAATTAAAGATGAAGGAAGGAAAAATTTTATCTTTGATAAATTTATTCTAGAAAGTAATAATAATGTAGAAATAAAACTTGGAGATGATAAAAATACTAAAACAACTTTATTTTGGAGAGATGAAACATATATTTGGACAAACTCAGGAGATACCTTATTTTTAAGAGATAAAGATAATAAATTAGTTTTATGGGAAAGTTATTAAAAAATTAATAATTCATTAATTTAAAGTAATAAAAAGAATATTATCTCTTAAAGACAATAATGCTTTTAAACTAAATCTATCTAATTTCGCAATGGGTTTGGGGGTTAGAAAGGTATTATTTATTAGTATAATTGCTTTAATTTTATTTATTAGTTCTGTTTCAGCAGACATTATTATAACAGAGATTATGTATAGTCCAAATAGTACATTACAAGGAAGCAATTCTAATTTAGAATGGATTGAATTATATAATAATGGGTCAAGTATAGTAGATTTATCTAATTGGACTTTAGAAGAAAATGCTTTTGATGATATTAACATTTCTGTAGGAGAATATATAATTATTGCTAGAGATCTTAATGATTCTAACTCTGATAATGAAAGTTTTGAATCTTATTATGGAAATAATGATTCTGTATGGAACTCTACAGATGCATCTTGGAATGCTAGTGATGGAGGAATGACCTTATCTAATTCTGGAGAAATAGTTAATTTAACAAATGGAAGTTCTACCTACACTGTAAATTATACGAATTTTATAAGTTTTGCTGCAGAAGATGGAAAAACATTAATATGGTATGATGCAAATTGGACATCTAGTAAATACATTAATGGAACTCCTGGAAGTGCAAATGATGAGTGGGTTCCAACAATATCAAATGTAACTAATTATACTAATGACGGAACAATAAATATGGATGATAATGTTACACTGAATTCAACAATAATAGATGTTAGTAATATAAGTGCTGTGTGGATTGAAGGAAACTGGAATGGAAGTTATGTAAATTATACTCTAAATCCTATTGGAAATAACAATTATACTTATACGATTAATTCTGGAAATTTTTCTAATCCTCAAACAATTAATTATAGATGGTATTCAAATGATACTTTAGGAAATATTGCAAACAGTTCACTTATATCTTTTTCAATAGCTAATAGAAATCCTGTTATTAATATCCCATCAACAATTATAATCAATGAAAGCGGATCAACAACATTTAATTTAACATCAAATATAACTGATGCAGATAGTGATGTATTAACAATAAGTATTAGTTCTGTAAATACAACTAAATTAAATGTAACAATTAATTCAGATAATACTACTCTTTATATAAATACAACTAATAATGACTGGTATGGTCTAGGAACTTTTATAATTACTGCAATAGATACTAATCTTGGAACTGATATTTTAGGAATAACTGTAAATATAAGTTCTGTAAATGATTTTCCTACAATAAATTTTTCAGCAGGAACGTGGAATCAATCAAAAAATGAAGATAATGAATCCTGGACAGTTAATTTAACTTCATTTAAAACAGATGTTGATTCAGAAGACACAGGATCTAATTTAACTCTTAGAGTAATAACTTATAATACTTCTTTAATTAATGTTAGTATAAATTCAACAACTAATATATTAAATTTAACAACAATTGCAAATCAACATGGAACAACAAACTTGCAACTTAATATAACTGATTCGCATAATGCAACAACTAATGTAACTATGCTTGTTAATATTAGCTCTATTAATGATTTACCCTTAATCAATCAAACAATTGCAAATCAATCAGTTGCAGATAATAGTCAATTAAATCTTAATTTAACAAATTTTTGTGATGATTCAAATGATACCAATACCAATCTAAATTGGTCTGTAAAAGATCAAAATACTACTTTATGGAATTCTATTCTAGTTGTAAATGATATTATTGCATTTCAACCAAATTCAAATGTAAATCCAATGTTATCAAATAAAACAGATCCATTAAATATCACATGTACAGATGGGGCAGCAAATGCAACTCAACAAATTACAATTACAATTACTCCATTTAATGATGCCCCAGCACAAGTAAATGATACATCAAGAACTCCAATAAATAATTCTAATCAAACATCTGCAACAAATGTATTTACATTAAGTTGGTCAAATTCAAGTGATTCAGAAAATCAAACACTAACTTATTTTATTTTCTTTGGTAATACAACAAACCCTTCACAAAATGGAAGTTCAACAACTTCTCAATTTAATGTGAGTAATTTAGCTGCAAATACAACTTATTATTGGCTTATAGTTGCAAATGACGGAGTTAAAAATTCAAGTAATTCATCATTATTTCAATTCACAACTAATTTTGATAATTCTCCAAATATCACAATTCATGCACCATCGACAAATAAAACAATATCAGAAAATCAAACACTAGTATTTAATGCAACTATATTTGACTCTGATGGAAATAATATAACTTATAATTGGACAGTTGATGGAATTCAAAATTTATCTGCAACAACTACGACTAATAATGCAACTATATCTTTTAATTACACTCCATTATTTAATGAATCTGGAACCCATACAATTAAACTAGCAATTAAAGATACAAATAATAATTCTGGAAATTCTAGGTCTTGGTTAATCACAGTATCAAATAATAATAGGATTCCTACACTCAATACAATAAGTAGTCAATCTGTTAATGAAGATGCAACATTAACATTTAATATAACTGGATCAGATCCTGATAGTAATACATTAACTTATGGTTCAAATCTTAGTTCTATTACAATTACAAAAACAAATAATACTCTTGCAAGTGCTAGCTTTACTCCAACAAATAGTAATGTGGGTACAAACTATGTTAATTTCACTCTAAGCGATGGGACAATAACAGTATCTCAAGTTGTAACAATTACAGTTAGTAATACAAATGATGCACCAACAATTTCAAGTAGTAGTCCTTCATCTAACCCTACAATAAAAAATGGAACTAGTCAATTATTTTCAGTTAGCACAAGTGATCCTGATGGCAATACATTAACAACTACTTGGTATGTTAATGGAAGTTCTAGTGGAACAGGAACTAGTCTTAATCTTACAAAAACTACATTAAAAACTTCAGAAATATTTAATATCACAGCAATAGTTTCAGATGGAACTACAACAACATCAAGAGCATGGGATTTGACTGTTGCGAGTGTTCCTTTCTCAAGTAATTTTACATCAAGTGAAACAACTAATGTTTCTAGTATTTCTAATTTAAGTCAATCAACAAATATTATTCTTGCAAATACCCAAGGAAAAATTAGTTTTGGAAGCCAGGCTTTAGATTTAAGTAATGTTTTTGATTTAGACAGTTATGTAAAAATCACAAATGGCATAGTTGCAATTAATACAACAAAATATTCTCAATTAAATAAATCAGCAACAATTACACTTACTGGTCTTACTTATACAACAATTCCAAAGATTCTTTACAATAGTGGATTTACAACAACTGCTAGCGAAATAACTAGTGAATGTAGTTTTTGTAATGTTACAAGTTATACTAGTCCAACAACCACTAGCGGAGTAGTTGTTTTCACAGTAGATCATTTTAGCTCATTTAAAATTGTAGGAAGTGGGAAAAAATTTGATGTAGATTCATTTGATGATTTAGATACATGTGAAGATGGAGAACAAGGTAATTTAAGTATTAGTGTTAAAGATCCTGATGATGGAGATGATTTCAAACCAGAAGAAGAAATAGAGATAGATGTAAAAGTTACAAACAATGGTGACGATGACAAAAGAATTGTTGTTGAATCAATATTATATAATATTAATGAAGATGATGAAGAGGAAAGTGATAAAAGCGATAGTGAAAAAGTAAAAGAAGATGAAAATGAGAATTTTGATTTAGTAATAGATGTTCCTAATAATTTTGATGATGGAGATGATTATATAATATTTATTAAAGCTTATGAAAAAGGTGAAGAAGATACACAATGTAATTTTGAGATAATTGATATTGACTTAGAAAGAGAAGATCATGATGTAATTGTAGAAGATGTGTCATTACTTCCTTTAATAAACTCCCCAGGAGGAAGTATTGAAGTTATTGTTGATGTTGAGAATGTTGGAGGTAAAGATGAAGATGATGTTTATATTGAATTAACAGAAAATATTCTTGGAATTTCTGAAAAAAGTGAACTTTTTGATATAGAAAAATCAGGAGATGATGATACTTTCTCTGAATCTTTTTTTATAAAAATCCCTGAAAATGCTAATAAAGGAGATTATGATCTTAATATAAAAGTTGTATTTGATGATGGAAGTGATTCAAAATCAGAAACATTTTCTGTTGTTAGTCAAGAATTATTAAGTATCAGCGCAATAATCCTAACTAGTGAAACTCGTAAAGATGGAATTATTAGTCTTACTCCTGCAACAGGAGAAATATCTGAAATTAAAGAAAAAACAACAACTATATCCTCTCCAAAAAGAACAGTAAGTCCTAAATCAAGTAATGCATATATTACAATTAGTATAATTTTAGTAATTGCAATAATACTTTTAATAGGACTAATTATTTGGTTTGCTAGAAAATAAAAGGATTTTTAAACCATTACTTCTCAATAGATTCTGTAGACTAGGTTAGCGGGTTAGCCCTCCGCTTTTTGCAAGTGGGCTTTATGGCAGACTGCAAGGAGGGGCGTAATAAGCTCGTTAAAAAGTCCGTATTTTAACGTTGACGTTTTGTCCGCTTTGATCTTGCATATGCGAAACGGGTCAGACCTTGATCGGAGCAGCCCTAAACATTTGTTAAGATGCTTAGTGGGTTGCAAGACTGAGGAGAAATAAGGGTTGCTTTTTAATAATCTTTGAGCAAACCTCTGAGTCTACACTTCTTTTAGATTGTATTAATTATAAAATGATAACAGTATAAGAATATTTATAAACTTAATATCTCTAAGAAAAATCATGAAAGGAACATTATACTATAAACTTATGGATGTAGAAAAAGCACATAATAAATACCATAAAAAACTTCATAATTTAAATGGAAAAGGAATAGAAATACTAAAATCTACACAAAAAGAGATTATTAATAATCATAAAAATAGTATTTCAAAACAATCTATTGATACTAGTTTATATAGGCCATTTGAAAAAAATTTGTTAGAATTAAAGAAAAATAGTAATGGTGTTTGGAAATATTTGCCTAGAAGAAAAAATTCAGAATTTAATAAAGAAGTTAGGAAATTGAAAGATTTAATCCCTTCTGCCAATTATTTGGAAAGAAAGGGAATTTTCAAAATGGATAACTTTCTTAATGGAGCAGCATTTGGAGGATTAATATCCTTAGGTACTTTTGCAGGATTAGCTTATTTATTTGATAATGATATTATGGAGACAATTTCACAAACATGGTTGTTTTCTACTTCTTTTTCTCTTTGCGGAGGATTAATGGCCCAAAGAAAAAGGAAAGATAATAATGAAAAAATAGTTGAAAGTATAAAAGAAGCAAGATATTTGGATAAAAAAATTAAAGAATTATTCTAGTATTTTATTTCTTCAAAACATTAATAAACTTCTCTTTAATTAATCTCTATATGGATAAAAGAGGACAATTTTATTTACTTGCAGCAATTGTAATTGTTGGAATAATAATTGGTTTTTCTACAGTTTCAAATTACTCAAAACAAAAAAGTTCTATAAGAATTTATGATTTGGGTGAAGAATTAGGAATTGAAAGTGGGCAAGTAATTGAACATGGAGTATATCAACAAAAAAATATAGATAATCTTCTAGAAAATTTTACAGCACTTTATACTGAATATGCGGGGGAAGGAAAAGAATTATATTTTGTTTTTGGAGATGAAGAAGAAGTATCAGTTGCAACATATAGTGATGTTGTTGAAGGAGAAATATCTGTAAATATAGGAGATAAAAAATTTGGAGAAACAATAACAAAACAAGAATATAAAAAAGAGGATTATAGTATCACTGGAGATGAAATAGAAATTGATATAGGTGAAACTAAACATAAATTCAAATTAAAATCAGGAGAAAATTTTTATTATATAATCTCTCAAGATATAGAAGGAGAAGAATATGTTGTTACAAATTAAAAATAAAAAAGGAATAAGTGTAATGATTGGTTATGTTTTACTAATTTCTTCTTTGGTTGTTATGGGGGGTATTGTTTATCAATGGATGAAAACATTTGTCCCAACAGAAGTTATAGATTGCCCTGATGGTGTTTCTATTTATATAAGAGATGTTAAATGTGAAAATGTTAATGGGAGTTATCAATTAAACTTAGAATTAAGAAACAATGGAAGATTTGATATAGGTGGTTATTTTATACATATAGCAGATAATCCTAATCAAGAATTAGCAACAATAGATATAACAGAGAATCTTATTAGTAGTGGTATTAAAATGAATCCAGGAATTAAATTTGATATAGGAATTGGAGAAGATAATTCATTTAAACCAAATAAAGATGTAACAAATGTTTTTATTTTAAATAACACAATAAATTTAGTTGAGATTATTCCCTTAAGATTTCAAGAAGACGATAATAAAAATAAGTTTGTAAGTTGTGGAAATTCTAAAGTAAAAGAAGTAGTAACTTGTATATAAAGAAGAATTTAAAAAGAAAAATATCTTTATACTAAGATGAGAATAAATAAAAAAGGAGTTTCTCCTGTTATTGCAACTGTATTATTAGTTGCAATAGTTGTAATTATTGGTCTTATTATTTTTCAATGGTTTAGAGGAATGACTCAAGAATCAATAATAAAATTTGATAAAAAT
>NZDC01000008.1 GCA_002689985.1 Candidatus Pacearchaeota archaeon | reverse complement strand
TCTAAGTGATAAGTTTTACCAATCTTCTCTGAAATATTAATTTTAAATGCCATAATTATTTGTAATTTAAGTTTACTTAAAAAGGTTTTGATTAAGAATGCCTTATTTTTCTACCCTCAATTATCTCTTTACTTTTTGAAGAAACTATTGCAAACAAAAACATAGATATTCCAAATAAAATAAAGATAAATCTAAATGGTAAAAATAAAAGGAATATTGCAGCAATTACTCTTCCGAGAAAAGAGTTTACATTAATTGTCGTATTATATGGTCCATAAAATTTCTCTCTTTGTTCTTTTTTTATTATATCAAAAAAATACGCTTCTGTTGTGGGCTCAAGCATTCCTGCACCAAAACTTGCAATTACAAGTAATGCTAAGATAACATAGATATTTGAAAAGAAAAAAGCTAAAATTGTAAAGAATCCTATAATTAAATATCCTGTAACAAACATTTTTCTAAATCCTATCTTTCCAGCTAATTTTCCAAAAGAGTATTCTGTTAAAATTAATGGAATTGTTACTGCTGCAAGAAAATATCCAATTACCTCTTTTCCTAAGCCATTATTTAAAATATAAATAGGAATATATGTATAAATTAATGCCCACCAAAAACTTATCCCTCCACTTGTAATATATGATAAAACTCTTTCTTTTTTCTTAAAAAAATCTCTAAAAACTTTTACAGAATCTTTATCAATTCTTTTTTTTTACTTTATTATCACTAATTTTCATTAATTTAAAAAAGATTAAAGATACAAACATTGTAATTCCTGCAAAAAAGAAAACTTTTGGAATGCCATATCTGTTTGCAATAAATCCTGCAATTATTGGACCTAGAAACCAAGCAATATTTCTTGATGTAAAAATTATTCCTTCGTTTTTTGATACAGAACTATCTCTTGTTTTATCTCTTACTATAAGTCCTAAACAAGTAATTCCTAAACTTGCAAGAATAGATATAATGATTCCTAAGATAATTACTGCATATAGATTAGAAATAAATCCAAATACAAGATAAGATATTCCAAATAAAAATAAGACATTAATATATAATTTTATTTTATTCTTTTTTTCTATAATAGGAATTAAAAAAATATATGAAATTGATCCAATGATTATAAAAAAAGCTGATACAAAACCAACATATGATGCATTATGTAAAAAAGAATCAAGATAAACTGCCCAGATTGTAGCAATTGCTGCAAGACCAACAGTTGAAAGTAGACTTATTATTCCAAGTTTATCAACTAATGGAAGATGTCCTCTTTTTACTGTGTGCATAATTAAGAGAGGAGTTTTTTGTTTTTAAAGATTTTTAATTACCCCAATCAGCTTTTTCTTTTCTTTTAATTTCAGAAATTTCTTGTAATACTTTTATCTCATTTGATGAGAGTAAATCTTTGTTTTTTTTGAAATTTTTAAATTGAGATTCAGATATTTCAGAATATAATAAATTAATATTTGTATTTTTTATTTGTCTTTCATAATTTAATCCTGGAATGGATATTGCAATTTCCATTCCTTCTGTTGATTTGTCAACTGATTTATTTTCTGATTGTATATTTTTTACTCGTCCAACTTTTTCTCCTTGATCATTAATTAAATTTAAGCCAGTTGTTAATTTTCCACCTTCTATTTTAACTCCAAAAACAGCAGGTTTTGTATTTCGAAAAACAAATTGAGGTAAAATTTTTAATTTGCAAATAGCAGATAAACCCATTACTCTTTTCTTTTCTATTTCTTTTTTTAATTCATTTCTAAATTCAGTAATATTTTCAATTAGTTTATAGATTACATCATCTGTTAGAATTTTTAGATTATTTTGTATTTCTTTTGCATCTTCGTCAATTGATACGTTAAATCCAATAATAACTGAATCTAATTCATTTATTTCAAGATTAGCTTTTGCAGAAATTATATCTGTTTTATTTATATTTCCAATTCCTGCTTTAACTACAGGAATATTATTTTGTTTTAATAATACTAAGAGTGCTTCTAAACTACCTAAAGAATCTGCTTTTGCAATAATTCCTTGTTTACTTGTTTTGATATTATCAGAAATTTCTTTTTTGAAGATTTCTTTTATTTCTTTTATATTATTTTTGTAAATTACAAAAGGCATTCCAGGAAGAATTTGAGTTTTTTCAACTAATTGCATTCTTAGTCCGGTTGAGGCTTGAGCTTTTTCTTTTGGTTTAAATTTTGCACATAAAGGTTCTATTTCTTCTAGAACTCTTATTTTAGTAATTATTGGATCTTTAGTTGAATCAAAATTTGCAATTGCTATTTTATCTATATTTTTTAATTCACCATCATATAAAATTGATTCAATATAGTTTGTTGTTTTCTCTTTTTTTATTTCAAGCATTACTCCTTTTGCATCTTTTCCTAGATTTAGTTTGTCTCCTAGATATTTTTGACTTAATCCACATAACATCATTATTAATTCTGGGATTCCTTCTTTTGTTTTTGCTGAGATTGGGATGAGTGCTATTTTCTTTGTAAAATCTTGAATATTATAAAATAAGTCTGCATCAAATCCATGAGAATTTAATGATCCAATTAAAGTCATATATCTTTCATCAAAGATTTGCTTTACATTTTGTGGTTGGGCATTTATGCTTTTTTTTAAGTCGTTGTCTAGTTTTCTCCAGCTAGAAATATTATCTATTTTATTAAGTGCTATTAGAAAGGGAGTTTTGTTGTGTTTTAGAATTTGTATTACTTCTGCTGTTTGAGGTTTTATTCCTTCGTTTATATCTATTACTAAGACTGCTAGATCTGCTAAAGATCCTCCTCTTTTTCTTAAATTAGTAAATGCTGCGTGTCCTGGAGTATCTATTAATAGGAATCCAGGAATATTTAGCTTTATTCCAGAGCTATCTATTAATGGACAGGATGCTTTTAACTGGTTCATCGGATAAGATGTGAATGATATTTTTTGAGTTATTCCTCCTGCTTCTTTTTCTTGAATACAGCTACCTCTAAAGCAGTCTAAAATGCTTGTTTTTCCATGGTCTACATGGCCAACAACTGTTACAATTGGCTGTCTGATTTTCATAGAATAAAGTAATGTTAATGATTTAAAAAGGCTTACTAAATTTAGAATTGGGAAGACATTTTGGAAGTAAGAATCAAAAGAGAAGAATGAACTTTGATTATTTTTAAAGGGAGGTTAAATAATCTACCTCTAAAAATAGACTTATCTTATTAAGGAAAACTACTAAATAAATAATCAGGAGATTATTAATTGTGTATTTTTTTTAGAGTAGTAACATAACAGGAAAGTTTATAAAGAATAAATTTGACATTATAAATAAAATGGTATTAGAAAAAATCATTAAGCATGCTAAAATTGCTTCTACAAATAGACTTATTCCTGTGTTGTATACTGTAGCAGCAGGAGAAGTTGGAATGGCATTGGCTGATGGAAAAGTAAATTCTATTCTTGATTCTACATTATTAGTTTGTGGGATTGGAGCAGGAATTGCTGCAAGAGCAATTTCTGCAATAGAGCAAGGGACATATAAAACTGTTGAAAGAACTTGTAAAGATTATGGATTTACCTATAATATTATGAAAAATATAAGTTTAAGAAGAAAAGCTAGTATTTATGCTACTGAAAATGAAAAAGCGGATGATTTTCAAGCTGCATTAGAAAAATACAATATATAAATAATCTACAAATTATTTCATAATATTAATATAATTTCATTTGTTCATTAAATCCTCGTAAACTACAATGATATTTAAGTTATAATTATTTATCTCTCTAGAGAGAACGCTAATCGAAATACTTTCTTTTAATTATAATAATCCAACCCAAAAAATTTAAAAACCCACTTATTTTAGATTAAGTATTAGAGAAATATCTATTATTTAGATTATTATCACATTCACATTCACATTTGTTAATATTATAAGTGAAACTAACAAAAGTAGTTAGGTATTTTTCTGGAAATCATAAGATTTTAATTAATTAAATAGGAGACAAGAAAAACAATGGCAAAAGTAAGTCCTGTATCAATAAAATACATGATACATGCAAGTTTTACTGCAGAAGGAGCCTTAGAAAAGCCCGATGTAATTGGAGCAATCTTTGGACAAACAGAAGGATTACTTGGAAATGATCTAGAAATGAGAGAACTGCAAAAAGAAGGGAAAATAGGCAGAATTGAAGTAGATTTAGAAAGAAATGACAAAAGAACAACAGGAATAATTAAAGTTCCAACAGCTCTTGATCAGTCAGAAACAACTCTAATTGCTGCTGCAATAGAAACAATTGAAAGAGTAGGACCAAGTGATGCTCAAATAGAAATAGAAAGAATAGAAGATGTAAGAGGAAGCAAAAGAGATTACATTATTGAAAGAGCAAAAAAACTAATGTTAAATATCAAAGGTTCAACAGATTCAAGAGAAATTTCTAATGAGATTAAGGATTCAGCAAAAATTGCAGGAATTCAAGAATATGGAAAAGAAAAACTTCCTTCAGGAGATTTATCTCAAAAAGAGGTAATTGTTGTTGAAGGTAGAGCAGATGTAATTAATTTAATGCGAAATGGAGTCAATAATTGTATTGCAATGAATGGAACAAAACTTCCAGATGCAATAAAAGAATTAAGTAAAGATAAAGACCTTACTTTATTTGTTGATGGAGATAGAGGTGGAAAATTAATTGCAAAAAATGTTGTTGACAATGCAAAAGTAAAATTTATTGCAATTGCACCTGATGGAAAAGAAGTTGAAGAATTAACAGGTAAAGAAGTTTTAATGAATCTAAGAAAGAGAGCAACAGTTGGAGAATTCTTTTCAAGGGAAAGATATAATGGACGAAATTCTGAACCTAAATCTAAATTAGATTTAACTAAGGAAAATAAAGAAAAGCTTAAAGAACTTTCAGCAAAAAACGAAGGAACAGGAAAAGCAATTCTTCTAAACAGTAATCTAGATGAAATTAAGAAAATTTCAGTTAAAACTCTAAGTAATACCTTAAGAAGAATAGATCAAAAACCTTCAGCAATTGTAATTGATGGTACTGTTACAAGTCCGATTATTATTTCATCTGAAGAAGCAGGTGTTGATGTAATTGCAGCTAAGAACTTTGCAACAACTGATACAAATATTCAATTATTAAGTTTATAATTAAGGAATCATAAGATTCCTTTTTTTATTTTTTTTCAAAACTTTTAAATACACTTTTTCTTTATTCTATAATATGGAAGAAGGTGCAAAAAAGATTTTAATTATTTTAATGTTAGTTGTACTTTCAGGGGTAATTTATTTTACTTTTTTCTTTTCATATGATTGTGATGATCTTGCTTGTTTTCAATCACATCAAGAAAAATGTACTAAAACTGAATTTTTAAATGATGCAGATGACACCACCTGGCTTTATAATATAAAGGGAAAAGAAAATGGAAAATGTAAAATTAATGTTGAAGTCTTACAAATAAAAACAGGGGCACTTGATAAAATGAAACTTGAAGGAACTTCAATGGATTGTTATCTAACAATAGGAGATATTAGTTCACCTGAAGTAGATTTAAAGAAATGTCATGGAATATTAAAGGAAGAATTCCAAGATATAATGATAAAAAATGCACATAAATACATAATAGATAATATTGGAGAGATTAATGAGGAATTAGATAAGACTATCTAGATTTTGTTTTAACATATATCATATATAGTCCTTTATATTCTTCCATATCTTTTCTAGCTTCTTCACCTCTTATAATATGAATCTCTTTAATATTTAGCTTATATTTATTTACTTGATGGGTTATAGCTTCTGATAATTTTGATACAACAAAAGGGCCATTACTTTCAAATCCCTTTTCTAATAATTCATCTTCTAATTCCATGAAAAAATTATAAAAGATTAATATAAAAATATTTAGGTATTAATATGTAGTAAAAACATTTATATCTCTTATTTCTTTTTGAAAATCATGTCAATAAAATTTGGACCTGCAGGACTTGGACCTACAAAAGAAGCAATTTCTAATTTAGAGAAGTATCACAATTTAGGATTAAAAGCTTGTGAGATTGCATTTACTTATGGAGTTTATATTAAGAATAAAGAAGATGCAATAAAAATTGGAAAAGCTGCAAAAAAATTCAATATTCAACTAAGTATTCACGCTCCATACTGGATTAATCTTAATTCTACAGATAAAGACAAAATAGAGAAAAGTAAGCAAAGAATTTTAAGATGTTGTGAAGTTGGAACATATCTTGGAGCAAAAAGAATAGTATTTCATCCAGGATATTATGGAAAGATGGATAAGGATGAAACTTATGAAAATATCAAAAGAGAAATTATTGATATTCAAAAAATAATAAAACAAAAGAAGTACACACCATTACTTGCACCAGAAACAACAGGAAAAGTAAATGTCTTTGGAAGCATTGATGAAATAAAAAAACTTGCAAAAGATACAAAAACAAGTTTCTGTATTGATTTTGCACATATTCTTGCAAGATATAAAAATTATAACTTTAAGGAAGTCTTAAAAAAATTCAAAAACTATAAAAAGATACATATTCATTTTTCAGGGATTGAATATGGGGAAAAAGGAGAGAAACATCACAAGTTAACTCCTAATATTGATATAGAAAAGCTTATATCCAACCTTCCTAAGGATATAGATATAACTGTAATTAATGAAAGTCCTGATACTATAGGAGATTCTATTAAATCAATAGAGATCTATCGACGACAAGAACAATAAGCGAAATATTTCACTATTTGTTACTTACATTTAGTACTTTAAAATTAATATATCATGTCGTCACCATAAAGTTTATAAATGATTTTTATATAAATATTTTACAGAAAGAATAAAATTCTTTCAGTAGAAATCATAACCTGATTTCAACAATTAAATTATAAAAAATGGAAATGAATATAAAAAACTCTATTGTTTTTTTCTTAACAATTGTAAGTGTTTTATTTCTAGTAACTACAATAAGTGCAGCAGAAGTTACAACTAATCTTCAAGTAACAGTTGATGATATTGATGCTAGCAGTGATGATGTTAGTGTTCTTGCTGGTGAAGTAATAGATGTTGAAGCATTTTTTACTTCAAATGTTGATGCATCAGATGTTAAATTCAGAGTAGAACTTGAAGGCGAAAAAGTAGATGTTAAAGAAATAATTGGACCTTTTGATCTAGAAGATGGAATGCAACGTAAGCTAGATTTGAAAATCAGAGTTCCTTATGAATTGAAAGATGATGTTAGTGATGATATGACTCTTTCTGTAAGATTATATAATGGTGATCACAGAACAGAGGAAACATTTGACTTAAGAATTCAAAGACTTTCATACAATGTGGATGTTATGTCAATAAGGACAAAACAAACAGTTGAAGCTGGAGAAACTATCTCAGTTGATATTGTTTTAAAGAATACTGGTTATAACTATCTAGATGATTTGTATGTAACTACAAAGATTCCTACATTAGGTCTTGAAAAAACTTCTTACTTTGGCGACTTAGTTCAATTAGAATGTGTGGATGATGATGACTTTGATCCTGTGGATCGAAAGTGTGATTCAGATGATGAAGACACTGTAAGTGGAAGATTCTATTTTGAAATCCCATATAATGTTGAACCTGGATTCTATTCAATTGAAGTAGAAGTTGAAAATGACGACTTAACAATGAGCGATATAAAGCAAGTTGTTATAGAAAACGAATTTTCACAAATAGCAATCAAATCTGGTAATGACTTAGTTGTTTTAAATCCAACTAACAAATTAAAGGTTTATACTGTTGTAACTCCAACAAGTGAAAGTCTTGTTATTGTTCCAGCTAGTTCAAGTAAAACAGTTTCTATCTCAAGTTCAAATGAAGAATTTGATGTTAATGTACTCTCTGGAGACAGAGTTGTAAGTACAGTTAACTTTCCAGCTAATGGAAAAGGAACTTCAAGCCCAGTTGTTATATTAACAGTTATCTTAGCAATAATCTTTATTGTATTGCTAATTGTATTAATTGTTTTAATAGGAAAAAAACCTGAAAAGTCAGAAGAATTTGGGGAAAGCTATTATTAATTATTTTTTTTATTTTTTATTCTTATTTTTTT
>NZDC01000007.1 GCA_002689985.1 Candidatus Pacearchaeota archaeon | reverse complement strand
GGATAATCTACCATTCTATTTTAAGGTAATTAATGTTTTTAAATTCTTCTTAATTATAACTTTTTCTCAATTTTAACAGCAGTTGGAGCTTCTCCACCGTGCCAAGTAAATCTAGGTCTAATTTTCATTGGATAAATTCTTTCTGAATTATCATCTAAAATTATTGCAGAACCTTTTATACTTGGTAAATCATCCATATATTGTTTTATACTTGATAAAAGATAACTTTGCATTATTTGATTTAATGCTTCTAAGTCTGAAGCTGATGTAACTCTATGAGAAATTACAAGATCTGATTGAGTCATAACATCTTTATGAATTTGTCCTGGTTGTTGTGTTGCAAGAACTAGAGATATTCCTGGTTGACGTCCTTCTCTTAATAATTGAACTAAGGCATCAGTTGCAATTGTTTTTTCATTTAATTTCAAAAATTCATGGGCTTCATCAATAAACATCCAAACCAAAGGATATTCTTTTTTTTCTTCTAAAGATAATAAATTAAGACCAGATGAAACTGATTTTATTTCTTCTTTTTTTCTTGCCTCCATTCTTTGATTGAAAATCTTTTTTGAAACTAAACTAATTACTAATGCTCTTATGTTAAATGATCCTACAGAGTTATATACGCTTAAATCTAGAATTGAAGTAATTCCAGCAGAGATTAAATCACTTACTTGTGTTGCCTCTCTATTGTTTCTTGCAAATATGCCCCAAGTATTTGCTGCTTCAAATAATCCTATTGCAGCATTTTTTATTTCTTGAGATGTTTTTTGATCATTTTCTAAATTAGATAAAACATCATTAATATTAAAGTTTCCGCTTTCTTTTAGTTTAGTTATTGTTCTTTCAATTAAAACAGCAATAGGATTTGTAATATCTAATCCAAAAGTTATAATCCAATCATCAGAGTTCATTTCAGTTATATCTAATGCGAATTTTTTATCAACAGGAATTCCTTTTTCTAGATAACTATCATAATGACCAAACGGTACAAAAATTTTTACAGGAAGATTTTTTGGATTTAATTTCCAATCTCTTAGTAATTCTTTATCTTTTTCATTTTTAAATTTCATTGTCCAATATATTCCCATAGTATCAAATATTAATGATGCAATATTTTGACTAGTTTCTTTAGGTAAATTTGATAATTCTTCTGCTATGACTCCAAGGCTGTGCGATTTACCTGTTCCGCGTTTTCCGCTGACGAGGACTACATGACTTCTTGCAACATCCATTAAAATATTATTAGAAAGAGAAGTATATTGCCCCATTTTTACATAACCTTTTCCTATACTAATTAATCCTCTATCACCTAATATTTTTTTATCATGTTCGTTTCTTCCAACTATTATATTATATGGCATAATTAAAAAAAGTTAAACTAGATTTTTAATTCTTTGGTTTAAATAGGTTTATCTAAATAAGCAATTTCTTCATCACTAAGTCTTAATTCTCTTCTTACCTCAGGATTTTTTAGAATATTTCTAATTACTGGAAATTCATTCATTATACGTTTTTCTCCAACATGAACTTTTCTTGCATATTTTTTAGCAATTGATTTTTTTTTGAAAGTTTTTTGATTATTAAGCCATATTTTTAAGATTCTTGTTGGTTTATTATAATTTGTAAATCCTGTTTTTATATCTTCTTTTGAAGATGAAATTCCATAACTTAGTAAAATGTTTTTATAAACTAGAAATCTCCAATATTGTTGTCGATATATTCTTTTTTTGAATACATCAACTTTACTTATTAAATCATATGCTCTTTTTAATTCTTTTTTTTGATATTCTAATGGCACATTTTCTTCAACCCATAAAATTATATTGTCAATTGGCATTTTCACAGAGTCATATATTCTTAGAGTTTCATCTGTCGGTTTTCCTTTGAATACTAATCTTAATGCATTAAAAATATCTATTTCTTTTTTTCTTTCATCAATTAAATTTTCAGTTGGATCTTTTATACTCGATATTGTTTGCAAATCATTTATTGCTGCTCTTAAATCTCCTCTAGATTTTATTGCAATTTTAGTTAAGATATTATTATTAATAAAGTGATTTTCTTTTCTTAAAATATTAATCATAACATCTTTTATTGTATTATAATCAACTTCTTTTAAATTAACAAGTTCTGCTTTTTTTCTTAATCCACTTAATTTAGCATTCCAAATATCATTTGCAGTTATAATTATTGGAAAATTTGTAAGAGTAATTAAAGATAATAATTCTGTTAATCCTCCTCTGTCAGCAGCAGATATTCCATCAACTTCATCGACTAGTATTATTTTTCCTTTTTTTATTAGTGATTGTTGTTCAATTGCAGGTTTTAAAATTTCTTTTAGTTTTAATTTATTTCTCAAGTCAGATGCATTTAATTCAAATATCTCTGAATTTGTTTCTCTTGCAATAGCATGTGCTAGAGTTGTCTTACCAATTCCAGGAGGTCCATGAAGAACTAATGCCTTTTTTTTAGTTTTTGTTAATTTTCCTAAATAGAAATTTTCAACAAAATTTTTTATTTTTGCAATTGCTTCATTTTGACCTTGAATTTCCTTAGAATATTTTGGTCTATGTTTTTCAGTCCATTGCATTTTCTATTAGAGTTTCCCAATTTTCTTTATAATCATTAAATTTTTTCTCAAATTTTTCTTTAAGAGTAATTTCAATATTAAGTTTGTCAAATTTTTCTTTAAGTTCATTAAATATTTTTTCTTTTTCTTCTTTAGATGACATTTTTTCTAATTCAATTATATAACCATATCCTTTTGTATAATCTAGACAAACTTTTATTCCTTCCCAATTAAATTGCTTTCTATCTCTTAACCATTTAATTTCTGTACAAAGACCAATTGAAGTAAATATTTTTTTGCTTTATCAAAATCATCTTCATTCATTTTTATTTCTAATTCTTCTCTTGCATCATCATGAATTTTTCCATATTTGAACCATATTTTGGACCCAAATTTATTTTTTTGTATTCTTAAATCTTCATCACAATCGAAATAATGAGTTTCTTGTAGATCTTCTTTTATAAATTCTGCATTCTCTTTTAGAAATTCAAGAAGTTTTTCATATTTCTCTTTTGAGATAAAACTTCTAATTTCCACCTCAATATTTTTTTCTTGCATTTTACCCCTTTCCTAATCCAGCAAGTACAAAACTTGCAATAAGTGATTGTAATTGAATAAAAGGATCTGATCCCTCGACAATTCTAAATTCAGTTTCACCTGTTTTTTCAGTTAATCTTACTTTTAGTTCTGGTTCTACTGGAAGATTCCAGATTTCTTTTTGTATTGCTTTAACTACGTCTTGTCCTGAAATACTTTCTTTTAACATAACATCAAGAAGTTTCTCTCTTGATTTTTGAAAATCTCCTGATAATGCATAATCAAGAATAATTTTGATATCTTTTGGTTTTGAATTTGATAGAATTGTAGAGACAAGATCAGCAGTTATATTCGGAGAGATTGCTGCAGTTGATTGAATTAAATTAATACATTTTCTACAATCTCCTTCACTTCCTTCATATAAAACTTCTGCTACTTCTTGATTTAATGTTAAATTTTCAGTTTCTGCAATTTTTTGAATTACACTTTCAATATCTTTTTTCTCTAAGATTTTAAATCTAAAAAGTACACATCTAGATTGAATAGGATCTATAATTTTACTTGAATAATTACATGATAAAATAAATCTACATGTTGCTGAATAATTTTCCATTGTTCTTCTTAATGCTTGTTGAGCTTCTGGCGTTAATGCATCAGCTTCATCTAAAAAAATTACTTTAAATGGAACACTTCCTAAAGATTTTGTTCTTGCAAAATTTTTTACTTTTTCTCTTACAATTTGTATTCCTCTTTCATCAGAAGCATTTAACTCTAAATAATTTTCTTTCCAATTTTCCTTAAATAATTCTTTTACAATTATTAATGCTAATGTTGATTTTCCTGTTCCTGCAGGTCCTGCAAATAAGAAATGAGGAATATTTAGCGAATTTGTTAGTGCTTCAACTCTTTTAATAATATCACTTTGCCCTACAACCTCTGAGAATTTAGAAGGGCGAAATTTTTCTGTCCATATTTCGCTTTCCATGAAAAGTTAAAATTAGATTTGCTTATAAAGATTTTGATAGTATAGTAATAATAAATTAATAACAACCAGTTCTTTGGCTTAATAAAGGACATTTATCATGTAATCTTCCAAAGAAGTCTATTGTATTATCTAAAGATTCTCCAGACATTTTTTTATTATCTAATATACTTTTTATTGTTAATTTAATTTCAGATATTTCCTTTTCTTTTTTTATCCATATTTTCTTTGCTTCATGTCTAGAATTATTAATTAATATTGAATCAAGATCACTCCAGTATAATCTTCCATATAAAATCCATGTATCTGCATGAATGTCTTTACCAAATTTTTTTGGAATCTCTATTGATTTTTCATAATTAGATATAATTTCATATGCTTTTTCTATTATCTTTTCATTATAATTTTCTTTGTTTTTTAACCCCTACAACTCTTGTTGCGTTTTTAAGCATGTAATTCTTATATTATGATATTCTAATTGTTCAATTGATAATTCTCCCATTTTAATATAAATAGGATTAATTATATAAATATTATTGTGAAGGTTTAGGATAATTATCTGGGTTTATTTAAAACACTTCTTATTTCATCAATAAAAGGTCCTTGTTTTCCAAGAATTATTTGTTCTATTTTACCTAATTTAGAATTCTCACCATTTTTTAGTTTTTTTATTTTCTCATGAAGATTATCAATATTTTTTATTTCTTTTTTAGATTCTTCTACTTTTTCTTGTTCATCATTTAAAAGTATACCTATTTCCTTATATTTATCATCTAATTTATCATATTTCTCTTCTAATTTTCCATATAATTCAGATTCTTTAATATCTTCATCAGTTATTTCTCCTAATTCAATATCCATAACTTCTTCTCCTGTTAATACTAAGTGTCTTAAATAATGATTTATTCTTGTAAATCTAATATATTCTTTAGATGGATTTTGAATCTCTTTTTTAATCTTTTCCTTAGGATAATCATCGAATTTTTCTTTTAAATCATAATATTCTATAAATAGATTAAATATATTCCTTGAGTCTTCTTGCTCCATCTTATCTCATAAGAAATACTCTTTTTAAGAATTATTATACTTTAATTTATATTCAATCTTATTTACTTCTAGCACGTCTAACTTTTCTTTTGTGCTTTTCCTTTCTAAGTCTTTTACGTTGCCATTTCCAACGCATTTGACGCTTTTTTTTCCATCTACGGCTTGATCGTTTCATATTAAATTTTAGAGAAATTGGTTTAAAAAGGTTTTTGTTAAAGTTTACTATAGAAATTTTTATTAAGCATAAATTATAAGTGAATATATGAATGATAAATCTGACCAAGAAAAAATTCCTGGAAAGAAGGTTCATGTAAGACCTTTAGATAAAGAGTCTGAAAAAGAGCCTCATAAATTTTTTATATGCTAATCATATTGAATTTGATAGTTTTTATAATCCTAGACATGAGGATACTGCATATATGATTTCCTCTGATGTAAAAGAATATCTTGATAATAATAAGGGATTAAATTTAGAGGTCCTTGATGTTAAAAATATTGGTTCTCTTCCTCTTGAAGAGAGAAATAGAATTAAAAGAGAGCATTATACACGATTAGAAAAAAATAGGCCAAAAGTGCTTCAAGAATTAAGAGACAAATATGGGCCTGTTTAATAAAATAAGTTAACTTGTGATTTACTCCTTTTTACTCTAATAGCATGGAGAAATTGGTATCCCTTAACAATGAGTATGAAATTATATAAAGATTAGAATACTTGCATAAACATGAAAAAAGAGATTAGATTAAGATATTTAGCATATTCTCTTAAAACAACCCATATTAAATTAAACTTAACATTCTTAAATAAATTATTAAAAGATGCTTCTAAATCAAATACTCCTAATAGAGATAAAAAATTTGTTCAAAGAATAGGATGTTCAGTAAATAAAAATAAGAAATCCTCAATGACTATCTATGGATGGATAAAAGGCTATAGGACAGTTCCTATGGATAAACTTATAAAAATAGTAAAATTATCAAGTTATTCTTGGGAAGAGGTGGAAATAAATTTAATTTCTATTAAAGCAGGAATTAGAAGTGGAGAAATAAAACCTAACTTTCCTATAAAAATTGATAAGAAATTAGGATCAATAGTTGGACATATTTTAGGAGATGGCTCTATTGAAAAAAGATTTCATTCTGTTTTTTATTCTAATTCTAATATTGAATTATTAAAAGAATTTAACAAATATATGGAAGAAATATTTGGAATTAAAGCAAGAATATGGGTACAAAAGAAAAAATTATTCCATGAGAAATCACAATGGCTAATGAAAGTAGATAATTTAAACAAGGTCCCAAAAAATCATAGTGTAGGTTTATTTTATCCAAAGATTTGTTGTGATATCCTTTATACAATATGTGGAAAGTTTGCAGAGGGGAAAAATAAAATAATAACTTCTCAAATAAAAAAATCTAATAAAGAGTTTAAAATTGGATTTGTTAGAGCCTTTTTTGATGATGAGGGATCAATAAGGGTAGATAACTATTGTGCAAGATTACATCAAGACAATAGAGACATGTTGAATGATTTTAAATATATTCTTAAGGAATTAGATGTAAATTCTCACATAGTTAGAACATATATTAAAAAAGATAAACTAAGATACTACTTTAATATAAGTGGTTTTAAAGAATATCGTAATTTCTATAAGGTAATAGGATGCACTTCTCCTAAAAAGAAAAAAAATTTCGAATTGTTAATAGACAAAGTTCAAAATAGTAAATATTTTAAGAAAAAATATGCTTTATAATTATCTACTACGAGTAATTCCTATACGTGGACAATGTTTTCTAATAGGGCAAACAGAGCATTTTGGTGAGAGAGTGATACAAATCTCTTGACCAAAAAGAACTAATATTGCATTAATTTCTTTCCAGTATTTTTTAGGAAGTACTTTTTCTAATGCTTTTTCTGTTTTCTCTGGAGTTTTTTCTTTTACCCATCCTAACCTATTTGCAATAACATGTACATGAACATCAACAGGAATTACTGATTGTCCAAAAGCAAAAGCTAAAACTATATTTGCTGTTTTTGGACCAATTCCTTTTATTGATAATAATTCCTCTTTATCATTTGGAACTTTACTATTATATTTTTTAATTAAAACAGATGAAACATATTTTAGTGTTCTTGCTTTCTTTTTATAATGACCTGATGAAAATATTAGTTTTTCTAATTTTTTTACCTGAAGATTTGCAATTTTTTTTGGTGTATCTGCAACAGCATAGAGTTTTTTTGATGCTATTTCAGTATTTTTATCCTGTGTTCTGAGTGACAATAAACAAGAAATTAAAATTTTAAATGCATTTGGTTTTTTTCTCATACGATTTAATGTAGTTTTTTCATTTGAAGGATATTCTTTTGAGAGAATTTTCATAATTTTTTCTATTTGTTTCATTTGAATTAAACGCCCCCGCCGGGATTTGAACCCGGGTCACCACCGTTCTCCAAAAAAGAGAGGGTTGCATTAAGATGCATAGATATTCTCTCTCATCGAGATTCAATCACCTTTTCTCTATTCTAAATTTTGAGAGGGTGGAATCCATAGCCTCCCACATAGATTTTATTCCATAATGAGATTTGGCCGCTAGACTACAGGGGCATTCGTTTTTTTAAAATATTGAATCTATTTAAGTTTTTAGAGTTACCAAATCCTATTTCTCCTATATATTTTTCAATATCTTTTTTACTTGAAAGAAATATCTGCTTTTCTGTTATAATTTTAGAAGGATTAAAACCCAAGTTAATTAATCCTTTTCTTACGTCATTTAATAATTGGGGGATGTAACTTGTGTAGCTAATTCTTATATTCTTATTGTTCTTTGATATATAATGGATTGATCCATCTGTATCAATTAATCCTTTAATACATTTTGATATATATTTTTTATTATTTTTAATCCAAAGAGGAATTCCTTGATTATTTCTTTTTTTGTTACCTGATTTAATCCCGATGGATTTTATATAATCTACAAATTTTTTACCATATATTGTAAAGTATCCTACTTTAGAAGTTTTTGAGAAATGTAAACTCCCTTTTTCATTAAATATATCATAAAAGATAAAAGGAATATATCTTGTTAGGTAATCTTTATCAGTTTCAGAATTGCCTGCAACTCTTATCATATAACACCTAATTCTTTTTCCAATTTTAAATTCAGAAACATGTCCATCACCCAGAATAATTCCTATTACCTCTGCCAATTTTTCATCTTTTTTTGGGATTGTAATGATTTTTATGTTCTTTGAGGATTTTATCCCTCCTTTTGATCTTCCCCAGTTATCCTCAAATTGATTTATTATATATTTATCAAAATTTACATTATTAATTTGACATATAATTTTATATTTATCATTATCAAGAGTTCTCTCCTCATTTCTTAATTCATTTCTCAAATATCCTTCAGAAATATTCAACCTTTTTGATAATTCTTTCCAAGTGAAATTTATTTTAGCTAAGTTTATTAATGCTTTTTGTTTTCCTTTTTTTAACTTAATTCTCATGAATATCATAATTACTAGAACTATATAAACTTTTCTTAGCTACTGGACTACGTTTTGGTTTTATTTAACTAAGAAAACTTTATCATTAGGTCTTACTTTTTCAGAAACTTTTATTCCAATATGGTCTCCTTTTTTTGCGTCTTTTACACTTTCCTTTTCTATTTGAATACTTCCTATATCTTCTTCAAAATCAGTTGTACTCCCTTTTATATGGACTTTATCTCCAACTTTTAATTTGCCTGCAAGTTTTATTGCAGCAACACCTACATGACTAAAATAACTAGAAACCTTTCCGATTTCTTTATCTTTCATATATTACTTAAGAATTTAGTATATTTAAATTTTGTGAATATAGCCCTGCTCGGATTCGAACCGAGGTCTACGCGTCCAGAGCACGTGATGTTTGACCAACTACACTACAGGGCTCTAACTAATATTTTTTTGTAAAATAGATATAAAAGTTTATTGATTTTCTCTTAGAAATATTTTTATACTCCTTATTCTTTTTCTAATTATGGCAATCGGAGTTGCAATGCTTGTTATTTCAGTACTCGTTATTGCAATATGGGTAATAATAGAAATAAAAAGATTAAAACATAAATTATTTGCTATACTTTTAATAGGATTAATATTATTTGCATATCTTGGAACGTTTATTGTCTTTAAAGGACAAAATGTTGATTATAAAACAGTACCAGGATTAATTGATGCAACTAAAACTTACTTTTCTTGGCTTGGTTCTATTTTTGGGAATTTAAAAACTATAACATCCAATGCAATTAAGATGAATTGGAAAAATAATAAGAGTATAACTTAATAAAGATAATTTTGAGATTCAAAGTAATATTTAAAAACTCTATATTACTTGTAATATAAGATGGCTAAAAAGAAGGTGAAAAGAAAGGCAAAGAAGAAATCTAGAAAGGTTAAAAGAATAGTTAGTAAACCAAAAAGATTAGCAAGTAATAAGACTAAATTTAATTTAGTTATGAAAAATCTATCTTTATTTGTAGTTTTGTTTGTTTTATCTTTAGTTTTATATAATGTTTCTTCAAATGAATTATTAAGTAATTTATTTTTTATTCTTGCATTAGTAACAGGATTTGTAAGTGTTGCATTTTTAATTATTTGGTTAGTATTTAATGTTTTAAAGTATGCAAGTAAATAATTTTTTATATAGCTACTGCGAAGTATTTTATATGCTTCGGTGGCTTAATGGTATAGCATCACCATGGTAAGGTGGAGATTGGGGGTTCAATTCCCTCCCGAGGCTTTTGAAATTGGTCTTAAAAATAGGCTTTTATAAATTTTAATTTCTATTAAGTATAATGAAAGAAGAATATCCTTGCTATTCTCTCGGCGAATTAGAAAAAAAGATAAAGCTCTCTCTAAAAAGAATAAAAAACTAGTGAATAAATATTCAAAATAACAAGATATTTAAAGAGAAATATCTATAATTTGTTATGGAAGCTTTAGCAGTTCTGAAAGAAGCTGAGAAAAATTTAGAATTTTTTAATAATAATTTTAATGATTTTGAAATGAAATATCCAAATAAATTTGTTGCTGTAAGTGGAGCAAATTTAGTAGCTGTAGGAGAGACTCCAGAAGCCGTATTTCAAAATATAGATGAAAAAAAGATAGACCATTCTAAAGTCTTAGTTGAATTTATTCCTATTGCTGGTTCTACACTAGTATTGTGAAAATGAAAATTCCTATAAGGGTTGATTATAAAAAGAGGATAATACCTAATATTTTTATTTCAGTTTTGAGTAATAGAAAATATGCTTCTTTATTAGTTGTTATTGATACTGGATGTGAGGAAACCATTCTAAGTTTTAAAGATGCTATGTTACTACAAATCCCGAAATGACTACTACCAAAAGAATAATAGGGATCTCTGGAAGATCTGTTGAACTAACTAAATATAATAAAGGGTTAAAATTATTTATGAAAGATTCTGAAGAGAAATCTATATCAATAAATCTAGACCCGGTTCATCTTTCAAAAGAATCTGATGGAGCAGGGATAACAATATTGGGCACTGATTTCTTAAAACAGAATAATCTAACTTTGGTTTATAATCCTAATGGAGACTCTTATTTAGAGAATAATAAATAAAATTTTCTATATATTAAAAATGAGTCCTCAAAAGAAATATAATCTTAAACCTTAGCTGAGGCTTAGATTTATAAAACCTTATTCTTAATTCTGAATATGACAAAAAAAGAATCTGAATTAGATAATTTAAAAAAAGAATATAAAAAGATACAGAAAGAATATGATTTACCTAGTTTTGAAAAATTAAATGAAGATTTTCAAATAGAAAAGATTGCCGAAGTTGAAACAGACTATTTATTAAGGGAGATAAAAAGATTTATTGCAGATAAATTTTCAAATTATTTACGATTTGTTGAAGCTATTTTACATCCTGTCAATACTCCAATGTTTATTTTTTCTGTAATTAAGTCAATTGAAATTCAAGAAAAAGATAAATTAGTCGATATTTATAAGAAATTAGCAAAAAATGAAGTTAGATTAATTGAGTTAGACATTGATTTTTCTATAAAAAATGATGCAGAATTTATAAAAGACTCTTATAAGTTATGGCAAGGGATAAAAAAAGATATGTTAAGTATTATCAATAAGATAAAAAAGAATTGGGATAATAAGTTTGAAGTTAATAATAAAGGTTATTTTGGGTAAGTTATTTCTTTAAAATAGTTACATAATAGAAAGATTTATAAATAAGAGATTTATTGAAAATATTACAATGTTTGGAAGAAAACAAAAAGTGAGTTTGTGGATACATATAGGTAATATTAAAAAATAGTTTATTAATCTAACTCTTTAAAAACTTCTTTTAAATTAATTTCAAACAATGCAATAGGCATTTTTATTCTCCAATTTTTTAGAATTTTTGGATGAATTTCCCCGATAAATCCAATTTTTTTATTGTTAATTAATATTTCTGCAACTCGTCCTTCAATAAAGTATGCTTTAGATTTTTCTGTTTCTTTAATTTCTATTTTTATATTAATCATTTTAGATAAATACTCAAGAATTTGCTTTATTTCTGTAAAATTGCCTGGAGTAATTGCTGCTGCAAGATTTTCATCTTCAATTATATCTTTATCTGCTTTGAAAACTTTTCCTATTTCAAAAATTTGTTGAGGATATTCTGAATCTATATTTTCTGAAAATATTTTTAATAAATAATGTGTAAGATTGGTTCTTAAAATAGAAAATTCTGTTTTTGATTCTTCTAATTCAATAAATTTCTCTTTATTTTTTTCAGATAGACCCATTTTTTTATTTTGATCATCTTTTTTTGTAAGATGATAATTAGATACTTCAAGCATATTAAGACCTGTTAAGATTTCTGCTATTTTTCTTTTAATTATTTCCTTTTTATTTTCCTTTCCAATTGTTGATATCTCTGGGATAACTGGAATAAAATTTTCATAGCCATATGCAATTGCAATATCTTCAATTAAATCAACTTCATGCAAGATATCTGTTCTCCAAGAAGGGATTTCAACTGTTTCTTTATTGTAATTATGACCCATTTTTTCAATTAATTGCCTTATTTGCTTTTTTTCTAAGTTTAATCCTAGTAATTTGTTTGTATTTTCAATAGAAATTTTCATTTTTTCTGTTGTTAAGTTAGGAGTTATTTCTCTTTTTTTACCAATAACATTCATTTGGTATACTTTCCCGCCCATATCTGCAAGAACTGTAATAATTATGTTTAAACATTTATTTAATATATCTTTATCAAATCCAGAACATTCAATAAAAACATCTTTTGTATCTTCTGTTATTTTTCCTGTTAATTGAGAGTTAATTATTGGAGGCATACTTAAGATATCTTTATTTGCATCAATAAATATAGGGAATTTTGTTTTTCCTGCAAGTAATTGTGAATATTCTCTTCCTGCAGGGTGTTTTTCAAGTATTTCAAGCCCTGACATCTTTTTATTTGATTCAAGGGGTATAAATCTTATTTTATCTGGTTCTAATGCCTTGTATGTTATTGGAAGTTTGATTTTTTCTAAAGGATAAATACCAATTGCTAGTTTTTTTCTCTTTCTACCAACTGTAATATGAAGTTTTTCTTGAATTTCAATTAATTCTTTTATATTTTCATTATCTAATTTTAATCCTTTAACAATACTACAGACAGTATAAGGTCTTACATCTTTTACAGAATTTTCTATTGTAACTTTATAGTTTTTCTCTGGTTTATTTAAATTATATTTTTTTAGTCCTGTTTTTTTACCTAAAAATGCTAAAAATGATCTTTTAAATCCTTGAAAACTAAGTAAATCTGGACGATTTGGAAAAACTTCTATTTCTACATCTTCATTATCTATTTTTTCAATAGGAGTTCCAAACATTGCAACTTTATTTTGCATTTTTTCATCTAATTTTCCTATTTCAGATTCAAATTGTTTTTTATTGAGATTTATTACTGCCATTTTCTTTATCGTCGATACCTCCTGCTAACTTATTTGCATGTCCAACTTCTTTCATTTTTTCTGGAGGCATTCTTTTTTCATATTCTTTTAATGTATCTTCTAATGCTTGATTTGCATCAACATCTGTTTGATTTGCTAATTTTAAAAGTAAAAACATAGTATCTCCAATAAAATCTGAAACTTCTTCTTTATTTTCTTTCACAATTTCTCTTTGTTTTTCATCATCCACCCATTTTACTAAATTCCAAGCTTCTCCTGTTTCTTCAGTTATATTCAATAATAAATCTTTAAAATTCCACATATCATCCCAACCTCTAGCTTTATCAAATTCTTTTATCTTTTTTTGTGAATCTTTAATATCCATTTTATTTCATCCAAAACTTCATTTTTCTTAATTTAGTTATATCGTTTTTGTATAATTCTCTTAAATCTTTTATTTTATAGTAATCCATTAGCATACGATCAAATCCTGGTCCCCATGCAAGTACTGGAATATTTTCTCCAAGTAAGGGAACTGTTACTTCTGGTCTAAATATTCCTGCTCCACCAAGTTCTAACCAGATTTTTTTTCCTGGATGAAAAGCATCTATTTCAACAGAGGGTTCTGTATAAGGAAAATAAGAAGGACGAAATCTTATTTTTTTAAATCCCATTTTTTCAAAGAATTGCTTTAAATATCCAAGCAAATGTCTAAAATTAGCGTTTTTATCGACGACAATTCCTTCTGTTTGGTTAAACTCAAATCCATGACTCCAATCAACTGTTTCGTTTCTAAAACATTTTCCTAATGCAAAAAACTTTGTAGGTAAATTTTCTTTTTTTAATTTTGATAGTGTTTTTGCAGATAAACAAGTAGTATGGGTACGTAAAACAACTCTTTTTGCTTCTTTTTCATCCCATTTATATTTCCACCCTTTACTTTTAGAAATACCTTTTTCATGAGCGAGTTTAACTGCTTTTACAATTTTTTTATCAGGAAGTTCTTTTTGTTTATTAATAAAAAAAGTATCTTGCATATCTCTTACTGGATGATCTTGTGCGGTAAACAATGAATCAAAATTCCAAAAAGAACTCTCAATTAAGTTTCCAGACATTTCAATAAAACCTAAATCAGTCCAGATTTTCCGTCCATAATCTATTGCCTGATTAACAAAATGTCTTTTTCCACCATTTATTCTAGGAACAGGAGAAGTAATATCATATCGTCTAAATCTTTTTCCCTTCCATAATGAATCTTTTTTTAATATTTCTGGTGTTACTTGCTCAATTAATTGTTCTGATTTTATTTTTGAGTTAATTATTGTATTTCCGAGTTCAGTAATTTCAATATTTATTGTTTTTTCTTCTTTTATTTCTATTATTTCCTTTCTATTTTGAAGGTATTTTAGTGCATGTTGTTGTTCAGGAGATAATGAATCATATTCAAGTGGAAGATTTTCAATAAAAATCTCTTCTAACATCTTTTTTGTGATATTATTTGTGCTTAAAACTATTTTATTATTTTTTAATTCAATCATTGCTTTTTTCTTTAGTGCTCCAATTGATACTTTGAATTCCTCGTCGGATAAAGAGCTTTGTTTTTGTGCATCTTTAAATTTAAGAACTCTTTTTTCATTTAATAAATTAAGAAGTCTTCTTTCAGGTAGTCCTTTTTTCTTATATAGTGCTCCATTAACTCCTATTTCTACTATTTTTTTTGTTTCTGATGAGATATTAACTATATTTTTATTTTGAAGGTATCCTAGTGACCTTAAAACAGAGACCTTATCAAGTCCTGATTTTTCAGATATTTTATCTACATCTTCGTTAAGATAAGGAATTATTTTTCTCTCATTCGGGCTTAATGATCTTATTATATTTTTAATGTCCATTCTCTATTTAAAATAGTATTCTTTATAAACTTTAAATTCTTATTGATTAGATGAAGAATAAAAGAGGTATTTCAGCACTTATTACAACTCTAATTATGGTTCTTTTAGTTTTAGTTTCAATTGGAATTATTTGGGCTATTATACAAAATATTATCACAGGAGGAGTTGAACAAATTTCACTTGGAAAATTATTAATTGATTTAAAAATAGAAGATCCTAAACTTGTTGGAGATAATGTTAGTTTAAGAGTTAATCGAGGTATTGGAGAAGGGGATTTAGTTGGGATAAAGTTTGTTGTATCAAATGACTCTGATACTAAAGTAGTTGAAGAAAATTCAGCTATAAAAGAGTTAGAAAAACAAACATTTGTAATAGAAAGCGGGATTTCTTCAATTAAAGAAGTTTCAATTGCACCAATTATTAAAGCAGAAGCAGGAAAAGAAGTAACAGGAAATATTGCAGATAGTTTTAAGTTTTAATTTATAATTTTTTTGTCATCCAAGTTGGCATTTTAAGAATAAGTCCTAATGATTTTAAATCATAAATATTTCTTTTGTTTTTTTTGTAAGTAAATTTCATCTTTAGTTTACTTTTATTACATAATTTTATGTTTTGTTTTATTCTTGCAAGAATTTCTGCTTTTTCTTTCAATTCAGCGTTGATAATTTCATCCAAGTTTATTCCAATTGTAACATTGTTTTTCTTTGCTATTTTGGAAAGTACATGATTAAATCCAGAGTTTCTTTGCTTTAAAAAGTCTTTTTTATCTTTTTGATTTAATAAAAGAATATCTATTTTCTCTTTTTCTAGAACTTTTCTATTTAATTGGTCATCATTACTTGAAAAAATTATTTTTTTTTGACTATTTTTTATTTCTTTTCTTCTTTTATCAAAATTTTCTCCAGTAATAAAATTATATTCATCCATAAATTATTGTTCCCTTGTATTTTTTGTTATTCAAAATTGAATCAAGTTGAATTAGATCTTTTCCAATTATATATGTCTTAATTTTATTTTTTAGAATTGTTTTTGATGCTGTTTGATCAAGAATAAAGTGTTGACCTGGTGTAAATTTAAATTTATTTGCCATTTTATCAAAGTCTTCCCAGCTAATTTTTGGAATAAATTTAGCATTCTTGTATTTTAAAGGGTTTTTATTGTGTAATCCATAGATATTGGTTAGATTAATAAAGTCTGTTTTTAGTTCTCTTGCAATAAATGCAGCTGTTGAATCAGTTGTTTGGTCTGTTTTATACCCAAGTGCTCCACTAAATATAATGTTTTCTTCTTTTATTTGCTTTTTAATAGTTTTTAAGTTGTGAGGAATATCTTTTTGATTAGTATTAAAGAAATAACTCATAAATCTAGCATTCATTCTCGTAGCTGTTATCCCTGAAAGGCTTTGTCTTTTCTCACTAGTTTTAACTTCTTTTAAAGCATGAATGTACTTTCTTGCAATACCTCCACCTCCACAAACAATAACAAATTTGTATTTTTTTGTATTTTTATTAATTATTTTTTTGAATTTCTTTAGAAATTCTAGATCTATTCTATCAGGAATAATTAAACTTCCACCTAAACTTAAAACTATTATCCTCTTTTTCATAACAAGATAAATTTATTAAGTTATATAAAACTTACTTTATTGTAAATAATTTATCATTATTTACCTTAAATATATCTAACCTAACTCCACTATCAAGCCAACCATGAGCATAATTAAGTGCAGCAAATGCATTAACATAGTCTTCTTTTTTTTTAAAGTGTTGAGAATCAGATAAATAGTTTGAAACCATATCAATTATTTCTTTTGCATGTTTTTCTTTACCTTTGATAATAGATTTTTTTACAATTTCAAGGGCATTACTTGTTAACTTACTATATTTTTCTATTTTTTCTTTGGTTATTTTGTTTTCCATTAAAACCACTCCCTCCCAAAACTCTTTAAAATAGTTTTAATTTCATTAATTGTTTTTTGTTGATGTTTTTTATCAGATATTTTTACAAATTTAATTAACAAATCAGTAAGTTCTTCTTTAGAAAATATCTTTAATTTAAAACCATCTGTAATAAAATAGAATCTAAAATTCTTATATTTTAATTCTTTTATTATAATTCCTCCAACATTACCTAAAAATTTTCCTTTCTTAGGATTTTTTTTAAGGGATTTCATTAATTCGAAAATCTTAATAGATTCTTTCTTAAATTTTTTACGAATTTCTTTTTCTAAAGATTCAATAATTTCTACTTTGGCCATTCTTTTTTGGCTCTCCGAATAGCTTCCTCAATAGGAATAGAATTCTTAGAAGACATGAGAAACTCTCTTAATTGTTCTTTAACTGCAAGAGAATAAATCTTTTTGATTATATCTTCATAAGTGTCTTTCTTGCTTCCAAAAGATGCAATAATATCTTTTGTTTCTTTGCTTAATTGAATTGTACTTGTCATTCTATAATTGCTATAGTGATTATAGTATATAAATTTTTCTATTTTATAAGAGATAATAGATTTTTTGTTTATAATAATCAAAACTTAAAAGTTTCTTATAATTTTTAGAGTTTATCTTTTTATTAAGTAACAGTTTAAATCATTTTTTAGAAACTATGTAAATTATAAGTCCTTAGATTATGATTAATCTCTTCTTTTTTAGAAATTAATCTTTTTTGCACACGTTTTTTAATAAAAAGATTTTCTTTAGGATTATAAATTGCTCCTTTTAGGGTTTTTTAAGTTTACTTACACATAAAAATACGATTTTTATAGTATATATAATATATATATATATATAATAAGTCTATATATTTTATTACTATTTCTTGATTAATAATATATACTTAATAAATCTATATGTTTTTATTAATACTTCTTAATGGTAATATATACTAAACGTATTAGTGAAAGGTTTAAATAGCCATTTTCTTTAGTTTTCTTGTTTACTTACAGATCTAAAGGGGTGCAATGGTTTATAAAAAATATATAAAAAGAGGAGGGAAAGTTTATG
>NZDC01000006.1 GCA_002689985.1 Candidatus Pacearchaeota archaeon | reverse complement strand
GCAACAGATGATTTCTTATTTAGTGGTTTAGTAATATCTGAAGATGTAAAAGAAGATGTTAAAAAATCTTCTCAAGCACTTGACTGGATTTTTTCTTTAATTGCAATATTTTTAGTTGTTGTATTAATTGTTTTATTTATGAAATCTTCAAAGGATTGATTCTAATAACTCCCCATTCCAGGAGGCATTGCTCCAATTGAGTTCATTTTTCCACCCTTTCCCCCAGTTGATGCAATAACATCATCTATTCTTAAAATCATGATTGCAACTTCACTTGCAGAATTTATTGCTTGACTTTTAATCTTTAATGGTTCAATAATTCTTGCATCAAGTACATTTTCAATTTTATTTGTAAATAAATTTAATCCTGCATTTCTTTCTCCTGAATCATGACGTGATTTTAATTCTGTTAAAACATCTATTGGATCAATTCCCGCATTTTCTGCCAAAGTTGAAGGAATAAATTCTAGAGATGATACAAATTCCTCTACAGCTAATTGTTCTCTTCCACTTAAAGTTTGTCCAAAATCTTTAAGTCTTTTTGCAAGCTCCATTTCTACTGCTCCTCCTCCAGGAACAACTAATCCTGATTTTAAAGAACAAATAACATCACCTAAACCATCTTTTAATGCTCTTTCAATTTCATCAATTACATGATCTGTTCCTCCATGAATTAAAATTGTAAGTGCTTTTGGATTTTGACATCCTTTAATATAAGTTAAACTATCTTCTCCATGTTTTATTTCTTCTACTATTTCTGAACTTCCTAATTGAGATTGATTTAATTCATCTAAGTTGCTTACAATTCTTCCACCTGTTGCTTTAGATATTTTTTCCATATCACTTCTTGCAACTCTTCTACATGCATAGATTTTTTCTTTAGATAATAGATATTGTGCAAAATCATCTATTCCTTTTTGACAAAAAATAACATTTGCAGAACTTTCTTTAATTTTCTCAACCATATTTCTTATTGTTGTTTCCTCTCCACTTATAAAACTCTGTAATTGTTCTGGAGATGAAATAGAAACTTTTGTATCAATTTCTGGATTTTTTAACTCTATTGGAAAATCAACTATTGCTATTTTTGCATTTTGAATTTTTCTTGGCATATCATGTGAAACTCTTTCTTTATCTAGAACAATTCCAGAAATTAGTTCTGTATCTCTAATTCCTTCACCTTTTAATTTTTCTATTTTAATATCATTTAAATCAACATTTCCATCACTTTCAACTTGCTTTACAGCTTTAACAATAATATCTGCAAATTTTTCTTTTGAATCTTCTGCACCTTTTCCAGTCATTGCAGTCATTGCAACTTGTTTTAAAACATCAAGATTATCAGGAGTTATTTTTAATGCAATTTCATTTAATATTTCCTGAGATTTTTGTGCAGCAATTCTATATCCTTTTGTAATAAGAGTTGGGTGGATTTTTTTATCTAAAAGTTTTTCAGCGTTTTCGAGAAGTCTTCCTGCAATCATAACAGCAGTTGTTGTTCCATCACCAACTTCGCTTTCTTGAGTTTTTGCAATTTCAACCATCATTTTTGCAGCAGGATGTTCTATTTGCATCTCATCTAGAATTGTAACTCCATCATTTGTAACAATAATATCGCCTGAGGGAGAAACAAGCATTTTATCCATTCCTTTTGGTCCTAGAGTAGTTTTTACAACTTCAGATACCATTTTTGCAGCTAAAATATTGTTTCTTTGTGCATCTTTACCCATAATTCTTTGAATATCTTCTGGCATTAATACAACTGGTTTTTCAGACATATTAATCTTTCTTATTTTTCATTATTTAAATATTATTATAATTAAAAGTCACTATTGAGTTCTTAATAATCTTTATAAGGGAAATTCATATATTAAAAATATGAAAAGAATAGTAGTTGCAGATGTTATGACAAGAGAGCCATTTATTGTTAAACCAGATACATCTCTACTTGATTGTGCTAAACAAATGGTAAGAAAAAGAGTAGGAAGCTTACTTATTGTAAATAAAAAGAAACTTATAGGATTTATTTCTGAAAAAGATATTTTATGGGCATTAATTAAAAAATCTAAAAGTGATTTATCAAAAATTAAAGCAATTGATATTTCTCCAAGAAAAATAGCAACAATTAAACCACTTAATACAATTGATGAGGCTATGAAAAAGATGAAAAAATTAAAACTTGAAAAGCTTCCAGTTATTCATGATAATTCGCTTGTAGGAATAATTACTACAAAAGATATATTAAATTTCCATCCTGAAGTCTATCAAGAACTAGAAGAATTCACTCAAATTAGAGAAGAAACAGAAAAACTAAAAAGAGTAAAAAAAGCAAGAGATAAAAAATTATCTCAAGAAGGAATTTGTGAAGAATGTGGAAATCAAAATATTCTCTATAGATCTGAGGGTATGCTTATTTGTGATTCTTGTAGGAATTCTAAGTAAAAGATTAATTTTAGTTAAATATTTAAATAAACTTCTTGTATTATATTTAAAAGATGGCAGAAGAAGAAACAATATTTTCTAGTAATATAAAATATGGAGGGATTTTTCCATTTTCAGATTTTTATAATTTCTGTTATAGCTGGCTTACAGAAGAAACAGGATTAGATATATCTGAAGATAAATATGAAGAAAAATTAAGTGGAGACTCAAAAAATATAGAAATTAAATGGACTGGAGAGAAAAAAGTTACTGATTATTTTAAATTTGAATTTAAAATTACTTTTAAAATAGGTGCTCTTAAAAAAGTAGAGATAAATAAAGAGGGTAAAAAAATAGAAACTAATAAAGGAAGTATAAAAATTTCAGTTAAGGGAAATTTAATAAGAGATTATGAAGGAAAATTTAAAACAACTGCATTTAAAGAATTCTTAAGAAGTATTTATGAAAAATGGGTTATTTCTTCTAGAATAGAACAATTTCAAGAAAAAATCTCTGAAGAAGGTAATGAATTTGTATCTCAAGCTAAAGCTTATCTTGATTTAGAAGGAAAAAGATAGAACCGAAATCCTTATATATAATTTCTATTTATCTCTCGTATGAAAAAGATATTCACATTATTACTAATATTATTAATATTACCTTCTGTTTTAGCAGTAAATTTAAAAGTTGAACAAATAAATTCAAGTGAAGTTATGGTTTCTGGATTAAATAAACCAGCTACATATGACTTAAAGGTAACTAATCTAGGAGAAGCAGATAATTTTAGATTTGATAATTTGCTTGGATTTAGTATGTTTCCTATTGGAACAGTTTTTATTGATTCTGGAAAAACAAAAGATGTACAACTAATTGTTTATCCTAGAGAAGATTTGGATTATAAAGGATTTTATAGTTTTCAATTTAATATTATGGGTCAAGATTTAACAAAAATACAAGAAGAATTAACAATAAAAATAATAGATTTAGAAGATGTATTTGAAATAGGTTCTGGAGAAATAGATCCTGAATCAAATTCTCTTGGAATATATATACATAATAAGGAAAATTTTAATTTTGAAGAAATAAATGCAAAGTTTTCTTCTGCTTTTTTTGAAATTACTGAGAACTTTAGTCTTATGCCAAATGAAAGAAAAGATTTTAGTGTTCAGTTAGATAATAGTGATTTTGAAAAATTAATGGCTGGATTTTATACTTTAAATGCCAAAGTTAGTGTAGAAAATGAAAAAGCAGATATAGAAGGTGTTATAAAATTTGCTGAAAAAAATATTGTAACAACAACAAAAAAGGATTATGGTTTTGTAATTAATACAAAGATAATAGAAAAAACAAATAAAGGAAATGTTTTAACAAAATCAGAAACAATATTAAAAAAGAATATCATCTCAAGATTATTTACAAGTTTTAGTCCAGAACCAGATGTTGTAGATAGAGTTGGTGTTAATATCTATTATACTTGGAGTAATGAAATAAAACCAGGAGAAAAAGCAGAAATTATTGTAAAAACTAATTGGTTATTCCCATTATTAATAATATTGTTTGTAATAGCAATTGTTATTTTAACAAAACAATATTCAAAAACAAATTTAAGTTTAAGAAAAAAAGTTTCTTTTGTTAAAGCTAAAGGAGGAGAATTTGCACTTAAAGTTACTATTTTTGTACATGCTAAAAAATATGTAGAAAGAGTAGGAATTGTTGATAGACTTCCTGGTCTTGTAAAAATCTATGAAAGATTTGGAGAATATAAACCAACAAAAATAGATGAAACAAATAAAAGACTGGAATGGAATTTTGAAAAATTAGAAGAAGGAGAAACAAGAATGCTTTCATATATAATTTATTCTAAAGTTGGAGTGCTTGGAAAATTCGCATTACCTGCAACTACTGCTATTTATGAAAGAAATGGAGAAATTCATGAGTCAGAATCAAATAAAGCTTTTTTTATTGCAGAACCGCGTAAACAAGAAGTTGAAGAAGAATAAGAACTTTTAAAAATTCAATAATTCTCTTTATTTTATCCTTCCATAGCTTAGTGGTTAAAGCGCTTGGCTGTAGATATTAATCTAAGGTGGATATTCCAATTTCATGGAAATTAAATGAAACCCCAAAAGTCAAGAAGCAGTACCCGAGAGATCCCCGGTTCGAATCCGGGTGGAAGGATTTATTCTAAACAATTAGGTGATTGTTTATTCTATCGCCTTAATATTTAAAAAGGTGTAGATTAAATAAAAATCATGGTTTCATTATTAACAGCTCTAACTATTCAAGAAAACAAAGCTGAAGTAGCAGTATATCAAGGAGAGAATAAAAAATATGGTTTTGAAATTTATAGTATAATTAGGGATAAATATAGGCCTCACATAACATCAGAACCAGTTTTTGACTCTGAACAAAATGCAGAAGATGAAGGAAAAAAGCTTTGTAAGACAATTGAATCATTAAATTTAGATAAAAAAAGAAAAGAGTTGTCTAATTTTCTAGGTGATGATGCAAAGATAGTGCAAGAAATTATTGATGAATCCAAATCCAAAAGTAGATAATTAAAGAAGAGAAATTAAAGAATTTTAACAAATACTATTAACTTGTACAGGAGAAAAACAACTACTTTTACCATCAAATTCACAACAAATACTAACTGCTTCTCCTTTTCTTATATCTGTTTGAAATGTAAGCGTATTTGTATCTCCTTCAACTTTTGAAAAACTTTGTTCATATTCAATTGTAATGCCATTATCATAATTTCTAATTCCTAATGGAATATCTCTTGAACTAGCTTGACATTTAACACCATCTTGTAACATTCCACTAATTTCATATTTAAAATTAATATTATTAAACCAACATTCAGTCCCTTTATATTCTTCTCCTAAAACATCACATCTATTAACTCTTATTGCAGCACAGTTGTCTTTTACAAACTCTTCATTTTCTATAGAATAACTAAGATATTTTATATCATCTATTGTTAACTTTTTAATTTCTATTATTTCTGGTGTATCTTTTTTAAAAGTAATCATTACAACAACTAGAACTATTATTACTGCCACAACTATTCAAATTATAGTCATGTTTCTTGTTGTATTTTGTTCTTTTTCCATCTATAATATAATAATTTAATAGGTTATAAATATTACTAAAAAGTTTATCATTATTAAGTTTATATCAAGATAATTTTATTATCTTCATTTATAGAAATCTTTAAAAACTAACTTTCTTTTTAAAAAACAAGTCATAAAATGGCTATAAAAAATGAGGTTAAAAAATGAACGAAGATCTAAAAGAGATTTTTGATGAGGATGATGATGACCCCATCGAAAATGAGATTGACGATCTAGAACTTGATAACTAATTTATTTATTTTTTTCTATTTATTTATTTTTTTATTTCCAAGATAACTCTGTTATTCTCTTTTTCCAATTCATTAAAACTAGAATTTATGAGAAATTCTATTTTCTCAACATTTATTTTTGAAACCCAAATATTAGTAAAAGTAATTACTCGTCCAAATCCAACTTCCATAGATTCTAAATTAATTTCTTTTATTTGTTTTTTATCAACATAAACTATGATTTTAGTATCTTCTGATTCTTTAAGTCCATTGTTTCTAATACTCATATCAATATCTAAATATCTTCCATTCATCTTTGCAGATACATTTTCAAAATCTAAATCAGAATAACTTGGACTAGAATAAAGTTCATTTATTAAATTAATTGTATCATTTCCAATAACTTGATTGCATCGACTAACATTATACATAATATTTCTAGGATTTTTAGAGTGATCAAATCCTAGTGTATGAAAGACTTCATGAATTGCAACATTTGGTTTACTACATAAAGATTTTTTTATTAATAAAATACTTCCATGAGAAATAACATTAAATTTATCTGTTTTAGTGATATTTGTTGGTCCTCCTTCACCTGCAATAAATAATCCTTCTTTAATTTTATTTTTACTATCACAAGTAACAGAAATATCTTCTTTAGAATCTACGGAATAAAACTCTAAGATACTTATGTTTGAAACTATCTCAAATGCCTCATTCATATTTTCTTTTTTTTGTAAAGGACATTCATAAATTTTATAACTAATTTCTTTACTAGGATACCTCATATTATCATAAAATTGCATATCTTTTGTGCTAGAATTACCTATATTAAAATTAGAATCTTTAGATTTTATTCCAAATTCAACTGAATTAAATGGAATAAACCAGTAAAAGACAAGTAAAGAAATAGAAAATAAAATAAAGATAAAACTAAGAAATTTTCCCCATCCCATATTGACTTAATTTATATAATAATATATAAATCTGTTGATAATAAATAAAAATAAAAAATTAATTTTATTCAGAAGCTGGTTCTTCAGATTCAGTAGCTTCTGTTGCTTCTTCTGATTCTGCTTCAGCTGCTGGTTCTTCAGATTCAGTAGCTTCTGTTGCTTCTTCTGATTCTGCTTCAGCTGCAGGTTCTTCTGGTGCAGCAGGCGCTTCCTCAGTAGAAGTTTCTTCAGTTGCTGAAGTTTGTTCTTGTTCGTTTTCTTCCATATTTTTTTAACCTCAATTTAATTTAAGTAAAAATATTAAAGCACTTTCTCTTTTAAAGCTTTTGTCTCACTCTCAAGCGACGTTTTATAGACCATAATGTTTTTATACTGAAAATTAGTAATATAAGATACTTTATTATAATAGTTAACTAATAATTATTTTTTTGTACTCTTTTTTTGACCTCTTTGCCTTCTTTCCATTGCCCTTTTCTTGTTTTTCTTTAATCTTTTCTTCTTCATTTTTATTTTATTAACAATTTAAAGGTTTATAAAATAAACGCCCACTTTAGATTTAAACAACCTCTACATTTAATTTAGCTAGCTTTTGTTTTAATATACTAATTAATTCTTCTTTACTTGTTTTTAGTTTTTCATCTCTTTTTTCTTCTTTAACTTTTTCTATTTTCAAGTTATCAATTTCAATAATAACTTCTTTTATTTTAAGATATACTTTTTGACTTTCATCTTCTTTTAGATTTTTTTTATTATTTTCTGTTTCTTCTACTTTAGCTCGGATTTGCTTTATTTTTTTAAAAATTATATCATTACTTAATTTTGCTTCATCTAATAACTCAATTATAACTTTCCCATTATCTTTTTCAAAATTTAGTTGAAAATTTTCTCTATGGTCTTTAACCATTCTCATTTGTTCCGGGTTTATACGAAAGAAACTAGCTAAAGCCTTAAAATCAAGAAGCTGTCTAAATTCAAAAATATCTTTTTTTAACTCTTCTCTAAGAAATTTAATCTTATCCTGTTTAGCTAAGTTTTCTAAATAGACATTACTAGTTTTAACTTCTTCTAAATTTTCTTTTAAAATTCTATTTTCTTTTTCTTTCTCACTTATTTCTTTATTCAAATTTAACTTTTTTTCACTAATCCTTTCTAGAGTTTTATCAATTAGAGTAATTGTATTTAATTTTTCTTTAATTATTAAGATATTTCTAAAAAAATCTATAATTGATTTACTTTCTTCAAATGTCTTCAATAAATCTTTAGAAAAAACTTTTAGGCTTTCTTTTATATTTGCCATTTCTTTTCCAATTAAAATTGTAGCTCTTTCATAATTTTTAAATGAACTTTTATTAAAATCAAAGAATATCTTATTTATCTTCTCAATAAATTTCTCTAGTTTAAGTTCTTTTAAGTCACTCAATCTTTCAATTAAGTCTTCTACAGATTCTATATATTTCTCTCTGCTTTCAGCTACAATATTTTTAAGATGGTCTTTCTCCTTTTTTGCTTTAATATCAAAATTCTCTAAAATTACTATTTTCTCTCTAAACTCCTTAATAAAAACCTCAATTTTCTTTTTAACTACAGAAAGTATCTCTTTTTCTTTAATTTCATTTTCCCTTATTTTCCTTTCAATCCAACTTTCAATTTCAAAAAAATCAAGTTTTTCTATAACAATTTCTTCAACATTGTCTGTCTCAAATATTTTTTTAAGAAAATCAAAGATTCCCATGTTATTTTATCTAGAAATTTTATTATATAAATTTACTCCCAAAACTAAAAATTCTTAATAAATAATTTAAAAAGAGTGTGCTCTAATCTTCCTTCTAGAACTTCCATGCCTATTAGACTGATTATTTCTCTTAAATCTATTATCTCGATTAAATCTTCCAGTATTTCTTTTTCCTGCAAAAGTATTTATTTTTACAACCTCTACAAAAGGTAATTCTTCTCGTTTAATTGCAATAGATTTGTCTTCTAGTACACTAGAGAAATTTTCATAATCCCGACTACATAAAATACTTACTGCAATGCCCTCTTTTCCAGCTCTTGCAGTTCTTCCGATTCTATGAATATAATCTTTACTTGAACTTGGAATATCATAATTGTAAACATGACTTACTCCTCTTATATCTAAACCTCTTGCAGCAACATCTGTACAAATAAGAACTTTAATACCTTTACCATGGAATTGATCTAAAACTCTAAGTCTATTGTTTTGTGAAAGTCCACCATGAATAGCTTTTGAATTAATTCCTAATCTTGAAAGGTTATTTGCAACAAAATCTACATTTCTTCTTGTATTACAAAATACCATTGCTAAATCAGATTTATCTTTTTTTAACAAATGAACAAGTAATGAGAATTTTATTTGATTTGGAACATCATAAAAAATTTGTTTTAGTTTTGATGTATCCACATATGAATTAACTGCAATTTCTTTTGCATCTTTTGTGTATTTTTTTGCTAAATGATCAACATCGGATGATATTGTTGCTGAAAAAAGCATTGTTTGTCTTTGTTTAGGGCAATCTTTTATAATTTTTTCAACATCTCTGTGAAAACCCATATCAAACATTTTATCAACTTCATCAAGTACAAGAAATTTAATATGATCTAATCTTAATGTTCTTCTATTTATATGATCTAGAATTCTGCCGGGTGTTCCAACAATAATATCTGTTTTTGATAATTTTTTTATTTGTGCTTCAATATTTACTCCTCCGTAAATAGATAAAATATTGAGTTTATTTTTTGAAAATGTTTTTATTGCATTTGCAACTTGTTCTGCTAGTTCTCTAGTTGGAGTTAAAATTAATGCTTGAACATTTTTACCTGGCTTTAATTTTTCTATAATTGGAACAGAAAATGCTAAAGTTTTTCCGCTTCCTGTAAAAGATCCTGCAATTATATCATATCCATCTAAAGCTATTGGAATTGCTTTTTCTTGAATTTCTGTTGGTTCATTAAAACCTAATTCTTCTATTACTTTTAGTAATTCTTTACTTAGTTTTAAATCTTTAAATTTGTTCATCTTCAGTATTAATAAAATATCAAGAAATATCTTCTTGAGTCACAAGCCCTTTTGGACATTGCCCAAGAACTTACACATTAATAATATAATAATGTTGAAAAATTACTTTAAAAGGTCTTTGGTTTGGATTTTAGAAAAGGTTAAGTAGTAATTAATTTTTTATATTCTATGAGTAGAAAAGTAACTATAGAATGCAAGAGTTGTAAAAAAGAAGTAGAAGTAACTCAAAGTTCAAAATTTAAAAGAAAATATTGTGATCCTTGTTCAGCTAAAAATAAGAAAGAATGGAAAGAGTGGGAAAAGAATAGATGGAAATTAACAGTTGATGATTGTGAAGATGATGATTAATTAAACCAATCTAATTTTTCATTTTTAGGAAGTTTCTTTATTTGATATTCAGCTTTACATGCATCTGATTTATTTTTACAAGGTGTTGCAATGAGTAATTTTTTGAAACCTTTTTGATTAACATATTTACTTCCTTTTCCTTCTGCGTGAATTTTCATTCTTTTATCTAAATCATTAGTTACACCAGTATAATAAGAACCATCTTGACATTCAAGGATATAAACATACCATTGTTTTTTCATACTTTAATTAAAAAATAGAGATATTTAATATTTTAGAATAATGTCTACGCCGATAGTGTTTTGGGAGTTTGACTATTTTTTCTTTGTAGATATCTCAATTTTTCGTTTAATTATTAAAAATTGCTGTCTTGGTAAATAAAAATGATAATATAAAATATTCCCCACAATTAAAAAAATTAATCCAGTTATAATAAATAAATTACTATTTTCTATAAATCCAGGGATTAAGAATGCAAATCCGGCACCATTTATGAAAGAAAGATGATAAATTAAATCATTTTTTTCCAATTTGGCTATTTCTTCATCAAAAGTTATTTTTTGCTCTCCTTTTTCATATAACCAATCTTGAAAATTATATGAAATAAGATATAAGGCTGCAAAAAAGATTAGAATAAAAATACCAAAAATCCTAGGATTAAAATTAGAAAGTACATATGCTATAAGAGATAAAACTATTGCAATAACTAAAAATAGTGTAGACCAATATTCCTATTTTCTTAATTTACCCATTTTAACTCCAAAATAATTATAAGAACGTTGTTAAACGCCCAAAATACGCCCACGCCGGGAATCGAACCCGGGTATCCAGCGCGACAGGCTAGTGTCATAGCCATTAGACCACGTAGGCATAACTATCATTATAAAAATCTATTTTTAAAGCTTACTAAAATTAAAGTAATTTATTATAAATTAATGCAAAAATCCACGTCAACAAGAATCCATCAATAAAACTATAGATTACTCCTAAAACTGTTCCAAAAAAAGTTGTTGCATCATATCCAAAAGAACCATAGATATCAGTAATTAATGCTACCCACATTGGAGCATAATTAATCCAAACTAACAATGATGTAAACAAAACACAAATTGCTGTTGTTATTCCTCCTGCTAAACCAAACTTAACTGCATTTAATTTCGCTTCTTTTTTCCTTCTAAACACACCAAAATCAAATTTTTTCTTTGCCATTTTTACCTCCTTTCATCCAGCTTTTTCTTCCCATTCATATAAGGAATTAAAACTTTTGGAATCTTTACAGACCCATCTTTTTGTTGATTATTTTCAATTATTGCAATTAATGCTCGAGATGTTGCAACAACTGTATTATTCAAAGTATGACAAAACACTCTTTCATTATTTTGTTTTAGTATTTTTATATTCAAATTTCTTGCTTGATAATCAGTACAATTAGTTAACGACCCAATCTCCTCATAATTTTTAGTTGTAGGCCGAAATGATTCTAAATCTGCACTTTTTGCCTTCCATGTTGCTAAATCTCCAGAACACATTTCTAAAACTCTTGTTGGAATTTCAAGTTTTTTAAATAATTCTATTGAATTATTCATCATCTCATCATAATATTTATAAGAATCTTCTGGCCTGCAAAATATAAATTGTTCTACTTTATTAAACTGATGAGTTCTATAAAGACCTTTTTCACTTACTCCATGAGAACCAATTTCTTTTCTAAAACACATTGTATAAGAAAAATATTTCTTTGGAAGTTCTTTTTCCTTAAATGTTTCATTTGCATGCATTCCTAAAAGAGAATATTCAGATGTTCCAATCAAATTAAGATCTTCATCTTTTATCTCATATATAGTATTTTTAAATTCTTGAGTATCAAGAGCTGATGATAATATATTTTTTCTTAACATTAATGGAGGTTCTAGATATGTATAACCTTTTTTCTCCATAAAATCTATTGAAAATCTTATTATTGCTTGATTCAATAATGCTAAATCTCCAAGTAAATAATAAAATCCTTTTCCAGCAACTTTTGCAGAGCGAGTAAAATCAAGAACTTTTAATTTTTCACCAATTTCAACATGATCTTTAATTTTATAATCAAATTTTTTAGGTTTTCCTATTTTTTTAATCTCTTTATTATCTTTTTCATCTTTTCCAGTTGGAACAGACTTATGAATTATATTTGGGATTTGTTGCATAATTTGTTTTATTTCATCATAAAGTTTTTTTGTTTTTACTTGTATCTTTTCTATTTTGCCTGGAATTTCTTTTGCTTTTTTTATTAATTCTTTTGATTTTTTATTATCTTTTGATTTTCTAGCTTTATTAATATCTTGAGAAATCTTATTTCTTTCACTTCTTAAATTATCCTCTTTATATTTTAATTTTCTCCATTCACTATCTAATTTTGTTATTTTATCTACGAGTGGGAGTTTTTCATTTTGAAACTTCTTTTTTATATTCTCTTTTACTAATTTAGAGTTTTCTCTAATTAATTTTATATCAATCATAAAATGAATAAAGAAATATTGTATTTAAATTTATTGAAACAAACTTTTAAAAACAATAATTACTAAATTAAATTATGGGTGTGATGGAGGATTTTAGTATTAAATTTCTAGAAACATATAATGGATTATTGTCAACTATGCCAATATTTGCTCAAAAGTTTATCAACTTATTTTTAATTGTTTTATTAATTGTAATTTATTCAATTTTTATCTGGAAATTTTATAGATTTGTTGCAAAGAAAAATATTATTGAATTGAGTCTTAATAAATATAATAAAGCAGAACATCCTTTACTTGCAAAAATACTTGCAGGAGTTTTTTATTTTATAGAATATATTTTAATTTTACCATTTTTAATCTTTTTTTGGTTTTCAATATTTACAATTTTTTTAATTTTCTTAACGGATAATTTAGCAATTGAAAATCTCTTAGTTATTTCAGCAATAATAATTGCATCAATTAGAATGGTTTCTTATTATAGTGAAGATTTATCAAAAGACTTAGCAAAACTATTACCTTTTACACTTCTTGCAATTTCAATAATTAATCCTAAATTCTTTGATATGACTAGAATATTTAGTCAGTTTAGTCAACTTCCTGGATTTTTTAATGAAATAATTATTTATCTTGCTTTTATTATGATTCTAGAAATTATTTTAAGAACATTTGATTTTATTTTTTCCTTATTTGGAATAGATGATAAATATTATTATTAATTATTTAGATATAATTGTATCTGGGCTGTTGTAGTGATGTTATCTCTTTTTTTAAGCCACTTTCTTACAGGGATTATTGTCCTATCAATTTTTAAACTATAAAAAGGGGCTTTCATAATCTCGGCATGCTTTTTTGCAGCAAGACCAATTTCAACCCATTCGATAAAATAAACAACATTACTTTTACTAAGCTTAGAAAAATCCTCTACTTCTTGCTCTAATCTATTGCCAGAAAAATTCGTTAAATTGCCCAGGTGCTTTATTTCATCATAAGAAATAAACTGATTATGCTGATCTGTCTTGTATCCCTTGGGAACTGGAATTATCAACTGACTCATTTTAATTTAAGTACAATCTTCCCTTTTTATAGATTTATATAATTTATAATAAAATCGCTAATTCTTCTCAAATTCAGGATGTTCATGTCCCTTTTTCATTCTTTCTTTAAGCATTTTTATATGCTTGTTCTTTTCTTCTTTATACCCTTTTTCGCTTGTCTTTATATTGTTAACCATCTTTGCAAGATACTCTCCTCCTAAAAAGTGTGGAGTTAAAACATAACTTGCTCCTTTTTTATAAAACTCAAAGGCATCTTTTATCTGACTTGACCTTACAATTATTATCGCCTTTGGATTCTTTGCTCTTATTGTTTCTATTAATAGAATATTTGTCTCAAAATCTGGAATTGTTGATATTACTAACGGTGTTTTATCCAATTGCAATTCTTCTAAAAGTTCAGTATCATAAGCATCTCCATAAAGGCAGGGAATTCCAACTTTTGTTAAATCAGAAATAGTATTTGGATTAAAATCAACAACAAGATAATTCTTTTTTATTCTTTTAAAGGAATTCAAAATTCCAAACCCAATCCTATTATATCCAAAAAGAATGGCACCATATTTTTCTATTTTCTTTTTTTTCTCAATTGCTCCTTTTTTTTCAAATATTCCTAGATAATCTGAAATTAAAAAATATATTTTATTAGAATAATTTATCATGTATGTTGATCCAGCAATAGTTATAAGTCCAACCATTGTAACTAATGAAAGAATATCTTGATTTAGATGCCCCACACTTAATCCCAAGGTAACAAGAATTATTGAAAATTCACTAATTTGTGCAACAGTTAATCCTGCCATAAAACTGTTTCTTTTTGTATATCCTAAAACACCCATTAGAATCATTACAATTAAAGGGTTTCCTAACAATATAAATAATGAAAAGATAATTATTGGAACAATATTTTGACTTATATCTCCTATTATCATTTGCGATCCTATTATGATAAAAAACATAACTATAAAAAAATCTCTTAAAGGTTTTAATTTTGAACTTATTTCAGAACTATATGGAGATATAGATAATGCTACTCCTGCAAATAAGGCTCCAATTTCAAGAGAAAAATTTAGATAGTGATAAAGACTTGCAAGTGCAAGACACCAAGCTATTGAAAAAAGAAAAAGAAATTCCTGTGATTTTGCAACTCTTTTTGTAATTGTTGGAATAAATAATGCAGACAATCCAAAAAAAATCAAAGTTACAATTATTCCTTTGAAAAAGGTTATTAATATATTTGATATCCCTCCATCTCCTGTTGTAACAGAAGATATAAACATAAGTACAAATACTGCTATGATATCCTGTATAATAAGAAATCCTATAGATATTTTTCCATAAACAGAATTAATGTCCCCCTTATCCGTAAGAAACTTTGTTATTATAATTGTACTACTAAAAGTCAACGCTACTGCAATATATATTGAAGCAGTTGTTGAAAATCCAAGGGATATTGCTATTAAGAATCCTATAACTGATGTAAAAATTACCTGACCTATACCTGTAATTAAAGAAACTTTTCCAACCTCTTTAATAATTTTGGGATTTAGATGCAGTCCAACTGTGAAAAGAAGTAAGGCAACTCCAACTTTGGCAAAAGTACTCATTATCTCATTCTCTGTTCCTATCAGATTAAAAAATAGTGGACCTACAATTATTCCTGTAAAAATATATCCAATAATAAGCGGTTGTTTTAAAAGTTTCATAACTGCAGAAACCCCTACAGCTATTACAATTATCAGGCTTAATTTTATAAAAAGTTCTTCAACCATCTTCCTCTTTTATAATCTACAAATAAAGAAACTATAAAAAGGTTTTTAAACTATTTTTCAAATTTTACATTATGCCAAAAGTAAGAATAAAACTAAATAGCACAGATATAGATATGCTTAATACTATATGCAAGATGATTAAAGATATTGCTAAAAAATCAGGAATAGTTATTAGCGGGCCAGTTCCATTACCAACAAAAAAACTTAAAGTAACTACAAGAAAATCTCCTTGTGGAGATGGAACAGCAACATTTGATAAATTTGAAATGAGAATTCATAAAAGACTTATTGATTTACCTGCAAATGAAAAGGTTTTACACCATATTATGAGATTACAAATTCCAAAGAATGTTAATATCAAAATTGAAGTAAGAGATTAAATTATAGTTTAATATTAGAATCAGGTGGATTTTTTGAATGAACATCAAGTTTTCCGTTTCTTAAACAATCCCAACAAACATGAACACTTCCATCTTTTTCCTTTACAATTCCTGTGTTTTTACATTTTGGGCATTCTATATCCATAATTAATAATACTATTCTAGAATATTTAAGTTTTAGTGTGATAAAGAATAGCTTTAAAATTGCATAATTCTTAAAAATATTATGAATAAAAAAATAACAATCTTTATAATACTAATTTTAGTTTTAATTATAGGTATTGTAAAAATGACAAAAACTTCAGATAACACACAAGTTCTTCTTAAAACAACAATGGGAGATATTACAATAGAATTATATTCAAAAGATATGCCAATTACTGCAGGAAATTTTGAGAATCTTGTAAAACAAGGTACTTATGATGGAGTGATATTTCATAGAGTAATTGATGGATTTATGATTCAAGGAGGAGATCCTACTGGAACTGGTATGGGAGACCCTAATATTCCTAATATTAAAGATGAATTTACAAAAACAGAATTAGATCAAAATAATAGAGGGACAATATCTATGGCAAATGCAGGACCAAACACTGGATCAAGCCAGTTTTTTATTAATTTAGTTAACAATAATTTTCTAGATGAAAAACACCCTGTTTTTGGAAATGTAACAGAAGGTATGGATATTGTTGATAAAATAGCAAAAGTAGAGAAAGATTCAAGCGATAGACCATTACAAGAAGTTAAGATAATAAAGGCAGAAATAATCTAACCCACAAACTTTATAAAATCAACTTTATAAATAATAAAATGGAAAAAGACATAGGAAAAATAAACAAAAACGATACAACTGATATTATCTTTAGAATTGATGATTTTGGAGGAAGAACAGGGCTTACAATAAGAGAATTTGTAACAAGTGAAAGATATACTGGTTTTACAAAATCAGGCGTAAGAATCTTAGCAACTGATTTTCCTAAATTCAAAGAAATGGTAAATTCTGTACAAGAAGAAGATTTAAAAGAAAGTGAAAAACCTTCATCTGAAGAAAAACCAGAAGAATCTAAAGAAAAGCTTCCTGATTATTAATTTTTAAGAAATCTAATTTTCATACCAGGCAAATTGAGCACTATTTAACTCATTTATAATTTTTCCAAGATATCTATTTACTTTCTTATTTTTAATTCTTTTATTAGTATTTATTTCTACTTTCCCACCTTGCCATGGAAATTTTATCTCAATTTTCTTCCCAAACATTAACTCAATTATTGCCTTACTATACCAACTATATTCATCATCTGTTTTTTCATTTAGAATATATTTAATATTTCTACAAGCTTTTTTTAGGGTTTTTTCTAAATTAATATGAATACTATTATTCCTAGAACTAAACTCAGAATAAGCTTTATTTAACTCTTCAACACTAGATTCCATGTATCTTATTGGAAATCCTCCTAATTTTGTTTTAAGAATATCAAGATCCATTTTTATCCCTTAAACAATATCTTTGATAAATGAATATATTAATATTTCGGCATCATAGAACTATGTCCAAATTGAATAACTAAATCTATTTTAGGTTTTATCTTGTCTAATCCTACAGGCAAATCACATGCACCAAAGCAAGACTCTAACCAAATTAAAAATTCAGCATTTGTTTTTTCTTCTAAATAATCAACAACTGCAGTTGCATAAGGTTTTAATCCATCTGGAAACTGCAATAAAACTAGTTTTGCTTTTTCTTTTTTAATTAAAGATATAACTTTGTTTAGTTCTAAATCATATTTACCTTCTAAATCCTGAATTGTTTTTTGCATAAAATTACTAAAAATAAAGAACTTTTATATCTTATCATTAATTCATTCCAATAGAAATAGCTGAATCTCCAACTACATTTAATCCTTTTACATAACCATCCATATTAAACTTCCTTCTATTTAATTCCAAATCTCCAATAAAACTATCGATTATAACTTCTTCATTATCAATATCAAAAATATTTTTACCTTTATTCAAATTTATTTTCCCAGAAGTTACATAGGATAATCTTCTAATAGGAACATCCCCATTTATTTCTAAAAGATCATAACTAAAATTTCCATCAAAATAGACTTTAGTATCTTTTCCTGATTTTGAAGTTATTGGAATACCATTAATTATTGTTTTATTTACCTTACCACTAAATTCAAAGATATTCGCCTTATCGAAATAAATCTTCCCATCATAATCAATTAAAACAATATAATTATTTTCTAAATCTTCTAGATTGAATTTTTGATCTCCTACATAAAAAAAAGAATTTGAACTACCTTTAATTCTTAGAGATTCAATTTTATTATCTAACTTTAAATGAGGTATTGTTAAATCTGCATTAAATTTAATTCTATCTACAGTAATATTTTCAACGATTGCTTTTCCAGTAAGAGGAAAATTTCCAGAAAATGATGTATAAACAAGTAAAAGAATAATACCTACAAAAACAATAAATACAAATAGTTTTAATTTGTATCTTGATTGATATGGACTTATTGCATCTTCTTCAAAATATTCTCCTACCATTCCTCATACTCCTTTCTTTTAACAGTCATCATCTTCTCTATAAGATTGCCAAATTTAACAGGATTATTAATGTTTCTAACAACCATATTACTTGTATCAGAAAATAAACTTACATAAACATCTCCAAATCCAAGTATTCTTTGCCAAAAAGTCTGTTTAACATCAATATCACTTATTGCAAAAAGATCTGCATTTTTAATTCTTTTACTAAAAATTCCATGAGTATGAACTAAAGAATTATGATTAAGTGCATAAGAATTAGAAAATCTATGTATCTCTGTTGCTTTTATTACAAAAAGAATAAACAATCCAACTAAAATTAAAGTAAGAATATTTATTGGTAGATTATTGTATCTTAAATAACCAATAATAGAAAGTAAAACAATAACCATAAAATAATAAGGAATATATAATTTTCTTGAATTCTTAAAATGTATAAAACTACCTTTGTCAGGTTTATTTTTCTTTTTTGAAAGCATCTTTTTTTTGGATAACATTTGAATAAAAAAATTAAGTATTTAAATATTATAAAGATTATGATTTAAATATTGTTATATAATAGAAAAAACACCCAAGCTCCAGTCTCTCCATTTCTGGTTGTAGGCGTCTTAGGATTTGACTAATATTAAACATAATCTGACGCCTCGTTATTCGGATTTTTCCTACTCTGAAAACCGAATATTATAAAGAAATTAGTATTATTTAAATATTATTATAACAAAGTATAATCATGCAAACAAAATTTCAAGAAAGAGTTTATAGAATTGTGAAAAAAATTCCAAAAGGAAAAGTTACAACTTATGGAATAATTGCAAAAAAATTAAAAACTTCTCCAAGAGCTGTAGGTAAAGCACTAAATTCAAATAAAAATCTAATAAAAATTCCTTGCCATAGAGTTATAATGTCAAATGGAGAAATCGGAGGATATAAATTAGGAGTAAAAAAGAAAATAGAACTACTAAAAAAAGAAGGAATTAAAGTTGAAAAAAATATTTTACAAATAAATAACTAATTCCAGAACTTATTACTCCAAATAAAATTCCCTTGATGATTTTATATTTTTCTTCTTTTAGGTAAAATAAAGAAGAGATTAATCCAATATAAACTAAAATTGAAAAAACAGTAAATCTTAATTCATCATAATATAAATTTGTAAAAACTAAAATAATTAATCCTAATCCAGCATATAAATTATATTTAAAAATTATCATAAATACTAAAAAAATAATTCCTGCAATAAGAAACTGATAAAAATAAAATGGTTTTTCTATTAATAAAACTCTTACAAGAACTAAAATTAAAAAAGGAATACTTCCTAAAGCAATAATATCTCTTGCAATTTCTCTAATCCACTCTTTTTTCATAATATAAATAACGTTAAAATTGTTTTTAAGAGTATTTATTCTTTAAAAAAATGGAAAACTTTCAATCCTTATACAACCTGTATTCTTGAATCTAGAGGAATATTCCAAGATTTCCATACTTAATTTTGCAATTTCTTGTTGATTAAAAACTTTAGACTCTAAAATAACTTTTTTTGTACTTAATGGTAATAAAACACCTATTGATTCAGCCAGAGTCTTTTTATCTTCCTCTTTCATATTTTTTCTAAATCTTGTAAAAAACCAGAGTAATTAGATTTAACTTTTTCAAATTCTTCTTTGATCTCTTTATATCTATTTTCAGCTTCTTCTATTGTTAATTCTTGTTTATAATCTAATTTTTTAATCATTTTAAATTTTTCAAAGAACTATTCTCTATAAGTCAATCACCTAAAAATTATTTCTTTTCAGTAATCTCGTTACACATTCCTGCAGCAACTGTTATTCCTGCATCTCTTATTGAAAACTTTGACATTGATGGATTATCTTTTTGTGTTTCTAGTGCTAAATTTCCTTGTGGTTTAACCTTAACTTTAGCAGCATCTCCATTTTTCAAGAAATCAGGATTTTCTTTTATTACTTCTCCTGTTGCAGGATTAATTTGAGCAATTAATTCAGTAATTTGACAAGGAACTTGAGCTGTATGAATGTGAAAAACAGGAGTATATCCTTTAGCAAGTACTGTTGGATGATTAATGACAGTAATTGTTGCAATAAATTCTTTTACAATTGGAACAGGATTTGCAGCTTCACAAATAACATCTCCTCTTGCAATATCTTTTTTTCCAACTCCTCTTACATTTATTCCAACATTATCTCCTGCAAGTCCTTCTTGCAATTGTTCATGATGAGCTTCAATAGTTTTAACTTCCCCATCAATTCCTTCACCAGTTCTTCCTGGTAAAACTTTAACTTTTTGTCCTATTTTCATTATTCCTGTAGTAATTTTACCAACAGGAACTGTTCCAATACCTGTAATTTCATAAACATCTTGAACAGGCATTCTCATAGGAAGATTAGTATATGATTCTGGAGCAGGAAAATTATCAAGTTGTTCTAGAATTGTTGGTCCTTTATACCAAGCCATTTTATCTGATTTTTTAGCAATATTATCTCCTTGTAAACCAGAAACAGCAAGAAATTGAGTTTTTTCAGGATCAATTCCAACACCTTTTAATTCTGCTGAAACAGCTTCTTTAACTTTATTAAATTTTTCTTCATTGTATTCTATTTCATCCATTTTATTTATTGCAACAGCAATATTTTTTACTCCAGCTGTTCTAAGTAACCATAAATGTTCTTTTGTTTGTGGTTGAACTCCTGATGGAGCAGCAATAACTAAAAAAGCAGCATCAGCTTGTGAAGCACCAGTAATCATATTTTTAACAAAATCTCTGTGTCCAGGTGCATCAATAATTGTAATTTGATATTTTTGACTCATAATCTTTCTATAAGATAATTCAATTGTAACTCCTCTTTCTCTTTCTTCCCTAACCTTATCCATAACATAAGCAAATTCAAAACCAGCTTTACCATGTTTTTGAGCTTCTTCTTTATGTTTTTTCATTTCTTGTTCTGAAACTGCGCCGCTATCAAACATTGTTCGTCCAACTATTGTTGATTTTCCTGCATCGACGTGTCCAACAAACACAACGTTCATATTTGGTTTTTCTTTAGCCATCTTAAATTCATAAAAGAATTTTTAATATTAATTTAAAAAAATTTATGTTTATAAATCTTTTCCTTATTGATTTTCATCTAATCCTTTTCTATCTCTTATCTTTTTGATTACATCTGCTTGAATACTCATTGGAACTTTTTCAAATTGTTGATCAAGTAGCGACGATGTACCTCTTCCTTCTGTTGCTGATCTCAAATCACTACTCCATCCAATCATTTCTGCAACAGGAAGTTTAGCTTTAACTTCAGCATTAGTTCCTTCTTGACTAACATCAATCATTTGACCTCTTTTACTTCCAATTAATTTTGTTACTGCTCCTAGAAATTTATCGGGCATTTCTATTACATGAATTTGTAATGGTTCGAGTAAAGATGAATTTGCTTTTTTCATTGCGTCTCTAATTCCTTCTCTTACAGCAGGATAAACTTGTGCAGGACCACGATGTATTGCATCTTCATGAAGTTTAATATCCATTAATGAAACTTTCATTTTCATGCAGGGTTCTCGAGCTAAAGGTCCTTGATTCATAACCATCTCAAACGCCTCTAGTACCATTTCTATTACTTCTCCAATATGAACTTCTCCTCGTGTTTCATCCATTAAAATATTTCCTTTGTAAATATCTCGAATATTTTTTATTGTATCTCCATCCCATCCTAATTTAGATAATACTTCTGCAAGTTCCTTGCTGCTTTTTTTCTTTATTCTTCCTTCAGGTAATTCACCGCTTTGAATAGCTTCATAAATATTTTCTTCTAATGGTTCAACTTTCATAAAAAAACTATTATGTTTATTTGGACTTCTTCCTTCAAATGCATCTGATTCTTTATTTACTGTTTCACGATATACAATAATTGGAGGAGATGTTTTAACATCTAAACCTTTTTCTGTTTTAATTCTATTTTCAATAATTTCTAAATGTAATTCTCCCATACCTGACATTAAACTTTCTCCTGTTTGTTCATTAATTTCCATTCTAATTGATGGGTCTTCTTTTGCAACTTGTTTTAATACCTCAACTAATTTTGGTAAGTCAGCTGCTTTTTTAGCTTCAATTGATTTTGTAACAACAGGTTCAAATAAATGTTTTATAGCCTCAAACGGTTCTATTGGTTCTTTACTAACAGTTTCTCCTGTAAAAACATTTTTTAATCCAACAACTCCAATAATATTTCCGGCAGTTACTTCATCAACAATAAGTCTTTGTGCTCCTTTGTAGACAGACACTTGCTGAATTCTTGTATTTCTTTTTGCAAGATTCATATAAGCATCATCTCCTTGTTTTATTGTTCCTGAAAATAATCTTCCTGCAGCAACTTCTCCTGCATGTTTATCGACGACAATTTTTATTGGAACAAAAGCTATTTCTCCTTT
>NZDC01000005.1 GCA_002689985.1 Candidatus Pacearchaeota archaeon | reverse complement strand
TGGGGAGCAATGTGAAAATGATACTAACAGTTTTAGTTGTACTAGCTTTAATCCTTTTACTGGAGGAGAATTATCTTGTTCAAATTGTATTCTTGATACTTCTAGATGTAATAGTGAAGGTGAAAGTTGGGAAGATTATCTAACAATTGGCAGGTGTTCTTATACTGAAGATAGTAATGATAGTTGTGACGATGGGCTTTTAACTTATTCATGGAAAGGTAGTTGGATATGGGATGAATCTAATAGTTTTGATAATTCTGGGGGGGATGACTATACTCTTGATGAAGGAAAGTGGCATTATGATCCTAAAGATAGTTCTGGGGTAAGAGTATCAAATAAATGTTCTGGAGGAGAAAGAATTCTTCCTTGTCCTGCAAGAGTTAAACTTCCATTTTTTGGTTTTTATAATACAATAATAATATTTGTTTTAGTAATATTAATTCATATAATCTTAAAAAAAGGTTTAATTTACAAAGATAAAAAATGAGATTAAAACTTTGTATTATATTATTTGTAATCTTATTTACAGGGATAATTTCTGCAAATTTTGAAATTGGAGATTTGCCTTATTCAATTGAAAAACAATATGGACCATCCGATAATATTAAAGGTTGGTTAAATATTAGTTTAAATAATGAACCAGCAGATTCTATATTTAAAGACCCAAATAATAATTCAATAGGTTTAGTTGATTTATTAGATATAAATAATATTAAGTATACTTGTGATACTATAAACTGTGTATCAGATTATTCTGCAAGTAAAGAAGAAACAACAAAAAATTTCAATTTAAATGCTAGAGAATCAAAAATTATAGGATTTAAATTTAATGAAGAAATTACTGAAGTAACTTCTGTAGAATTCAATATTGAAAGTGATGTAACTACCTCTTGTTATAATCAATTGACAGTAGATTTGTTTAATGATGGAACAATTGATATTGGAAATAATAAAATAATTAATTCAAGTTGTTCTTTTTTAAAAAAATATGGATGTTTTGATAATAATAAAGGTACAGATGAATATACCTTAGGAACTACTCCTTATTGTCAAAAAATAGCGCTTAGTGAATCTCCTGGATTTAAACTTGGTGCATGGGTAAAAAAAATAAGTGGGAATAAAGATTTAACAATGTCTCTTTATAATGAATATGGAGAAGAAATTGAAGATACAACTTGTAAATTAAAAAATGCATCTACTGAAGGAGAAGAAATTTTTTGTGACATAGATTATTTAGTTACAGAATCAAAAGATTCTTATGTGTGTATAAATTCTGAAGGAGGAAATGAGGAATATAATATAAAAGGATATTTTGACTCAGAGGGATGTGGTTTTTATGGATACCCCACTAAATCTGAAACTGCAGCATATAGTATATTTGCTGAAGGGAAAATGTTTGATAATTTTGGATTATTAAATATATCTAATTCTTTACCAAATATGAATTCTATTGGAGAATCTGTTGAAGATTATATTGTAGGAAAATATGGAAGTCTTGATTGTTCAAATGATTGTATTATCCCTATAAAAATTATTTCTGGAGAAAATCAAACAATAACTATAAAAGATTTAAAAGTAGATCATATAAAAACTTCTGGACAAGTAATAGGAAATCAATTCTATGATTTGATTGAAATTCCTGCAAAAGTAAATTCTGAATTTCAAAAATTAGATTTGGGTTTTGGGAACTTCTCTGTTCAAAATGAAATTGGTAATCAAACATTTTATATAAATCTAAATGATGAAAAAATCTTCTCAGAAGAAATAAATGTTGAAAAGATTCCAGAGATAATATCTATTACTCCAACAGTTGTTATGGCAGCAAATCCTACTGAATTTAGTGTTATTGTAACTTCTGATACTGGAACAAATATAACTGATTATGAATGGGATTTTGGAAATGGAGAAACTAAAAAAACTAATACAAATAAAGTAAGTTATACTTACAAATCTACAGGAAAATATGATTTGAAAATAACTGTTACAGATTCAAATAAAAGAAGTTCTTATAAGGTATTTAATATAGATGTAGAAACCCCTATACAAGCAGTAAATATGACCTTAAATAAAAAATTAGAAAATATAAACAATCTAAAATTACAGATTAATGGTCTTCCTATATTTTATCAACATTCCTTAAATCCCATATTGGATTTAGATAATCTTGAGGATACAATAGAAGGTATTCAAAAAAATTATGCTGCTGCATCATCTGATGAAGAATACACAAATATACTAATTAATTTATTTAATCTAAATACACCAAAATTAATTACAATCACTAAAACTGCTGATTCACTTTCATTTTATCCTGATAAGAATAATATTAATCTAGAGGTTCTAAAAGAAATTGGTGGTGGAGATTATAATTCTAGTGATAAAGATGAATATATTAATGCAATTTTTAGTTGGAATGAAGAAAATATTAATACAAAAATTAGTTTTAAAGAAATATCAATAGATTATGAAGATAGAATAGAACCTGCTATAAATATTTTTGAATTAAATATGGATGAAAAAAATGATTTAACTTATAATTCATATATAGTCTTTAAAGAATTAAAAAATCTTAGTTTTAAAGAAAATTACTTAGAAAAGAAAGAATCAGGATATATTTATATAAATTCAAAAGATATTAAAAATACAATTACTTTTTCAACAACAGAAAATGTTGATTTTGCTAGTTTACCTCTTTTTATTAGTCCTGCAATTAATAGATTATCATTAACTAAAGATAGTTCTTTTGTTGAAGAAGGTGGAAAGAAATCAAGGTGGATAATTTTTATCTTAGTTTTATTCTTACTACTCTTTTTGGGATTTGTTTTATATATAATAATGCAAGAATGGTATAAAAGAAAATATGAAAATTATTTATTCAAAAATAGAAATAATTTATACAATTTAATCTCATATATTGAAAATTCAAAGAAGAAAGGATTAAAGGATAGAGAAATTATAAATAAATTGAGAAAATCCGGGTGGAAATCAGAACAAATAATTTATGTAATGAGAAAATATTCTGGAAAAAGAACCGGAATGTTTGAAGTTCCTGTTGAAAAGATATTAAGCATATTCAAAAAAGAAAAAATTACACAAAAAAGACAAATAAGAAATAAACCTATTAAAAGAAGAAGAAATTTGCAAGTAAAAAAGTCAACTAAATAATATTAATTTATTCCTTTACTATCAATTTAACCACTGAAATATTTATAAACTTAAATTATATATTTATAATATGGTAATAAAAATATTCAAAAATTTTATTAAGAGGATGTTTTCAAATATCTTTAAAAATAATAAACAAATAAAATTAGGTTTTTATGGACCTCCAAATGCTGGAAAAACTTCTCTTGCAAACAGAATTTGTAAGGATTTCACTGGTGAAGAATTGGGTAGTGTTAGTAATGTACCTCATGAAACAAGAAATGTTCAATTTAAAGAAAAAGTTGAAATAGATTTTAAAGGTAAAAAAATGGTTTTCAAAATGGTTGATACACCTGGTATTGCAACAAAAATAGATTATGAAGAATTTCTAAAATATAAAGTTAAAAAGAAAGATGCTAAAAAAAGAGCAAAAGAAGCTACCCAAGGAGTAATTGAAAGTATAAAATGGCTTGATGATATGAATGTTGTTGTAGTTGTACTGGATTCAACAGAAAACCCTTATAATCAAGTAAATATAACAATCATTGGAAATTTAGTTGCAAGAAAGATTCCTGTCTTAATTGTTGCTAATAAAATAGATAAGAAAAAATCAAATATAAAAAAAATTGAAGCTGCATTTCCTGAATATGATGTTGTAGGAATAAGTGCAAAGTTTGGGAAAAACCTAGAAGAGTTTTATGAATCAATATTTAAAATTTCAAAGAAGGTTAAGTAAAAGTTAAAAAGCAAAGAATCTTAATAAAAGAATGACAAATAAAAAAAGAGGGGGAAGTTTGGGAAGGATAAAAGGATTTGCAATACAATTCTTACCTTATTCTGAAATAAAAGACTTAGATAGTAATAGAAGAATTAAAAAAATATTAGGAGTTGTTTTAGGCAATAATATTCTAATTTTACAAGGAAGACTATATCCTGAGGAAGAAACAAGACTTATTGGAGATACTATGGCAATGATTGGACATGTTAAACATTTTAAAGGAATAGAACTTGCAGTTATTTCAGGAAATGGACAAGAAGGATTTATTGAAAATCTAAAAAGAGGAATTGTAAATGTTCTTAGCGGTGGAGATTTAGGAGCAATAACAATTATAGGTCCTGCAACAATTGTAAAAGAAATTAAGAAAAATCCCAAAAAGATTGAATTGTTGTTAAATAAGTAGTTAAATTTATTAAGTTAAATCTTTTTCTTTTTATATGGCACACCAATGCACCAAGTGTTCTAGAATTATTCCTATGGGAAGTAAAGAGATACTAAGCGGATGTGCTGATTGTGGAAGTCATTTTTTCTTTTACATAAGAGAAGAACAATTAGAAAAATTAAAAGAAAAGGCAGTTGAAATTCCTGAAGAAGATAGAAATAAAATTGAAAGTGATATAAGAGAAATGGCAGGAATTACTGATGAAGAAGCTCCTGTAATTTTAGATATAGAATCAGTAAGAGCAATTGGCTCAGGAAAATTTGAAATTGATATTGTTAACTTATTTAGAAAAGATAGACCCTTAATCTATAAACTTGAAGAAGGAAAATATATAATTGATTTATCAACAACATTGAAAAAAGACATAAAAGATTTAAAAGAGATTAAAGATCCAGATGAAAAAGAAGAGTGAATCTATATTAAAAGAGGTTCTAGAAAAGATAACTCCTTCTAGAAAAGAATTAGATAATATAAAGAGTAATCTTAAAGAGTTCTTGAAAAAATTAGAAAAAAGAATTAAAGTTTTAAAAATAAATGCAGAAATTTTTGTTGGAGGAAGTTTAGCGAAAAATACACTAATAAGAAAAGATGTATATGATGCAGATATATTTGTTAGATTTGATAAAAAATATAAAGATAATGAAATTTCAAATTTAACTAATAAAATTCTTAAGGGATTTACAAAAGCATCAATAATCCACGGATCAAGAGACTATTTTAAGGTAAAATTAAATCCAGATTTTTATTTAGAGATAATTCCTGTAATAAAAGTTAAAAGTCCTAAGAAGGCTAGAAATATTACTGATTTATCTTATTCCCATGTTAGATATGTAAATCAAAAATTAAAATCAAAGAAAATTTTGGATGAAGTAAGAATTGCAAAGGCATTTTGTTATGCAAATAATTGTTATGGTGCTGAAAGTTATATTAAAGGATTTTCAGGATATTCTCTAGAATTGTTAATTTATTATTATGGAAGTTTTCTAAAATTTATTAGAAATATTAAGAAAACTAAAGATAAAATTATAATTGATATTGAAAAACATTACAAAAATAAACAAACTGTTTTAATGGATATAAATAGTTCAAAATTACAATCTCCAATTATTTTAATTGATCCAACATATAAACAAAGAAACGCTCTAGCGGCATTATCTTATGAAACATTTGAAAAATTTAAAAAAAATTGTAGAGATTTCTTAAAGAATCCTAGTTTAAAATCTTTTGAAACTAAGATAGTTAATATAGATAAAATAAAAAAAGGTGCAATCAAAAAGAAATTTGAATTTATCAAAATTAAAATAAATACAACTAAGCAAGAAGGAGATGTTGCTGGAACTAAATTATTAAAATTTCATAATCATTTAAAAAAAGAAATTGAAGAATTCTTTTTAATTAAGAATTATGGATTTTTATATGATCATAAAAAATCTGCAGAATGTTTTTTTGTTGTAAAATCTAAACAAGAAATATTATATGAAGGACCTAGTATAAAACAAAAAGAAAATATGAAGAAATTTAAGAAAAAACATAAAAATACCTTTATTAAAAAAAATAGAATATATTCAAAGAAAAAAATTACATTTAATATTAAGAAGTTTATTTTGGATTGGAAAAAGAAAAATAATAGAAAAATAAGTGAGATGTATGTTAAAGATTTGGGAATTATTTAATTCTCTCTTATTATACTTAGTGTTGTTTGTACTTTATCTATTTTTATAGGTTTAATCCATAAGATTCATCTCTAATTTCTTCCAGAAATTTAATCATATCTTTATTCTGTTTAATTATAGCTTTTTGTTGTTCATATAATGCTCTATTAGTATGGTATGTAGCTTGTTGATATTTTATACTTTCTCCACCAGAATCACTTTTAGCAATTTTATCTGCTTTATTTATATACTCTTCAGCTTTTTTTAAATCTTCTTCTATATTTGCCATTTTAAATTTTTATTTTCCTCCACCTAAAGCAATATCAAATAAATCTGCAAAAGACTCTGCAAAAAATTCTGAATTAAGCCAAATTGCCATATCTTCTTCATTTGTATTTTTTGATAAGTAAAACAAAATCTCTTTTCTATCAATTATAAAAAACTTAGCATCAATATCAACTTTTTTAAATTTCATTCCTAGTTTATTACTCATTTCATTTATCAATTTATCATTACCTGATAAAGCTACTTTTATCTTTATATTTGCCTTTTTCAGATTTTCAAAAGTTTGATTGAATAATTTAACTTTTAAAGCTATATCATCAACATTTGTACAAATTATTACTTCTTTACCTGCATTTTGAAGTATTTCTTTTAAATGATTAGTAATATTTGATTTTCCCTTTAAAGATGCTGAAATGTCTTCTCTTTTTACAGGAGCCATTCCTAAATTATATAATGATTCTATTTTTGTAAATTCCTCTGTTTCTTTTACTTTTGAAAGATCACCTATTCTTTCTTCTGCTTCAGATCTTACATTATTTTTTAATTTTTCAAGAATTATTTTTGGTTTAACTCCAATATATTTAACTGGTTTATCTAATTTAGCAATTGCAAATCCTCTTTTTTCTAAACTTTCTAAAACATCATAAGTTCTACTTCTTGGAACTCCTGAAACTACTGCAACTTGACCTGCTGTTGCAATTCCCTTTCCAAGTAATGCAAGCCATACTTTTGTTTCATAAATATTCAAGTCAAAATAATCTCTGACTTTCTTTATTAATTCGTTTTTTACTAACATTTTATTTGCCTCTCGCTTAATTCTTTTAATCTTGTAAAAAGTAATTTTCTTTTTTCACTATCTTTTGGTCTTTCTCTTAAATCTTTTAATGTATTTACAAGAGAGTTTCTTTCTTCTTTTACTTCATTTAATGGCCTTTTTGTTAAATAAAAACTTTTATTTACAAGTTCTTGTTCTCTATCAGATAAATCAAATTCATTGTAAATAACCTTAAGGTCTCTATCATTCATAAAAAGGAAAACATTATCTAGATACTCACTTTTTGTACCGGCTACATAGATAACATTTAATTTATTATTAAATTCAAACATAATTCCATATGGTTTACGTCCATTATTGTTCATTTTTATTTTTCAAGTAATAAATTATCTAATTTAGTTATTAATCCTTTTTTTGTAATTGTTGCTTTTCTTTTTTCAGTGTTTGATGCATTAGAGCACATAATACTTATATTCTGAGAATGATGTAGTGCTCTTACTTTAGTATACTTTTTAACTAATTTCCTTTCCTCAGATTCCTCTGGAGGGGTTTTATTTTCAGACTTAAAAAAAACAGGTTTATAAATTTCTCCATACTTTCCAGTAGATACAAATATACTAACACAATTACTCCATGCTAAGTTATAATCATATTTCATCTTAATAATTTTCCTCCAAATTTTCTTAAAAGTGAATTCACTCTGTTTTTTACCTCTTTTAAAGGTTTTCCATCTAATGAATTATCCTCATTACTCTCTATAGAAATATCAAATTTTTTTCTTAATGGATCAAATTCAGAATAAAAAATATGTGAACCTTTCTTACCTTTAATTCTTTCAACATCTATATTAAAATCTTCTTCTGTTAAACCTACCATATTTCTAATATGTGCTTTTCCATCTATTTTATACAAAATTATACCTGATCTATATCCATTACATGTCATTTTATTTTTGTTGTATTTTTACTACTCAAAAAAGAGGAAATGTATTTATAAAGCTTTCTATTATGTTGTCTTTTATAAGTAAGAACAAGTTAGAAAGATTTATAAATAACTTATACACTAAATAAATCATGACAGTAATAAATATGTTAGGATTAAAAGAAGCAGGAATTGTAGCGGCAGATGAACAAGCATCTACAGATCTAAGAAAAACTAATGTTTCACAAAAATTGCATAAACTTGGGAAATCCTTTGTTTATGGGGGAAGTGGTCCTATAAATATGTTAGGAAGAGTTTACAAACTATCTAATAATAATATTAAAGAATTAATGGAAACTAAAGGGGATTTTTCTTTAAATGATGCTTATAATATTGTTAATCAAGAGATTATTAACTATAAAAACCAACAAAAAAATAATGTTCTTTTGGCTAGTGTTGGAATTAACCTTGAAAATTTTTTAACAAGTCAAATAAATGGAGTTGCTTTAGGTGAAGATACTAAAAAAGCAGGGATAAATTTTTTAAATCAAGTAGATGAAAAATTTGCAATGACTGTTTTACTTGGTGGAATGGAAAATGGAAAATTTGGTATATACTCATCAAATACTTCAGGTATTGGAGGAGAAAATATAATGAATTATTCTTCTATTGGGAGTGGAGCCGATGAATCAGATAAAATTTTATCTTCTTATATTGCAAGTTTATCAAGAGATCAAAGGGAGAGGATTGAACCAAAAGAAGGAATTGTTAAAATTATTGAAGCGACAAATGCTTCTAAGAATATAAATCAGGGTGTTGGAGGCTCTCTTGGTATAGCATATGTTCCTAAAAATGATGTTCCAATTATCCCTAGTGATAATCAGTGTATTTTAGCGGGGGAACTTGTTGAGGGTTTAACAAGAAATTTTTTAGATAAAGTTTTTGTTTATGATAAAGTTTTTGAACTTGTTACACAAGATGGAGATTTTATTAAGATTAAAAAAGAAATGCAAAATACTTCTAAAAACTGGGATGAATTTGATAGAATATTAAGGGGATATAAGGGATAAATTCTAATCATTTATTTTCCTAAATCTAATTTCTATTTAATTTTTTAAATTAAATTTTGATAAAGCAAAACTTTACTCAAAATCATTCCTAAAAAAATCCCTGCACTAATAAATGGCATTGCTGGATAAAACTTCTTTTTCTCTGCAAAAAATAGTAAATAACTTAATCCAAGAGCTGCACCAAGAATAACAAATAATGCTGATCCTATTCCAAATGTTTTTAACATAACTCCTGCACTAATTATAGGAAATATTACATCTCCTCCTCCTAAAATTGCAATATTAACTTTTATTTTCTTTTTCTTTAAATCTGACTTTTTCATCTTTTTAATCTTTAATTTTAATTTCTTTGAGATATATGGAACAAAAAAACCAGAGAAAATATTTAACTTATTTATCTGATATTTTGCCATCTTTTGCATTATGCCTGAATGCCAAACAGCCCACATATCATAAATTGAAATTAATATCAAAAGAATAACCAGTGTCCAAATATTAAGTATTGGAACAAAAACAGCAGCAATTCCAGGATAAATAAATAATTCTGTAAGATTATGTATTAAAAATTCTCTTTTATAAATTTTTATATATGCTAAGGGTAAAGCTATAATCAAAGCAATGAATGACCAATATTTTATTCCAGGAAAAAATGTAGTAAAAGTAATACCCAATGCAATTATAACTACAATAAAAAACCATAATTTCAAAATAAATTCTGCTTTAAATTTAGTTAATAAAAATAATAAAGAAATTGCGATTGCAAATGCAAAGACAATTGAAACAAATATTTCATTAAATTCTCTTACTTCTTTTATCTCTGGAGTTTCCATGCCAAAAGGTAATTCCTTATCTTCTGCCTGGTAATAATTAACAACATAAAGCCCAATAAACTGTGTTATAATAAACATCACTAATAACACAATTGTAATCTTTAGATTATGTTTCATAATATATAAAAGAAAAAATAGTTTTTAAAGTTTTTATTGAAAAAATTACCTTAATCTCAAAGTTTCGAGAAGTCTTGGAACATTAGTTTCTATATGATTAAGTTTATATAAGGAAGATGCTAAATCTAAAGATTTTGAAACCTCGCCATGATCAACTATTATCCTTTTAGGCCTAGGTCTCATATGACTAAAAAAAGAAAGTAGTTCATTTCTTCCTGCATGAGGAGATAAACCTGTTAAAGATTCTACTCTTAAATTTACATTTATTTGTTTTTTTCCTCCTTCATCATCAATTGATACTACTCTATCTCCATCTTGTATCTTTCTTCCAATAGAACCTGGTCCTTGATAACAACTAAGAACCATTAAATTATTTTTATTTTCTGCAAAATGTTTTAAATATTCAACAGATGCTCCACCAACAAGCATACCTGATGTTGCAATAACAATACACGGGCCTCCTTCAATTACTTTTTTTCTTTCTTGAGGAGATCCAACTCTCAAAAATAAATCAGATGTAAAAGGATTATTATCCTGAAATATTTGTGATCTAATTTTATTACTTAAAAAATCAGGATAAGCTGTATGAATTGCATTAATATCCCAAATCATTCCATCAACATACATTGGAACTTTTGGAAGCTCTCCTGTTCTAATTGCTTCTTCAACTCTTAAAAGAGTTTCTTGAGCATGACCTAAACCTAATTCAGGAATTAAAACTTTACCCTTTTTTTCTATTGTTTCTTTAACCATTTGAAGAAACTTTTCTTCAGTCTCTTTTCTTGGAGGGAGAACATCATTTTTTGAGCCATAAGTTGATTCTGTAATTACTGACTCTACTCTTGGAAAATTTGTAATAACAGGATCTAAAAGACGAGTTCTTGCATATTTATAATCTCCTGTATAAAGTAAATTATGTGCCCCATTTCCAATATTTAAATGAACCATTGCACTTCCTAGTACGTGACCTGCATTATAAAATGTAAGTCTTATATCTGGAGTTACATCTGTCACTTCATTATAATTTAAACAAATACTATGTTTAACCATTTCTTTAATATCTTTTGAACTAAACAAAGGTTGTGCTGCTTGCTTGTAAGCTACACCAATAAAATCTAATGATAATAATGCTGCAATGTCTCTTGTTGGAGGAGTCATATAAATAGGTCCTTTATATCCCATCTTATATAAATAAGGAACTAAACCCACATGGTCTAAATGAGCATGACTAATAATTATTGCATCTAATTGACTTATATCAAACTCAGGAACATCAAAATGAGGAAATTTATTTTCACCATGAGATGCAACATCAACTCCACAATCCATAAGAATTTTTGAATTATTTGTTTGTATAAGTATACAACTTCTTCCAACTTGTCTTGCTCCACCTAAAAAAGTAAGTCTAATCCATCCTTCTGTTTTTTCAGGATTCCATTCTTTGTAGATTTTTTTCCCAATTGAATTAAGAAATTTTCTTCTATAATTATTATTTGCATAAAGAACTTCTCTTATATTCTCTGTAATTTGACTCTTTATTGCAGGAGATCTTTGAATCTGAGGCGTCCATAATGTACTTTTTTTTATTTCTTCAAGAATAATTCCTTGTTTTCCAATTACAAGTCCTGGTTTTTTTGCTTCAATTATTACAATACTTCTGTGAGGATCAAAGATAATATTTGTTATTTCTGCTTCTTCTGGAACAATTCTTTTAATTTCTGCTTCTGTCTTTTCTTGTTCTAATAAGATTTTTTGATCTGATCTTAACTCAATTCTTTTTTTAATATCATTAACTATCTCCTTTATTTTCCCTTCCCCTTCCTTGAAAAACTTTTCATTATTAGTATATAAGACTATATTTGCTCCTTCAAAACTCGCATCAGTTATATTACCATGTAACTTTTCAATTATCTTTTTTAGAATGTCCATTTTGTATTAATATTGTATTAAAATTCTTAGATCCTATTATTAACCTTTATATTCAGGTATAATTTCTTGTTCTACCACTTTTTTAATCCCATCTTTTGTTATTGTAAAAATATCTATTCCATATCCAGAACCCACATCTCTTTGTGTTGCTGATTTTAAGGCTTCTTTTGCTAATTCTACTCCTTCTTTTACATTCATTCCTTTTTTATATTGTCTTTCAAGTAATCCTAAAACATAAGGCATACCACTACCAAAGTTTGCATCATAATCTTCAATCTTTTTTATGCCTCCAGAAGGATCTATTGAATAAACTTCTATTGTTCCATCTTCATTTATTCCTGATACTAAACTTCCAACCATGAATTGTAACATTGTCGGTTGCCTAATTGATTGATAGATAATGCTAGAAATTAAATTTGCTCCTTGTTTAATAGTTGGTCTTACTCTTGATTTTAATTCCTTTAATCTTAATTCTGCTGCAGATAATTTTACTGATCTTTGAATATCTGATACCATTCCTGTTCCTGCAAATAGTAAATAATTATTTACTTGTTTAATTTTCTCAGAATCCTTATTCATAACAATATTTCCTGCAGTTGATTGTTTATCGGCAGCCATTATAACTCCGTCTTTACAAACAATTCCAAGAATAGTTGTTCCTGTTTTTAATATTGAATTTTTTAATTCAGCATCCATTTTTAATAATATTTTGTAAAATATTTTTAGAATCTATAAAAAATTAGAGAAAGGGCATTATTTAAATGTTTCGGCATAATTAAATTTTCCATTTTCCTTTATTTTGAATAACTTTTCTATCTAAGATTATCTTTGCATTTTTCATATCTTTAACAATATCCCAATGAATTGAAGAATCATTCCCTCCTCCATTTTCCTTATATGCACTTCCTAGGGCTAAATGGATTGTTCCTCCAATCTTCTCATCAAATAAAAGATCTTTAGTAAATCTATCTACTTTGGGATTGCAACCAACTCCAAACTCTCCTACATAAGAAGCATTTTCATCTGTTGCTAACATTTCTTGTAAAAAATCTTCATTTTTTGATGCTTTTGCTTCAACTACTTTTCCATCTTTAAATTTTAACTCAATATTTGTAACTTCTTTTCCCCCTCTAATTGCAGGATAATCAAATTTAATCCAACCATCTAAACTCTCTCTAACAGGGGCCATAAAAACTTCCCCTCCAGGCATATTCTCTTCTCCTTTATCAGCAACACAATTTTTTCCTTCAATAGAAAATCTTAAATCAACTCCTTCTCCAATTAGATGGACTTCCTTTCCTTTTTCAAATCTTTTTGCTATTTTATCCATTTTTCTCCCTAGTTTTTTCCAGTCCTGTAAGCAAGCCTGATAAACAAAGTTCTCATATTCTGTTAAAGACATCTCAGCTTCTTGTGCTAAAGCTTGAACAGGATAAGCAATTGTACATCTTCTTATTTTATCCTTTTCATTACAAACATATTCACTAATTATGTGAGTTACTTTTTGTCTTTCAGATATTTTTTTTGAATCAACATTTGTTAATTCTCTTGTATTTAGGTCAGTAGAAACTCCTATATACTTTTGAGCTCCTTTAATAGTATTCATCCAATAATCCGGGAAATATTTTATTTGGTCGTTTGTTGCATATTTATAAAAAAAATCATTAATTCCTGGCAAACCAACTTTAACAATTGGGTAAGCTTTTTTCAAGAGAATTTCCTTATAAAGTTCTACTAAAAAAGGTATTGCTTCACTTCCTCCAGATATAATTACTTTTTCTCCTGGTTTTACAAATACAGAATATCTTACTGCTAATTGTGCTAATTTTCTTGTTCTTAAATCAACTGGCATTTTTTAATTTTCAGAATAAGGTTTCTGAAGTGAACCACCACCTCTAAACTAAATCAAATAATATCCTTATAAAATTATCATTTATTCTTCAATAAAAGAAATTCCATTTTCCTTTCTACATTTTATTACATTCTCAACAAAACCTTCCATTTTCTGTTCATGACTTACAATTATTAATTGTTTTACATCTAATTGTTGTAACACATCTCTCATCTTATCTAATTGCTGATCAGAAAATCCATCTGTAGGTTCATCTAAAATAACTACATCTTTTGTTTTTATTTTACTTAAAAGAGAATTAATAACTTTATTAAGAGAAAATCTATAAGCTAAAGCAATAGCTGTTCTTTCTCCCCCAGATAAATATGAGTAATCTAATTCATAATCTTGTAATTCTATTATTGGTGTAAAATCATCACTAAGTCTGATATTAAACGAATCTGAAACAAGCATACAAAACCATTCTTCAAATAATTTTGAAAATTCTACTTTAAGTTTAATCATTACATTCTTTTCAATAAATGAAATAAGTGGAATAAATTTTGTTGTTAGCCAATTTTCAAGTTCAATAAGATAATTCAATCTTTCTTTTACTTCTTCTGTTCTTTTTATTCTTTCTTTTAATTCTTCTACTTGCTTAGAAAAAACATCAATTTCTCTTCTTAATTCTGCTACTTTTATTTCAGATAATCTCTCTTGTTTTAAAGCTTCTTCTAATTCTTTTTGTTTTATATCATATATTGCATCGAATTTACTTAATTCAAAAACAGAATTTTTTAATGTTTCACAATGTTTATTTAGAAATTCTATATCTTTTTTAAGTGCAACATTCAATCTCTCCATCTCTTCTAATCTTGTTTGTTTTTCATGAATCCCTTGATATTTAATCTTTAAAATATTTAATTCTTGTATTTGCTTCTCAATTAAAGAAATATTATTATTAATCTTCATTACTCTTTCAGAAATTTCTTTTTTTTCTTGTTCTAAATCCCCTAATTTTCTATTATTCTCTGCAATATCTGAATGAGATTTATTCAAAACATTAGCTCTATAAATAGCATCAACATTTTGTAAGCAGGTTGGACAAATTTCTAAATTAGATATTTTTTGTTCTAATTTCTTAAGTTCTTCTATTCTTGAATTAATAGAACTAATATTTGAACTAATATCTAAATTATGATTATCTGATTTTTCTCTATCTTTTTTTCTTAATATTATCTCTTGTTCTAATTGTAATATTTTAGATTCATCAAATTTCATCCCTTGTAATTCTTCTATTTGATTTTTCAGTTGTTCTACTATTCTTGTGTTGCTTGATGTAGTTTCATTTTTATTTGCAATCATTATTCTTGTTTTTTCAATCTCTTGTTGAAGTCTTATTTTCTCTTCTCTTTTTTGAGATACTTCCATTTTTTCTTCTTGTATTTTCTTTCTTAATTCTGTTTTTGAAAAAAAATCTTTTTCTATCGAGGATAAATTAGAATGTCTTGTTTCAAGATCACTTTCTTTTAATACTAAATTTGATTTATCTTGTTCAAGACTTTCAGTTGCTCCTTCTTTTCTTCTTTTTTCTTCTCTCATTTTTAGAATTATTGTTAATGTATTTTCTAGAATCTTTTTATACTTATCAATTCCAAAAACATGTCTTAGAGTATTTATTCTTGTTTTTGGATCTTGCAATATAATTTGTTTCATCTCTTCTTGAGGAGTATAAACTGTAAATTTGTAAAGAATATTTTGTTTTTTTGAAAATTCTTTAGGATAATTTAATAATTCAAGAACTTGATTTTTTAATTCTACAACAGATATTTCTTTTTTTTCTCCATTAATTGTAATTCCGCAATAATCTTGAGAAACTGTTTTTCCTTTTTTTAATGTTCTTTCAATTTTAATCTTTTTCTCATCAATATCTAATTCTATTACTACTCCTCCTTCTCTTGTTCCATTTCTGAGTAAAGAAGAACCTCTTTGTCCTGGTTGTAAACCAAATAATGCAAATTCTACTCCTAACAAAATTGAAGTTTTTCCAGAACCAATATCTCCTGATAATAAACTAGAACCTTCTGGAAATTCTATTTCCTGATGTTCATAACTCCTTATATTGTTTAGTGTTATTTTTTTTAATCTCATTCTAAAATTTCAAGACTCTTTTAGATTCATCAATAAGCCTATTTTCAAAAATATCATTTTTCTCATCTTCTTGTTTTTCAATTGAAAGAGTATTCATTAATTGAGGTATTAATTTATTAAAATCAGAGGGATTTTGTTCTGAATAGACATTTATTGTTTCTTCTTCTATATCTTCTGAATTTCTTATTTCTACTTCTAATTCTAATTCTTTTGTTTTCAAATCATGAGTATTTCTTAACAAAAAGTATACTTTTTTTTGTTTTGCAAACTCTTCTATTTGAGCAAATTTTATATCTGAATTTTTTCCATTCTCTAATTCACCACTAATTCTTAAAAGAACAATTTTATCTTCTATATCTTTTTTATCTAACTCAGAAATTATTTTCTCTGTTGCAATAAGTGCATTTTTAATTTCAATAGAAATTGGTACAACTTTCTTAATTTTTAATTCTATTTTCTTTAGAGAATTAATTGCTTCAGTATCCACAATATAAAATCTTCCATGTTCTAAATCTTCAAGTTCTTGGAAATTATTTGGGAATATTGGACCTGGATAAACAAAATTGCCATATTGGAAATCTATATGTAAATGTCCTAAAGCATAATAATCTGCCTTTGGAAGCAATTCTGTTTCTATAGAATCTATTGGTAGAGTTCCTTTTGCCTTATCAATTGTTGTATGAAGCATAAAAATCTTAAACATTCCCGGTGAATCGTTTAACTTTATTTTTCTTAAATCATTTATCTCTAGACTAGATTTTTTCCCAGGATAACCATATAAAGCAACTCCCTTGTGGATTGTAGGATTTAATATTATTGAATCTTCTGTCTCTTCAAAATTTGTAACGTTCTTACAAAATCCTGCTTTTTCTATAACATCTAAGAAAGTTTTCCCAGAAACAGAGTAATCATGTGAACCAGCAATAATAAAACATGGAAGTTTTGCTTCTTTAAATTTCCTAAATTCAAAAAAAGTCTTTTTAAGAATCTCTATATCGGGATATGCACTATCAAAGAGATCTCCAGTTATGATAATAAAATCTGGTTTCTCATCTATACAAATATCAACTGCTTTTTTAAATGACTGAAAATTCAAATCCTGTAAGGGTTGTTGTTTCCATCCCCCTAGATGAACATCAGCAATATGTGCAAATCTCACCATTTTTTAACTAAAAAAGTTTATAATTTTGAAAAATAGAAGCATATATAAAGATTATTGGGATATAAATCTTTCATAATAAAATGAAATTAAAATATTTGGCTTTAATAGGTACAATAATACTAACAAGTGTAATTGCAGCATCTAAAATTGATCTAAGACCTCTAAAGACTATAAAATCAATTGACAAATATAATATGGAATGTAAATACAAATATATTCAAGATGTAACAATACGCCACTATGAAGAAAATACTAAAGGATTAGTTATGACAGCAACAAGATTAGGAGCTAATAGACCATTTGCTTATTTTTTTTAAAAATATGATTACTCATCTTGATAATGGTCTTGATCAATATGGTTTTAAAGAAGGATTTCCTGAAGATGGGAAAATAGAAAGAAAAAAGAAAGGATTGGTAGATGTATGTAATGAACTCCCTCCAGGTATTTTATTATAAATAATATTAATTAGAAAGTTTCCAAATGTATAATTCTTCATAAAAAATCTTTTTCTTTTTTAGTAGTTTTTTCTTATAATTATTAAATTTAACTCCTTTAGTTAATGAACTTATTAATAATATAATTTTTCCATTTTTATTTAAATGAAATTTTGCTTGTTCTAAGAATCTATTAATTATCTCACTACCAATTTTCCCGCCCGTTGTTGAAACTTTGGAATTTTCTGGTTCTTTTTTGTCTTCAGGTAAATAAGGAGGGTTAAATATAATCAAATCAAATTTTCCTTTTATATTTTCAAATAAGTCTGATTTTATACAATTAAATCCAAGTTTTTTACAATGTTTAATTGCAAGAGAATTTATATCGCAAGAAAAGATATTCTTTATTCCCAAATTTCTTGCTGTTTCAAGTTGTATTCCACTACCTGCTCCAATTTCCAAAAGAGTTAAATTTTTAGTTAAAAGTTTTGGTATTTCTTCTTTTAAAACTTCAGATAAAAGAAAAGAATCTTCTGCTGCATTATAAATCTCAAGCATTTTAAAATAATTTATTAAATAATCCTGCTAATTCTTCTTTAAATAGAAAAATTCCTGTTAAAACACCTAGTAAAATAAGTAAAGCTGCAACCAAAAGAAATATCATTATTTTTCTTTTTGGTTTTTTTGTAGTTTGTTCATAGTTTGAAACTTTCTGAATGGTCTTACCAGATTTTATCTGTTTTGGAATTTGTTTATTTTCTTTAGGAGATTTATCTTGCTCTACAGGTTTTTGATTCTCAAATTGATGCTTTTGTAAATCCCTTGCAGCTTCTTCTATTTCTTCTTTTTTATATCCAGCATTATAAAAACTTTGCATAGCTTGCTCTAAAGATTCTCCTTTAGATGTTGCTGATTTTAAACCTTCTAAGATATCTTCTTTCATTTTAAATAATTAAAACTTAAAAGTCTGGCCGTTTGAAGTTAAGTGCGAAGTTTCCCCCATTTTATAACCAAATTCTTTTGCTAATTCAATCATCGGAGAAATTAACTCTATTGAACCGTGAGAAGGGATTATATGCTTTGGTTTTAACATTTCTATAAAATCTCTTAAATCTTCTCTGCTTCCATGACCGTGAACATGAACATCTGTTTGAATTTTAACTCCTTGTTTTCTCAATCTTTTATCCATTCTTTCACGTGCAAGAATATTTGGAGTTGTTGGAATAACACTTGATGAAAATATTAAATTGTCTCCAGGTCTAAATTTAAAAGGAGTTTCACCTCTTGTTATTCTATCAAGAATTGAATTCTCTTCTGCTTGATGGCCAGTACACACAATCAAATATTTTTTTCTATCTTTTTCAACTTTCTTTAAAAAAGAATTTATTTGATTTCTATATTTTAATAAAATAATTTTTTTTCTAAAAGGGCAAAGTTTAACCTCAATTGCAGAATTTACATATTTGTTAAGACTTCTTCCTAAAAATATTATCTTTCTATTTGTCTTTCTTCCAAATTCAACAATATTATTTAATCTTTCAATATGAGATGAAAAAGTTGTAATGAATAATGCAGAGGTTTTATTTCTTGCTTTTGAAAACGCTTCTTCTAACAAATGTTTTGCTACCATCTCTCCACCTGGTTTTTTTTCAGTTCTAGAATAAAGTGCATCAACAATAAGAACATTTATTCCTTTTCTTCCTAATTCTCTCATTTTTTTATAATTAGGAGGATTTCCTAAAGTTGGATAATTATCAAACTTAAGATCTAATCCATAAAAGAATATTCCTTTTTTAGTATGAAGTGCTGGAAAAGAACATTGTAATGTTGAGTGAGTTATATGAATAAAATCTAATTTATAACTTCCACTTTTTCCTTTAATAATATTTGTTGAGTTTGTATTAACAATTCTTATCTTATTTTTTATTTGAAGTTTGTCATCTCTTAAAATTGACTTTAATACACTTATTGTAAAAGGAGTTCCTATTATTTCTGCTTCAGGATATCTATATGCTATATAAGGTATGCCCCCTAAATGGTCTAGATGTGCATGACTAATAATTATAGCTCTTACTTTATCTTTCCAGCCTAATTTGTCTAATATTCTATCATTAGGAATTGCACCTACCCGTCTTAAATCTTTTTCAGAACGGTCTTGTTGTTTTGGATTCTCACTTCCTTGTAACTCGATTACCGCAGGTAAATGTAATCCTACATCAAAGATAAAAACATCTTCATCTACTTTTACAGCAGTCATATTCTTTCCTACTTCTTCAAATCCTCCAACTGTGCATATTTCCATTCTATCTTTTATATCCCTTTTTATTAATAAACTAATTTAAGTTTAAAAATGCTTTTAGAAAAGTTTTTATGTTGATATTTTCTCTGAATATTATGAAAAGAGGTAAGAAAATAATCTTAATAGTTATTATATTAATTATTTCTCTTGGGATAATTTATTCTTATATAAATAAAGATACAAATGAATTTAAAGAATGTCAAACTGACTCTGATTGTATAAAAGTTCAGACAACTTGTTGTTCTTGTAATATGGGTGGAAAAGAAATGTGTGTTTCAAAAAAAGAAGTTGGATTTTATGAAAAACAATTAGAAAATTGTTCTAAGGATTCTGCTTGTATTGCTTTATATGCTTGTGATATTAAATCTTGTGGGTGTATTGAAGGGAGATGTGTATGAAAATAAAAAAATACCTTATTATATTATCAATAGGAATATTTTTCTTATCTTTAATTAGTTCTATTAATAATCCGGGAAATTTGGATAAAAAAATTGATAAAGATGTATTAGATAAATTTGAAAAAGAAGAAAAAGTTGAAGTAATCATTCAATTAAAAGATAAATCTCTAATTGAAAAAAAACCTGGAATTAATATCTTTTCTAATAAACAAGTTAAAACTTCATATAATGGTATTAAAATTGACCATAAATTCAAAGATTCTTTTACAACAACTATCTCAAAAGATGAATTAGATAATCTAAAATTAGATGATGATGTTCTAGAAATTATAAAATCAAAAGAAGTACATTTGTTTTTACAAGATTCAGTAGGAATAATGAATGCAACTCCTAGCTGGCCTATTCAAATTTCTGGAACAAATATAACTGGAGTTGATGAAACAATTTGTGTTATTGATACAGGAATTAATTATACTAATGCTGATTTTGGAGGATGTTCTAATGAAAGTTTTCTTGATGGTACTTGTTCTAAAGTTATTGGTGGATGGGATTTTAATACAGGAACAGAAGATAATGATCCTATGGATTATAACGGACATGGAACACATGTTGCAGGAACTGTTGCTGCAAACGGAAATATTACAGGAATTGCACCAGATGCAAAAATCGTCGCTGTAAAAGTTTTTGATGATGGAGGAAGCGGAGGAAATCAATTAGTTATAGCCGATGCTGTTCAATGGTGTGTTGATAATTCATCAATCTATAATATCTCTGTAATAACTATGAGTTTAGGATTTGCAGATAATCAAACTGGTTATTGTGATTCAGATCCATCTTACTCAGGGAATATTGTAGTTGCAATAAATAATGCTATTGCCAAAAATATAACTGTAACTGTTGCAACTGGAAATGATTATAATTATACTGCAATTTCCCCTCCTGCATGTATAGAAAATGCAACTTCTGTTGGGGCTACAGATAAAAGTGATAATTTTGCAAGTTATAGTAATAGAAACAACATAACAGATTTATTTGCTACAGGTTCAAACATAAACTCTACAAAAGGTACTTGTTTATCTGGATGTAGTTGTTCTGGAAATTATATGACTTGTTCAGGAACTTCTATGGCAACACCTCATGTTGCGGGGGCTTTTGCTCTCATAAGACAATTTTATAGATTGCAAAGTAATAGGGTTTTACTTCCTTCTGAAATTGAAAGTAGTTTAAATAATACAGGAGTAATATTAAATGATAGTTCAACTGGATTAAATTTTTCTAGAATTGATATTTACTCTTCAATTTTATCTTTAGATGAAACTTCTCCAAATGTTACACTTATCACACCTACAAATGCAACAATAAATCCTATTAATAATCAAAGTTTTTCATGTAATGCAACTGATGAATTTGAATTATCAAATATTACATTTTATTTATGGAATTCTAGTAATGATTTAATTAATCAAACTCTAACAAATGTTTCAGGAACATTTAATGAAACTTCATGGAATGTTACAAATCTCGCTTATGATAGTTATAAATGGAATTGTGAAGCTACTGATAGTAATAATTCTGCATATGCTACATCAAATTTTAGCTTAACAATTGGAAATCTTAGTATCTCTTTAAATTCTCCAACAAACAATACTTTTACCAATCAAAACCAAACATTTAATTGTAATGCATCCTCTTCTAATAATCTTATAAATTCAACTTTTTATATCTGGAATTCCTCAGCTAGTCTAATATATAACGAAACAAAAAATACCTCCGGAACATCAAATAATACTAATTTTAATTATAATTTTACATACGAAGATAGTTTCAAATGGAATTGTTTATTTTATAATAATATTAACTTACAAACTTATGCTGAATCAAATTTTACAGTTACATATGATCTAACTCTTCCAATCTTAAATACAACCTCTCCAATAAATAATAGTTGGTATAATGCTGGAAGATTTAATGTAACAATAAATGAAAGTGGAAATTGCACCTATTCTTTAAATTCAGGGATAAATAATGTTACAATGAGTTCATTGAATAGTTTAATATTTAATTCAACTAATTCTAGTTTAAGTGCAACTAATTCGTCTAATGACTATAATGTTATCTTTTATTGTAATGATAGTTCTAATAATAAAAACTTAAGTTCGTTAATATTTTTTGGTATTGATTTAACTTACCCTAATATAACTCTAATTAGTCCCGATACTTCATCTTCTTATACTTCTAGCTCACAGAGTATAACTTTTAATTATAATGTAACAGATAATATTAATATATCAAGTTGTAATTTGATTATTGATAATGCAACTAGTTTAACAAACTCAACAATTACAAATCAGTCGGATACACAAAGTTTTACAAAAAGTTTTTCTCCTGGAAATTATAATTGGCAAATAAATTGTACAGATCTAGCAGGAAATCTAAATAATTCAATTTCTAGAAGTTTTAGTGTAACTGCTCCTTCAAATCCAGGTTCCTCAGGAGGAAGTGGGGGAAGCAGTATATCAATTTCAACAATACAAACACATATTCCAAGTAATGAACAAACATCTATAGGATATACTAAAGAATTAAATAAAAATGATAAGATAAAATTTACTTTTTTTGATAGAGGTTCAGATGAACATAGTTTAACTTTAAATCAGATTGGAGATGATTTTATTAATATCACAATACAAAGTGATCCTATAAAAGTTGTTTTAGGAATAGGACAGAGTATAAAATTAAATTTAACTTCACCGGATTATTATGATTTATATGTTAAATTAGAGGATATTATATCTAATAAAGCAAAAATTACAATTCAGACAATTAATGAACAAATTTCGGGAAATCCTGAAATAATTAAAGAGATTATAAAAGATAATGAGACTGATAAAGATTTTGAAGAACAGACTAAAGAAATTAAAAAGAATATAAAATTCTTAAATTTAGAAATTATTAAATTAAAAACTATTATTTATATATCAATACCAATATTTATAATTATTGTAATTTTTATATTAATTACAAGGAAAAGAAGAATTAAACTAATGTTAAAAAAACAAAAGAAAAATGAAGCCACTAAAACCAAGCGCAAAAGAAAGAAAAAGGTATCTTCTCGTTAAAGGGAAAAATCTGAAAAAGAATATTGAAAAATCTATTCTAGAATTTATTGGAGTTCTAGGAATGTCAAAAGTTGGTCTAGGTTTTATAAAAACTGAATACCTCGAAGGGCACAAGAAAGATTCAACTATTATTTCTATAAATCGTGAGATGGTTGATTCAGTTAGAGCTAGTTTTTGTGTTTTTTCTGAAAAAATAAGTGTTGAGAAAATTTCAGGGACTTTGAAAGGGTTGAAGAAATAAGAATTTTATAAGTAAGATTAAGACTTAACTTAGATAAGTACTACAAGGAAAAACAGTTATCTCGCATTGTAGATTATTTCTTTTATCTTTTATTGGTTTTCCTTCTTTATCTCTCAAGTATCCAAAGCAAAGTGCTTTATGTTTTTGGTATTTTATTAATTCTGTCTCTTTAACAAGACAAGGAATTATTTCTTTTCCCTTTTCTATTGAAGAAACAATTTTAGCATTATATAATAATTGTGCCATTTCATCAAGAGTTTTAGCAGTTTCTTTTCCAAAAAATCCTAATGCCTTTCTTTTGAATTTACTCATTTTTTCTACTGACAAATCTGCTTTTTCAAGAATAGAAGTATTTTCTCCTGTAAAACAGATTGTATCTCCTAAAGTATTGTTTATATTCATGAATAATTTTACAAATGAATACTTTTTAAATCTTCCCCTAGTTACCATTATATAATAACACTTAAATTTTCTAAACCAAAAACCTTTTAAATAGAAGCAACTTATAACTTATCCAGAGAAAAAGAAAAAAGTTTTAAATTATTATAAAATTCTCTAAAATTACAATGGAAATGCCAATAGATATGCAACATCAAGCAATGGGCTATGATAGAACTGCAACAATGTTCTCTCCAGAAGGTCATTTGCTTCAAGTAGAATATGCAGAAAAAGCAGTTAGGCTTAGTCCTTCAAGTATAGGAATGGTGTGTTCTGACGGGGTTTTTATTATAGCTGATAAAAGAATAGATGATAAATTAATAGTTTCAAAATCAGCAAATAAAATCTATGAAGTTGATTCTCATATTATTTCAAGTATTGCAGGGATAGTTTCTGATGCAAGAGTTTTAGTTGAAAGAGCACAAGTTTTAGCACAACAACATAGAGTAACATATGATTCTTCAATAGAACCTGAATTAATAATTAAGGAAATCTCAAATGTAAAACAACAATTCAGTCAATATGGAGGAGCAAGACCTTTTGGTGTTTTTTTAATGGTTGCAGGAATGAATAATAAAAAACCTCAATTATTTACAAGCAGTGTTACAGGAAATTATCTTTCATATAATGCAAATGCAATTGGTGAAAATGATGAAAAAATAAAAGAAAAATTAAGAGATAAATATAAATCTGAATTAACAATTAAGAAAGGTATTAAAGTTGCACTAGATATATTCAAAGAAGTACAAGGTAATAAATTTGATATAGAAAAATTTGAATTATCTTATATTAATAAAGATAAAGAAAAAATTGAAAGAATAGAAGGAGAGAAATTAAAAGAATTTGTAAAATGACTCAAACATTAGCAAGAATAAAACAATCTGGGAAAAATTTTGAAATTATAGTTGATTTAGATGATGCATTAAAATTTAAAAAAGGTGAGATTTCATCAATAGAAGCAGAAGGTGATAAAATTTTTAGTGATTCAAAAAAAGGACAAGTTGCATCTAGTTCTGATTTAAAAAATGCTTTTGGAACAGAAGAAATTAATACTGTTACTGAAAAAATAATAAAAAGTGGAGAAGTTCTTTTAACTCAAGAACATAGAGATGAAGAAAAAGAAAAAAAGTTTAAACAAATTATTGATTTTTTAACAACTAATTCAATTGATTCAAAAACTGGAAATCCCCATACAGCAGAAAGAATCAAAAGTGCTTTAGAACAGGCTCATATTAATATAAAAAATACTCCAATAGAAAGTCAAATTAATGATATTCTTTTAGAAATTAGTAAAATTATTCCAATAAAAATAGAAACTAAAAAGGTAAAGATAACAATTCCAGCAGTACATACAGGACAAGTTTATGGAATAATTAATCAATATAAAGAAGAAGAAAAATGGCTTGATAATGGAAATTTAGAAGTAATTGTAAATGTTCCTGCAGGGATAATTATGAATTTTTATGATAAATTAAATGGTGTTACTCATGGAAGCGCAATAACAGAGGAAATACAAAATGAGTAAAGAATTTGAGAAAATGGAAGAACGGGAAAAATATTTCAATGAATTAAAAGAAGGACAAATTGTTTCTGTAGCAACTCAAGAAGGTTTATTTAAAAGAATATTTGTAGAAGAAAAAAATGGAAAAATAGAATTAATAAAAAGAATGAAAGATGCCAAAAGAAACTCTAAATTATTTACAGACCATCTTGTCAATACAAAGGATATTTCTTTAGTTAAAGAAAATATAATTAAATATGATGATTATGAAATAGTCCCTGGATATTCTACAAACGAATCTGAAATGAGATTAGATTTATTAAAAAAAGCAGGGCAAATTAATTAAAATGACAAAAGAAGATAATCAAAGAAAAGTTGTAATTCCTGGAGAAGTAATTGTTAAAGGAGATAATTATCTTCCTGGAGATGGAACAGAAAAAAGAGGAGAAGAAATAGTTTCAATAAAATACGGTCTTTCTGAAGAACAAAATAGATTAATAAAAGTAATTCCATTATCAGGAATTTATCACCCTAGACGAGGAAATGTAGTTATTGGTAAAGTTGAAAATCTTACATTTAATGGATGGGTAATAGATATTGGTGCTCCTGAAGGTGCTTTTTTATCACTAATGGAAGTTCCAAAATATGTTAATAAAGATGGACTTGATGAAGTTATGGATTTTGGTGACATGGTAATTGCAAAAATATGGAGTATTAATAAAAGAGGAATAGACTTAAGTATAAAATCTAGAGGTTTAGGAAAAATAGATGAAGGAATAATTGTTAAAGTAAATCCTAATAAAGTTCCAAGAGTAATTGGAAAAGAAGGGAGCATGGTAAAATTAATAAAAGATGAAACAGGATGCAATATAACTGTTGGACAAAACGGATTAATATGGATAAAAGGCGATAAAATAGAAGATGAATTATTTGCAAAAAAATCCATTTTATTTGTAACAGAAAAATCATATATTTCAGGTTTAACAGAAGAAGTAAAAAAATGGTTTGAAAAGGAGAAAAAATGACAAAAGAATTTAAAAGACCAGATGGAAGAAAAGTTGATGAATTAAGGAAAATGTCTGCTAAAGTTGGAGTTGTTCCAAATGCAGATGGAAGTGCGATGTTTTCTTTTGGAGATACTATTGCAATAGCTGCGGTATATGGTCCTAAAAAAATGCATCCTCAACATAAACAAAATCCAGAAAAAGGAACACTAAGATGTAATTATAATATGATTAGTTTTTCTGTTAATGATAGAATAAGACCTGGAATGAGTAGAAGAAGTATGGAAATTAGCGAGATTAGTAAATGGGCATTAGAACCTGTTTTAATGATTGATAATTATCCTAATATGGTAGTTGATGTTCATATTAATATTCTACAAGCAAATGCATCAACTAGGTGTGCTGGAATAAATGCAGCTTGTCTTGCTCTTGCTCATGCAGGAATTTCAATGAAGAATATGGTATCAAGTGTTTCAATTGGAAAACTAGACAAACAATTAGTAGTTGATGTTGATAAAAAAGAAGAAGATTGGGAAGAAGGAGAAGGTGCAACAGATATTCCAATAACAATGACAAGTGATGATAAAATAACTCATCTTCAATTAGATGGAAAAATAACAAATAAACAATTAAAAGACGCTATTGAACTTGCAAGAAAAGCCTGTAAAGAAATCTATGAAGTTCAGAAAAAAGCTTTAAAAGAAAGTTTAGGAGAAGAAAAATAAAATGGATAAAGTACAAAAAACCTCTAATATGACTGGAGAAAGAATTAAAGAATATTTATCAAATGGTAAAAGATTTGATGGAAGAAATCTAGAACAATTTAGAGAATTAATTATAGAACCAGGTATATCAAAAAATGCTGAAGGATCTGCAAGAGTAAAATTAGGAAAAACAGAAGTTTTAGTTGGAGTTAAAATGAATACAAGTGAACCTTATCCGGATTCCCCTAATAAGGGAAATCTAATGGTTACAACAGAATTGCTTCCATTAAGCTCTCCAAGATTTGAAGCAGGACCTCCTAAAATAGAATCAATTGAATTAGGAAGATTAATTGATCGTGCAATAAGGGAAAGTAAACTTATTGAATTAGATAAATTATGTATAAAAGAAGGAGAAAAAGTATGGACTGTTTTTATCGATATTTATTCAATAAATGACGATGGAAATTTACTTGATGCTGCAGGAATTGGTGCAATTGCTGCTTTAAAAAATGCAAAGATTCCAAAATATGATGAAAAAAATGAAACTGTTTTATATGAAGAGTCATCTGGCAAAAATATTCCTTTATCAAAAGATATTCCTGTGTCTATTACAGCACATAAAATAGGAGAGAATATAATTATTGATTCTACACGAGAAGAAGAAGATATAAGTGAAACAAGAGTAACAATTGGAAGTTCAAATGGAATAGTTTCATCAATGCAAAAAGGAAATTCAAAAGAATTAAGTATAAAAGAAATGGAACATATTTTGGATTTAGTTGAGAAAGTTGAAAAAGAAATATCTTTAAAAATTAACAAATCTATAAAATAAAAATGATATCATCAGAATTTAGTAAATATGAAAAAGCAAGGATTCTTGGAGCAAGAGCTCTTCAAATAGCAATGAATGCGCCTCTTTTAATTAAAATTGATAAAGAAGATTTAGAAAAAATAAAATTTGATGCAATAAAGATAGCTGAAACTGAATTAAATTCAGATATTCTCCCAATTTCTGTAAAAAAACCATTTCCTAGAAAAAAGGAAGATAAAAAATTAAAAAGAGCAATAGAGAAGAAAATGAGTGATAAAGCAATAGAAGAAAAAGAAGTTAAAGAAGAAGAAGAAATTGCAAAAGAAGGAGAAATTATGGAACTTGCAACGCCTGAAGATGAAAAAGAAGAAGATACTTCTAAAGAAGATGTAAGAGAAGAATAGCTTTCTAAAAAACTATATAAACCAAATTTATCTTTTTTAATTATGGTTTTAATAAAGAGTGTGTTTGCAAAAACAATTCTAGATTCTCGTAAAGATAAAACAATTCTAATTACTATAAAAACAAATATTGGAGATTTTTCTGCAAGTGCTCCGAATGGAAAATCTATAGGACAACATGCTGTGAAAATATACAAAAAAAATATTGAAGATGATATCAAAACAATCAAGAAACTTAGTAATTATTTTTCTAAAGAAGTAATAGAAGAGTTTGATGATCTAAGAATTATTGAAGATACTGTTGATGGACATGTTGGGGCAAACACTCTTTTTGCACTAGAATCTGCTATATTAAAGGCAGTTGCAAAAAAACAAAAAAAACAAATTTGGGAATTAATTAATTCTAATACTAGAAAAATTCCAAGATTAGTTGGAAATTGTATTGGTGGAGGAAAACATTCGAGTACAAAAAAGAAACCTGATTTTCAAGAGTTTTTAATAATTTCTCATTTAAAATCTATTAAAGAATCATTTGAAAAAAATAAAAAAATAAAAAAAGATATTGAAAAAACTCTTAAAATAATTGATAAGAATTTTAAGAGTAAAAGAAATGATGAAGATGCTTGGATGACAACACTTAATGAAAAAGAAGTTTTAGATATATTAAAAAAAACTAAATTACCAATAGGTGTTGATATCGCAAGTTCTAGTTTTTATAAGAGAAAAAAATATCATTATGAAAATCCTATGCTTAAAAGAGATGATAATGAGCAATTAGGATATTTATCAAATCTTATTAATAATTATAATTTATTTTATATAGAAGATCCTTTTAATGAAGAAGATTTTGAAAGTTTTTCAAAACTTCTTAAAAAATTTCCAAATTCACTTATTGTTGGAGATGATTTAACTGTTACAAATACTAAAAGACTAGAAAAAGCAATAAAAATGAAAAGTATTAATGCTATAATTGTTAAACCTAATCAGATTGGTTCTTTAATTGAAGTGAAAAGAGTTTGTGAGCTTGCTAAAAAAAAGGATATTAAAATAATTTTTTCCCATAGAAGTGGAGAAACAGAAGAAAGTATTTTAGCTGATTTAGCATATGGTTTTGGTGCTGATTTTTTTAAATGTGGAATTACAGGTAAAGTTAGAGAAGTTAAAATAAAAAGATTAATTGAAATTGAAAAGACCTTAAGCAAAAGATAATTCTTCTTCTAATTTTGTTAGCCCTTGCATACGGTCCATAAATTTTTGAGATTCTATTTCTCTTTTTCCTTTTTCCATAATAATTGGAGCATCCATTGGCTGATGTTGAATTGGTAATTTTTCTCTATCTTTTAAAATAGCATCTGTTGCTGGAGTTTTGTAAATTAAGGTTCTATAACAATAATTACAAGTATTTTCTTTATTATCTGGTTGTATATGCCCTTTTGAATTACATTCCAAGTATCTTTTATCTAATATTTCTTTTGTTTCTTTTAATTTATCTAGATTTATCATATTTCACAAAAACAAAAAGAATATTTAAATATTATTATATTCAAAAATAATCCAAACTAAAACTTTTTAAACATATTTTCATCTGAATTCTCATGACTAAAAAGGAATCTATAGATAAAGTTGAGATTGTCGAAGAAAAACTTAAGGGAGAAGAACTAGAAAAAGCAGCAGAAGCAGAATCCTTAGAAACAGAAAAAAAACCTGAAAAAAGTATAGAAGAAAAGAAAAAAGAACTTCTAGAAAGAGTAAAAAAACTTTCTGGAAAAGTTGATATTACAAAATCTGAAGAACTTAAAGAAAAAGTTAAAATTAAAAAAAGAGCAGATATGCTTATACCTTTAGAAGAATATGTAAAATCAGGCATATATTTAGGAACAAAGGTTGTAACACCAAAGATGAAACAATATGTATATAGAAGAAGAGCTGATGGACTTGCTATTTTTAATACAGATTTAATTGATGAAAAACTAAAAGAAGGAATAGATTATTTATCAAAATTCAATCCAGAAGACATTATTCTTGTCTGTAAAAGACAATCAGGATGGAAAGTAGCAAATATGTTTTCACACTTAACAGGAATTAGAGTTTTTACAAAAAAATATCCTGCAGGGATTTTAACTAATACAACACTTCCTGATTTTTTTGAAAATGAATTAACAATTGTAACTGATTCATGGTTAGATAAAAATGCTTTAAATGATACATTAAATGTTCATAAAAAGGTTTTAATGATTTGTGATACAAATAATTTTCCAAAAGGTACAAGTAATATAATAATTGGAAATAATAAAAGTGGAAAAAGTCTTGGAATAATATTTTATTTACTTGCAAAAGGATACTGTAAAGCAAGAAAAATTACTGCAGATATTCCTGATTTAGAATGGTGGACTAGTGAAGAAGACTAAACCTTAAAGAACAACCAATTATTTTTTCTTTTATCTCCAAATTTTGTTTTTATTAAAACATATTTTCCTTTTAACTTTTTACCCTTTAAATAAAAGACAATTTTATCTGATTTTTTTGACTCTAATTTATAAGTTCCTTTATCCCATATTTTAACAGTTCCTTTTCCATAACCTTCAGTAATTTTTCCTTCAAATTTAGAATAATTTAAAGAATGATTTTCAACTGCAATTGCAAGTCTTTTTATCCCCTTTCTTTTTGGAGGTTGTTTTGGTATTGCCCAACTCTTTAAAATATTATTTATTTCTAAACGAAAGTCATAATGATCTGTCTTTGCTTTGTGAAACTGGACTACAAAAATTGGCATAATAAAATAAGTAAAGTAGATTTTATAAATTCTCCGACGATAATTATCTTTATTTTTACCAAAACATTTATAAACATATTCTTTTTGAAAGATATTACTTAAGATGAGTGCTTTAATAAAAAAGATCTTTATAAAGATTAAAGTATGATGTATATAGAAGCAGTCATTTAGTTGTAAGTCTAAAGCCAATAGTTAGGAATCGTGTGAAGTATTCTTGACATTTTATCGTCGAGAACGCGGAATTGATTTATTATCTTAATAATTAAATATAAATTCTTTAAATCCAGTTGATCCTGCT
>NZDC01000004.1 GCA_002689985.1 Candidatus Pacearchaeota archaeon | reverse complement strand
ATCCAATTTCATATGGACATACAATAATAATTCCAAAAGACCATATTCCTAGTTCAGATAAAATGCCTAATGAAGCACAACTCTTGGCAGATGAAATATTCAAAAAAATAAAATTAAAACTTAAGCCAAAAGATGTAACAATTTCTTCTTCAAATTTATTTGGTCATGAAATCCTAAATGTTCTCCCTATTTATAAAAATGAAAATATTAACTCAAAAAAATATCAAGCAAAACCAGAAGAACTTCAAAAATTACAAAACCAATTATCTGAAAAAGTAGAATCTAATATCATAAAAAAATCAAAAATAGAACAAATAGATGCAAAAAATATTTGGCTACCAAAAAGGATTCCATAATTTAATTTGCCAAAAATAAATAAAAATTAAAAAACTTATTAAAAAAACAGGAATAAAAGGTATTCCTTGCCGGATTTTTATTTTCTTATATTTTCTTTGAATTTCCTTAATTTGTTTTTTAGTTAAACCATCCCAATTTGCTTTAATAGATTTCTTCCCAATTTTTATGTCTTTATAAAGCCAATCTCCTTCTGTTAAATAATTAGTTTTAATTTCTTTAATCATACATGCTTCATCAACTGATTTAGCATATAAATAAAAATAAGGAATAATAAAAACCAAAATTCCTAATGAAAAAAACAAATTTTCAATGAGCCCAAATACTATTAGAATTAATCCTAAAAACATAACAAAAAAAACTATTTTTTTATTTTTATTCAATCTTTTAGAAAACTCTTTTTTAAATTCCTTAAAATTTCTTATAGATAAAAATCCACTCCAAATTAAACCATAAAATGCCCCAACAAATAAAAATATTAAAAAAAACAAGATAAAAAAGTTAATATTAATTAGAAAATCAGAAGATAAAGGCAAAATTGCTCCTAATGCTATCATTAATTTTGCATCTCCTCCTGCAAACATTCGTCCATAATATAATAAATTCCCAATTATAAAAAAAATTCCAAGTCCAATTAATCCTTGATAAAAAAAATTAAAATTCTCTAAAAAAAATGAATAAAAAAATCTAAATCCTAATGCAAAAATAATTAATGAAAAATTAAGCCAATTTGCAACTTCCCTTTTTCTTAGATCTTGAATACTTGCAAAAATAATCCAAATCAATGCAATAATTATCAAAAATATAGTTTCATACATAAAATAAAAAATAAAACAATCTTTATAAATTATTTATCTTTAGAAAGATTTGTACTTCTATATTTTCCACCTTTTTTATAAGGGTGTTTTTTCTTTTCTTTTTTCTTATTCTTTCTTTTATTTCTTTTCTCTGAAAATGAATAATCCATATTTAATAAAAGATAGATTTGTTTAAATAAGTTTTGAAATGTTATAAATTAGTTAATTCTTTTTGCTTATCTTAGAAAAAATTCTTAAATAATCCTCGGCTTGTCTTTTAATATTAAAACGCTCAATAACATGATTTCTACAATTAGACTGGTTTATATCTCCTACTTTCTTAGTATAATATAAAAAATTTCCAAGATCATTTGGTTTTGCTATATAACCTACCTTTCCATGAGTAATTACTTCTGAAACAGCTCCTTCATCATATGCTATAACTGGTGTTCCACAAGCCATTGATTCAACCATCACCAAACCAAAAGGTTCATTCCACCTTATTGGCATTAAAAATCCTTTAGCATATTTAAACCACTCTTGTTTTTGTTTGTCATTTACTTCTCCAACATAAATTATTTGTTGATTTGATTTTTCAAAATTCCTAGTAAATTTATCAATTTGCTCTGCAGGAATATTCTCATAAAAAGAATCTATATTTGGTTTTATTTTATCTTCCCAATATTTTTTAAGCCAAGACCTAAATGAATGAACTGGTCCTGCAATTACTAATTTTTCATTCAACGATTTAGCAACATCAATACAGATATCTTGTCCTTTATTTTTATCCATTTTTCCGATTGAAAAAAAATAATTTCTTTTTTCTTGTTGAAAAGGATAATTAGGCACATCAATAGCATTTAAAACAGTGAAATCCATCGGCATGGCTTCTGAAAAAATAGCTCTTTGTGATTCACTAATAGCATTAAAATAATTAATTCCCTCTTTTCTTACTTTAGATATCTTTTTAATTGCCTCTATTCCACGAGAATCCAAATCCCCGTGAAGTGTTGTAAGAATTGGAATAGAAAGATTGCTATTTTTATAAGCATCAGAAGTTACAAATTTTGTATGATCATGAACTGCATCAGGATTTTCTTCTAAAATAACTTTTACACATCTCAAACAATGATTTTCAAAACTTTGTTTAACCTTAGCCGGGTCTGTTTCATATTCAACACTTCCTTTAGAATGTTGCCAAGTATTTTCTAAAAGAGAAGGAATTAATCTTCCTGCAACCAATGAATTTTTAGAGGAAATTACCAATGAATCATGTCCTCTTCTTACATATTCTATATCTAAATCACGAACAACTCTTTCTACACCTCCATATTTCATACTAGGACTAATTGGTAAAACAGGAGTTGCTATTTGTAAAATTTTTAATTTTTTATCCATTTTGTCTTAATTTTAAAATTATAACTAATCTACAAATAAAATATATTTTACATTTATAAGTATTTTGTATCTATTTGGCCATAATTGCTATTATCTAAATAAATTAAACCAAATTACCTAAAACAACAGAACTCAATACAAACAAAACTATTGTTGCTAAAAGAGCAGTGATAAAATAAAGAAGCATACCTCTTTTAAGATTTCTTCCGGTTTTACTTGTCTTTTCTAATCTATCTTCACCAGAATCTATCATAACTAAAGTTCCTGTTAAAATAAAAATTATCTGAATAATATAAATTCCAATTGCAATTTGTAAATAATAAGGAGGGATCATTTTTGTTAAATCAAATATTTGTAAAATGGTTCCTAAATTTCCAATTCCAGCTGTTTCAGCTCCACCTAATTCAGCAAAATTTAACTTATTTAGAATAGATGTAATCATTGCAGCGAGCCCTATAACAATTCCCGAAAGTAAAGGTGCAAGAAAAGTCATATTGCTTTTCATGTCAGAAACAATCTCTGCAAGCATATCTCTAAGCCTATCTGTAATTTTCTGAATGTTTTTTACATATTCTGAAATACTCATAAGACTTATTGCAGCAATTTTTAATCCTTTTTTACTTGATTCAATTAAAACTTTCATACTTGTTGCAATCAAGTCAGAAGGAAAATAAATAATTGCTCCTCTTTTTGGATCAAAAATAGCTCTTTCAACACTCATACCAATTTGTCTTATATTATAATTAACTAATTTAAAAAAATCCTCTGTCATTAATCCTCTAGAAGATTCTGCAACTCTTCCAAAAACAAGTTCAGGAGGCATACCATTTCCAATACGATTACCAAGTTGAAATAAAGAATTATTAAATTCTTTTTCAAGTTGCCTTGTTTTTTCTCTTTCTTTAATTAAATCTTTTGTTTTTTCTTTAAATGCCATTGAAAAAGATAAAGCTAATCCTAATGGAATAAACATACTTAAAATCAAGGCACCAATTCCAAAAGGTCCAACAAATCCATTTCCAAGTTGTTTAAAATCAAATATTTTTTCTTCTCCAAAAATTCCGAGTCCTAATTGAGAAAAAGAATAATCCTTTTGCAATCCGAATAATTCGGGAATTGGAGTATATTGAAAAATCAAAGGTAATAAACCAAGTATAAAAAAAGGTAAAAATATCAAGAATGCCTTAGTATAAGGTTTTTTAGATTTATATTTGGGATAAAGAGGATTTTTTTCAAGTAATTCTGATTCTCCATAGCCTCCAGGTCTTAATGTCATAATTTTATCTGTAAGATAAAATACAAAAAAAGGAACAATTAAATTAAACAAAATAAAGATATGATTCCACTTTAAAAAATCTCCAATCATTGCAGAAGCCAGAGGTAAAAGTGCTAAGCCCAATGTTGGTAAAACAACTCCGAGCATATAAACATTAGTTAAAGGACTTCTTACATTATGAGTAAACTTTAACATTTTATTATAAACTCCATCAAGAACAACTTGTAATGTTTTTTCTAAAGTTGATACTCTTCTAGCTTCATCTGGTTCAAACAAACTACTTTGAATTAAATGAAAAGCTTCAATAAATTCTATCGAATAATCTCTCCATGTTTTAAGATAATTATCAAGACTTTCTTTAATTGTTGAAAACTTTCCTATTTCAACGTCATAAAATACTTTCTTAAAATCTAGTGAAAGAGGATATTGTAAATGATTTGATGCAAAAGCAATTGCTTTTTCTAGATTGGGAGTATGCCTCATATAAACTACAATATATAAAATTGCAGGAACCATTTGTGAAGAAGCTTTAAGTCTCCAACTATTTGCAAGTCTTTTAGGATAAGCATTTACAAAATAAAATAAAAATGCAGATAAAACAATTATTAAAAAGAAAAACAAAAATGGGAAAGCTGTAATACTTCCATTAATTAAAGCTATTGCAATAGAAATTAATAATCCAAGAATAAATACACTTACAAAAGCCATAATACTTAAACCCAATGCTTGTGATGGTTCTATATCAACATGCGCTGTTTCAAGTTGTTTTTTAATTCTTTCTTCGTCTTTTGGAGCTATTTTTAACTTTATTATATTTCCTAAACTTTTAGCCCACTTCTCATATTTTGTAAGTTTAGGGGCCATTTCTTCTTTAAATTTAACATATTCTCTACTATAATTAGAATTTTCATTAAATGTTTTAATTTGTCCTTCAATTTTAGAACCATACTTTCTTAGAACATCATCTACGCTTGGTTTATCTTCCATTTTTTTACCCTCTTTTTATAATAATATTAAGAATAAAAATTAATTAATAAATGTTTGGAGAAAGTTTATTTTTCTATTCTTTTCTTAAGAGCTTTTATCTTATCTCTTAATAAAAGAGCTTTTTCAAAATCTAAATTTTCTGCTGATTTTTTCATATCCGCTTCAATTTCAATTAAAAGATTAGGTATTTCTTTTTTTAAAATAAAAAAAAGCAAGAACTAAACCTAAAACAAATAAGATTAATCCAATCCAATTAGAAGTATTATATGCTAAATTTCCAATAGCGTTTCCAGTAATATTAACTGAAAAAAAGAATAAAGCTACAATAAAACTTCCAATTGCTAAAATTGCTAAAGAAGCTCTACTTTCTACAGTTTTAGTATTAATATGAGATAAATCGTTTAATTTTTGAATCTTCCTATTTAATCCTTCCTTTTGAATTGCTGATAAAGAATCATTAGAAAGAGATTTTGTATAATTTTCTATTGCTTTTGAATAATTTCCTTCATCTGTAAAATGATCCCCTCGTTCAAAATATTCTTGATTCTCACCATATTCCTTACTCATACTTCATTAAATAATATATTCTTTATAAAATTATATTTTTCTTTTCTTGATTTGATTATTTAACCATTTCTGCCATTCTGGAAAAACTCTTTCTCCTAAAGGTAATCCAATTTCTTGCCTTATTTGATCTGAAATTTTATGAAAAGAATCATTGGATAAAACATTAAATCCTGATTCTAAAATGTTTTCATTTCCTGTTTTTTTTGATATATCAACAATTTCCTTTTTTATTTTCGCTCTTAATAAAATATTATCATAAACTGCATCCCAATTTCCTGCCCAACCTTTTACATTTGATGCTATATCTTTAATAATAATACTATCTCCATTAATTAAGTCCTCACTAGGTTCTAATTCATCTTTTTTTACATTATATTTTAATAAATCAATAAATCCTTTTTCTTCTTGAGGATCATTTTTCCAATGCTTTCTAACTTCTGTAATTTGTAAAAGTCTTCTCCAAGAATGTAAACCATCAGGAGATTTTATTGGATTTGTAACTGCAATTATATCTGTTGCTTTAAAACTAGTAGATGGAACTTCTAAATCATTTACAACCCTATCATATACTCCATAAGGGCTTGCTCCATGTATTGTTCCTGCAACAACATTTGCTAAAGCTCCTACCCTCATTGCTTCATACAAACTTTTTGCCTCCAAACTTCTAATTTCTCCAACAATTAATGAACTATCTCCTAATCTTAAACTAGTTCTTATTCCTTCATCAGCCCCAATTTCATTAGTTGTTTTTAATAAAGCAGATCTAACTTTCATTCTTAAAATATCATATTTTAATTTCCTTAATGCTTCAACAGGTAATTCCAAAGTATCTTCTAAAACAATAATTCTGTATCGAGGGATTATTTCAAGCATTAAACTTCCAAGTAAGGAGGTTTTACCAGAACTTCTAGTTCCTGCAACAAGAAGAGTACGTGATCCGTCAATTAAAAAACTAAATACTCCTGCCGCTATTGGATTTATCATTTTATTTTTAATAAAAAGAGGCAATGTCCAAGGTTCTTCTCTATGACGTCTTATTGCATAAGCTAAACCATCTGGAGATAGCGGTCTTTGAATTATTGCAATTCTTGCATTTATTTTTCCAATACCTAATTGAGTATCTAAGATGGGATTTGCTTCATCTAAGGGTCTTCCAGAAATCATTCTAAATTTAGCTGCCCAAGAATCAACATCTTCTTGACTTGGAAGAATATTTGTTGAGCATTCATCATGATCCTGGTGTCTTAAAAAAATATTTGTTAAGGGAATTGGTGCATTTAAGACAATATCTTGAAGTTTTTTATCTTGAAGTAAAACCTCAAGCAATCCAAAACCAATTGTATGTCTTACAAGAATTATAGCTAATTTATTTAAATCAGAATAATTTAATTTTATTCCCTTAGTTTGAGATAAATCTTGCAATAAATCTTTAGAAATATTAAAAAAAACATGTCTTGTTCTTTCAGTATCAATAAATTCCTCTGCTTTTGGTTGATGTTCAATTAAAACTCCTCTTGCTAAATTAAGTAGCATATTATGATCTTCACTTAAAGCATTTTCTGGAGGAATTAAGTGATATATTAACTTTGATTCATCTTTCTTTTTTAAGATAGTAACAAGAGATTCATCATAAGTTTCATGAGTTATTTTATATTGATCAATTATTTCTGCATCTTCTGGTAAGTCTGATACAAGTCTTGTAAAAGTAAAATTAGGAATTACATCTGGTTTGAAAATTTTCTGGTAAATCTCTCTATTTCCTTTTTGATAATTTTCTAAATAAGGAAGAATTTCTTGCATAAATTTTGTATTTTCGAATAAATTGAAAATCTTTCCAATAAAATGAATATAATTTGCTTGGTCTGTTTTAGAAGAGGTATCTATTTTTTCTAAAAGAATTTTAGCTTCAATAATAATTCTTTTTAATTCATGATATGCTGCAATAGGATCTTGTTTTAATGAAAAAAGAAATGAAAAAAGGTCATTATATCTTTGAGAGAAAAATTGTTGATTACTTGTAATTAGTTTTTCTTGTGATAAAATCTTTTCTTGTTTAATAAAATAAATATAAAGTTGAGCTATTTCTAAAAGTAAAGATGTTTCCTTAAAATCATAATTATAATTTTTCTGTTGAACAAAAACTATTCTAGAAACATTTGGATTTCCAATTAAAGCATCAACTGTTTTTCCCATAACTTCTGGAGAATCAGAAAGACTTGGTACATATGATGCTCCCAGATAATTAATATAAAGAACCTCTTCTCCTCCTTCTCTTTTGACCTCATGAGAATACAATGGTGTTCCCTCTTTGAATTGCATATTTAAGAAAAGAAGAAGTAGTTTAAAATATTTTGTATAAGAAATAGCAAGAAATTTAAACCTCTTTTATTTAATTATTATATGGCTGAAGAACAAATAAATTATGCTGAACAAGATTTCAGAAATACAAATATTAAAATAAGAGATTTAGAAGAAAAACAAAGAATCTTAAAAGATAGACTTCTTTTAGTAGGGAAAAATCTTATAGAAATTAAAGAAAAGAATAATCAAGATATTTTAGGAATAAAAAAGAATATTGAAATTATTAAGCAAAGTGTAGAAAGAACAATATCTTTTTTAGAAACAGCATCAGGTGAATTTTCAAAATTTGCTAGAAAAGAAGATTTAGAAATTTTATCAAAACAAGCAAAAATGTTTCAACCTTTAGAATTTGTAAGAAAAAAGGATTTGAAAAAATTAAAAAATAATTAAAATGGGTGTTTTAGAACAAGTCACACAAATGAAGGGTCAAGGAAGATCTAATGAAGAGATAGTAAATAATTTACAACAGCAAGGAATTTCTCCAAAAGAAATAAATGATGCTATTAGTCAATCAGAAATAAAAAATGCTGTTTCTGGAACAGAACAACCAGGTATGCAACAATCAATTATGGAAGGAGGGGCTGCTGCATCTCAAGCTCCTAGCCCTTATGTTCCACAAACTCAGGAAATGGGTGAACAAGAAGCATATACTCCTCAACAAGAATATGCTCAACCAGAAAACTACCAACAAGGTGCTTATGATGATTATTCTTCACCCGGAACAACTAATACAGATAATGTAATTGAAATAGCAGAACAAGTATATTCAGAAAAAATACAAAATATACAAAAACAATTAGAAAATATGAATGAATTCAAGACTCTTGCACAAACAAAAATAGATAATATCTCTGAAAGGTTAAAAAGAATGGAAACAACAATTGACAAATTACAAATTACTATACTTGAAAAAGTGGGATCTTATGGAAAGGATTTAGGAAGTATAAGAAAAGAAATGGGAATGATGCAAAATTCTTTTGGAAAAATGATAAACCCTATAGCAAATAAAATAGGAAATCAAACAAGAACTTCAAAACCAATTTTACAATCTCCAAAATTTCCTAAATCAAATGCTCCTGTCAAAACAATAAAAAAGGTTTCT
>NZDC01000003.1 GCA_002689985.1 Candidatus Pacearchaeota archaeon | reverse complement strand
TAATCTTTTAGATAGTATTGATTCTTCAACAATAGTTTTAGGAAGTATATTTTTAATTTCTTTTGCTTTACTTAATTTTTCTTTGTCAAGAGTTTTTAAAGATCAATATGGGACTCCAAATAAAGCAATGTCAGGAATTATTGCTTTTTTAGTTTCATTATTAATGATTTATGGAATAAATAAAACAGGGTTTGATTATGAGGGGTTGTTTTATGGTTTTGGTTTTTCTAGTGATTTGTTATCTTTTTTAGCTCCGATAATTTTATTAGTGGGAGCGATTTATCTAATAATAAAATATGGTCTTTCCACATTACTTTTGGTTTTTGGAGGACTTTTATTTTTATTAAGTTTTACTGATATAATCTATGATGGATTTACTGCAGGAGTTATTGGAGTTATTTTAATTTTAATTGGTTTGTTTCTTCCTAACTTTGGAGGATGGCTTGGATATAGAAGGGAACTTTCAGAACAAAAATATGACCAAAAACTAGGATATAAACTTGAAAAACAAAAATTAAAGAATGAATACAAGTTAAGAAAAAGATACGGAAGTACTTAATCATATAAAAGACATCTTTATTCTATTAACTACTTTTAAATAACAACACATAGAAAGCTTTATAAAGTTTGAAATTCTATAATATTTATGGAAAGAACATTATCTAGAGGAGAAGAAAACTGGTTATATAAAAACCTTTCAAAAGTATGTGGTGAGTTAACTTGGCCGATTAATCTTTATGTGGATCATAAAAAAAAATTAGCTGAGGGAAAAAGAAAACTTTATTTAGATTATGATAAAAATAGGAGAGAATTGAGTAATGATCATAAGCTTAAAAAATATAGTATAAATCTTGAAAGAAAACTTCAAGAGCCAGGAATATTTAAAAAAGGATTTGGAAAATTAAGTAATGGAGTAAATTGGACTAGAAAACAATCATTAAGAGGAGCTAAATATATTAGAGATAATTATGATTTTGAAAAAGAAAAAAGAGAGGTAGAATCTATTTATAAAGGAATAAATTGGACTATAAAAAAAGTAGAGGAAGGAACTAAATATATTCAAAACAAATATGATTGGGAAAAAGAGAAGAGACAAGCAGAATTTATTAGTAATAAGATGGGATTATTAGTTAAAAATATTAATCAATATATAAAATTAACTACAGATAAAATTTGGAAAACTAAAAAATCTTATTCTTTTTTAAAATAAGCCTGCGGAGAGATTCAAACTCCCGACCTATTGCTTACAAGGCAAATGAGCAAATTCCAATATTTTACTACTGAGAATTTTTTGCTCTATCACTGAGCTACGCAGGCTTTACTTATTAATCTATAATTTAGTTTAAAAGTTTTTGGCTCTTATTACATGCCTTATCAACTCAGTGACCAAACATTTAAATACTTTATTAGATTATTTATAATATGGAAAAAAGAGTTATATTTAATTCTAATAAAATAAGAGATTTATTTTTTCTTCAAATTTTGAATTCATTTAAATTAAAAAATTGGAAATCTCTTTCAGATATTTTAAAGATTAATCGAAATATATTAGCTGATTATAGGTTTGGGAGATTAACATTACCCGAAGATCTATATGAAAAATTAACTGTTAAATTAGATAAATCTAAAGTAAATTTTTTTAACAAAAATATTTCTTACAAAAATAGAAATTGGGGAAATATTAAAGGAGGAAAATCTGCCTATTTAAAAAATAAAGAAGTATTTGATAAGGGAAGAGAAAAGGCAATAAAAGTTAGAAGAGAGAAAGTTCATAGATTTGATATTAATTTGCCTTTGAATAGGGAATTGTCTTATTTTATTGGTTTATTTATAGGCGATGGTTTTACAAACAAGTATGGACGTTATTATCTTACTCAATTTGTAGGACATTTTCCAAGTGAAGTTAATTATTATAAAAGAATTGTGTCTAATATTTCCAACAATTTATTTGGTATTATTCCTAAAATAAAAAAAGATAGGGTTGCTAATGCAATCAGAGTCAACCTTTATTCTAAAGATTTATTTTTGATGTTTACAAAACGTTTCAAAAATTTATCTGGAAGAAAATCTTTAACAGCTTTAATTCCTAATGAAATTTTAAATTCTGAAAAAGAAATTATTATGTCATTTATTGCAGGAATTTATGATGCAGAAGGAAGTTTTTATATTGATAAAAGAAAATCCTATAAAAAACCTTACCCTATTTTAGAATTACATATGCATAACCCTCGAATTATTAACAAGATAAGTGATTTATTTAATAAATTTGGCATTCCTCATTACATTCGTGATAACATAAGAATATATTTTTATGGTGAAGCTAAAATTAATATTTTTTTAAAAAACGTTAAAATTTTGAATCCAAAAATTACTAATAAAATTAAAAAATTTTATGAAAATTCTGTTTAAAAGATTTTTTATTGTTTGTTTTCTAATTCTTTTTCAACCTTAAAAATTCTAATTTCACAAAGAGCAAGAGGATAGATTTTTTTCAATATTAAACTTAATGTTTTTTGTATTTGACCTTTTAGTAATTCTTCAAATAATGTTTCTGTATTTTTATTTTTTACATAATTTATTAATTCTTCTCTTGCTTTTTCTCTTAATGCTTTTCTAACTGCACGAGATACTTTTCTTCTTGTNATNAAAAAAGGTTTTATTCTTATTTTTGCATCTTTACATTCTGTTGAAAANGAATCTTCAACATAACTTGTTCCTTTTCTAACCATTCTTTTTAGAAAATAAGAAAGCAATTTCATTTCTTTTGGATTTGCAATTGCCTTATCTTTATCAATTTTAACTTTTAGTTTAAGTAATACATTTTTCCCTCTTAAGATTCTTGTTAAGTCATAATTAATAAGTCTTTTATCTAACTCTTTAATTTCATATGCTTGTAATTGTGTTTGTTTATTGATAATTGGAATTTCCACATCAAAAAACTTTTTTCTTTTTTTTGCAATTGCCATTTTTATTCTTGGATTTGTTTACCTGCCCTTTTACCTTTTTTTTGATATTTAGATTTTTTACAAACTTTGCATGTATACATAATATTTGTTTTTTTAGTTGTTTTTGATTTTCTTTTATGTTTTGTTTGTGCTGGTTTTGATCCCCATTTTCCTTTATTTCCCATCCCCCTATTTAAGCCTCTTAATCTAGATCTTGATTTTGAACCTCTTGTAAGTGTTCCTCTTTGAAAACCTGTTCCTACTAATTTTATTTTTTGTTCTGTTTTTTTTCTACAATATGGACAGTAGCGATTTGTAGTTTTTGGAATTTTCATAATTATGAAAGAAAATATGTGTTTTTAAAGTTAATGAAATGGCCCTGCCCAGAATCGAACTGGGGTCCTATCCAAGTCAAGGATATGTCTTTGAACCACTGGACTACAAGGCCTTATTTTTATATGATCGAAAGAAATATTTAAATATAATGCTTTAATATTTCTAATATGCAAAAAAGAGGAATTTTCTGGTTTATAATATATCTAGTATTTGGAGTTTATTTTATTAATTCTTCATTTAATTTTATTATAATTCCTGAAGTAATTTCTAATTATAATCAGTGGATAATCTTTTTTGGAGGGATATTAATCCTTTTTGGTGGATTAAATCATTTTAGAGCAATTAGAAATAAGAAGAAATATATAACTTCTTCCTAATAAACTTTATATAGATAATTTCCATTATTTTTTAATGATTAATAAGAGAGGTCAAGTAACAATTTTTGTTATAATTGCAGTTGTTATTATTGGTGCAACTATTAGTTATTTTGCATTTAGAGATTCTTTTAAAATTGGAGGTATTCCTGCAAGTATTGAACCTGTTTATACTAGTTTTTTATCTTGTTTAGAAGAAGATTTATCTGTTGGAATAGATGTAATTGAAAGTCAAGCAGGTTATATAATTCCACCTGATTTTGAAGCAGGTTCCCCATACATGCCTTTTTCCAATCAATTAGATTTTTTAGGAAACCCAGTACCTTATTGGTATTATGTAAGTGGAAATAATTTAGAAAGAGAGCAAGTTCCATCGATTAGTAGTATGGAAGAACAACTTGGAGGATTTATCGAAGATAAAATAGATATATGTAGATTTGATAGTTATTATGATGAAGGATTTATTATCACTCAAGAAATACCTGAAGCAAAAGTTAGTATTCAAAATAATGAAGTTCTAGTTAACTTAAATATGGATTTAACTATTGAAAAAGCAAATGATACTGCATTAATTAGAAATCATAAAGTAGTTGTTAAATCAAAATTAGGTAAACTTTATAATTCTGCAAGAAAAATATATGAAAAGGAACAAACAACTTTGTTTTTAGAAAATTATGCTGTTGATACATTAAGACTTTATGCTCCTGTGGATGGAGTAGAATTATCTTGTTCTCCTAAAACATGGATTGCTGATAATGTATTTGACGAGTTACAAGATGCAATTGTTGCAAATACGCTTGCATTAAAATCAAAGGGAGGAAGTTATTCTTTAAGAAATGAAGATAATAAATATTTTGTTGTAGATTTAGGTGTTAGTGAAGATGTTAGATTTTTAAATTCAAAAAGTTGGCCTAATAGCTTTGAAGTTGTACCAACAAAAGAGAGTGTTATGATTGCAAGTCCTGTAGGAAATCAACCTGGACTTGGAATTTTAGGATTTTGTTATGCTCCATATCACTTTGTTTATAATGTAAAATATCCTGTTTTAATTCAGGTTCAAGATGGGGAAGAGATTTTTCAGTTCCCTGTTGCAGTTGTAGTGCAAGGAAATAAACCTAGAGAAGCATTAGATGTTAGTGCTGTTGAAGTTGGAGAACCTGAATTATGTAGATTCAAAAATACTTTAGTAGAAGTTAATGCCTATGATACTCAATTAAATCCAATTGTTGCAGATATTTCTTATGAATGTCTTGGAACAAAATGTGATATTGGAAAAACAAATTCTGAAGATTTAGAATTTCCTCAGTGTGTAAATGGATATATTTTAGCAAAGTCAGAAGGGTTTGTTGATTCTGAATACTTATACTCTACAATAGAAGAAGGAAGTGTGGATATTATTTTAGATAAACTTTATGAAAGAGAAATTAATCTAAAATTAGATGGAAGAGAATATGGGGGTAATGCGATAATTAGTTTTATTTCAGATAAATCTTCAAAAACAATTGTTTATCCTGATCAAAAAAAGGTTGAATTAAGTGAGGGACAATATGAAGTTCAGGTTTATATTTACAAGAATTCTACTTTAAGATTAGAATCAACAACAAGTGAGCAGTGTATGGATGTTCCTAAACCTGGAATTATTGGTATTTTTGGTTTAACAGAAGAAAAATGTTTTGATATTGAGATACCTGCACAAATTGTTTCATCTGCTTTATCTGGGGGAGGAAAAGAAAATTATTATATTTTAGAGTCTGAATTAGAAAATTCAAATATTGTGGAGATAAATACAAGAGGTTTACCAATACCAAAATCAGTTGAAGAATTACAAAATAATTATATATTATTTGAAGAAAAAGATTTAGATATAATGTTTATTTAAAATGGAAAAAGATAACCTAAAGGTCACAAGTAAAATAATTGTATTTCAGAATAAGAAAATTAGAAGAATCTGGCATAATAATGAATGGTATTTTTCAATTATTGATGTTGTAGGGGTTTTAACAGATAGTCCAAATCCAAATAATTATTGGAAAGTTCTAAAACATAGAGAAAAGCAGTTAGTTACAATTTGTAACCAACTGAAATTAGAGTCTTCAGATGGGAAGAAATATCTTACAGATTGTGCAAATACAAAAGCTATTTTTAGAATAATCAAGTCAATTCCATCAAAAAAAGCAGAACCATTCAAAAGATGGCTAGCAAAGGTAGGTTATGAAAGAGTTCAGGAAATTGAAAATCCAGAACTTGCTCAAGATAGGGCAAGAGAATATTATAGGAAAAAGGGTTATCCCAAGGATTGGATTGAGAAAAGAATAAGGGGAATTGTAATAAGGCAAGAATTAACAGATGAGTGGAAAAATAGAGGTATTGAAGAAACAAGAGATTATGCAATTCTTACAGACGAGATAGCAAAAGAAACTTTTGGAGTATCAATTAAAGAGCATAAAGAGATAAAAGAATTAGACCCAAAATTTGAAAATCAAAATTTAAGAGATCATATGACTGATTTAGAGTTAATTTTTAATATGCTTGGAGAAGCATCTACTACTGAAATTGCTAGAAGTAAAGATGTCCAAGGCTTTGAAGAAAATATGCAGGCTGCAAAAGAAGGAGGAAGTGTTGCAGGAAATGCAAGAAAAGATTTAGAAAAAAAGAGTGGTAAAAAAATTATAACTAACAAAAGTTATCTTAAGAAATTAAAACCTATTAAAAAAAAGAAAATTAAAATTTTAGCAAAATGATAAATAATAAAATTAAAATTGGAATAGTTTTCTTAATTGGGATTTTATTTGTTAGTTCTTTTGTTTCAGCTTATGTTAGTTCAAGTTCTCAGTACACTGCTCCAGGTGCAGGATCTTTTGGTTATTTAAGTAGTCAAGGAATAAATATTGCACCAAAGTGGGATCCTAGTAAATGTGGTGCTGGACAGGATTTTATTATTCAGGTTGGTCCTTTTGGTTGTGATCCTGCTGTTGTAAGAAGTGATTTACTTGAAGAACAAAATACTCCTGTTTTTTGTCAATTAACTGCAACAAAAATTAATCCTTTAATAAAAGTTGAAGCAATTGATTCTCTTTCATTTAGTGGGAAATACCCTAAAGAAGTATCTGGTGTTGGATTTCATCCTGCAAGAGCTGCAATTAAAGGAAGTCAGAAAACTTTGTTAAATTCACCTGTCTTAGAAAATATTGGTTATGCTGTAATTGTCTTAAAAAAACAGCAAAATGAATCAGCAATGCCTGATTGGGTTGAAGGTCAATTAACTGCAAAAATAAAATATGATATAAAAAATGCATTTGGAATTGGACGTGCAGTTTATTATCTTCCTGAAATGAATGATGGAAAGTGGGGACTAAATTATAAACAGTATGGTTTTTGGAAACAAAAAGGGTATATAAAAGCAGAAGGAATTGATGACAATAGTGCTACAATTGATATTTATCAAGATGAAACTAAAAGAATATCAAGTGTTAATTTAAAAAAAGGAGAAACTTCAAGAAAGATTTTTATTCCAGGATTTTATTGTATGGCTAGTTTACAATTAAAATTAGATGGTTT
>NZDC01000002.1 GCA_002689985.1 Candidatus Pacearchaeota archaeon | reverse complement strand
TGCGATTTAATGTAGTCTTTTCACTCGAAGGATATTCTTTTGAAAGTATTTTCATAATTTTTTCTATTTGTTTCATTTGAATTATCACGCCCCTGCCGGATAAGAAACCTTTATGACCACTCTAAGAGATGTAATTTATATTAACTACTTTTTATTTTAATATAATCAATTTAAGAAAAATGCGTTTAAATAATTTTCTGAAATTTTTTTAATCTTATAAATAACTTAAACATTCTATCATTCACTATATTTGTTGGGAGTATCATTTTTTCTTCCATACTTTTACTTTGTGTTGATTTTATGTCCAGAATTGCAAAGAAAGTCATCCATTTATCTAAAATAATCTGAGAAAGAAATTGTTTAAATTCTTCTTCTAAAGAATGATCATCATTTGAAAAATTAATTTTTATTAATCTATAGCGATTTTTATAGGTTCTATTGCAGTCAAAAATGGCTTTATTAATAGATGTTTTAACTGTTTCAGGAGAATAATCTTTTCCATCTTCTTTTCGTTGTCTTTTTACTAACTCAGGTTCTAATATTTGATTTTTATTATAAATTGCTCTTGCTTCAATAGACCTATAATTATCTACAATTTCATTAATTAAATCATCATTTTGACAATCATTAGAATATCTTCTTAGTAGTTTTTTGAATAATTTTTCACTTTCTTTTGTCCTAAACCATATTTTTTCTGACTCTTCTGACCAATTCACTCTAGTGAGTCTTCCTTCAATTTTTCCATAACCCTCTTCAATAATCTTTTTTGCAACACCTCCTTTTCCCTTTCCTTTTGGAGTAGGATCATCAAAACGACCAACTTCTTTATTTTTTTCTGCTCTTTCAAGATGTCTATATATAACACTTCTATCAACCCCTAATCCTTCCTTACTCAATCTTCTTATGATCTGGGATGCAGTCATAGGTTTTTCTTCAAGTACGTCTAAAATTTTATCATGAGTTTTCATTTTCCTTTGTTAAATAGCGACATCGCTTAAATAAAAAGCTTTCTTATTTTTATTATGGAATCAAGCATTCAAAAAGACATAGGACAAGAAATATTGGACAAACTTGAAATACTGAGCAATAAAATAAATGAAATTCTTAAAGGAGATAATGATGGCAGGGAAGAATAGTCGTTTAGAACTTAGAGTATTTACTGAAGATAAAATAAGAATACAAGAATTTGCAAAAACTATTGGAGAAGATGTAACTACTTTTTGTTTAAAAGCAATTAATCAAAAGATAAAGTTGATTCAGTTAAAAGAAAATGATGAAACATTTAGAAAAAAAGTTCTTGATAACTTTAAGAAATTAGATACTAAATTAATAGAAATTAAGAAAATAGTTAAACTTTCTGCGAGAAAAAAAATTAAAGCGATTTTGTCTAAGCGTAGCTGACAAAATCGCTGTTAAGATATTCTTATTATGAAATTATTGTATGTACAATATCCTAACTCGACTTTATAATGGAACTTTATTCTTCGCTGGATGAAACAACCAATATCTCAAACACAGCTTCAGAATTTTCCTTTAGTTTCTGTTAAGAAAGGCTATAAGCTAGTTGATTATAGATATTTTGGTAAACAATTAGAGCCAATTATTATTTTTACTAGTATTCAAGATGTCATAGATAAGTTTGAAAATAGAATTTGTTATGGTAAAGAGAAAGTTTATAGATATAAATATTGTAATGATTGTGGCTCACATTTTGAACTTGATAAAAATAGTAATCCTGTTAGATATTTGGTGACCTGTAATTCTCCTTTTTGTAAAGATGAAGATTGTTTTAAAAAAAGGTATATGGTTGCTAAAAAGTATTTTGAAGTTTTTTTTAATGCTTATGATGTATGGAAAACAAAAAGAGGTTCTAGATGGGTTCATGAAGTTTTTGGTTTTGCTCGTAAAAATCAATTTACTAGAGTTGAGATTTCTAAATGTAAAAAACAAGTTTATAATTTTCTTAAAGCAAGAGAAAAGAAATTTGGAAGAAAAATAAAAGGAATTGGTGTTAGGGATTTGTCTTATGATATTACAAATGAAGATGGTGTTTTTTATCTTCATTTCCATTTTGCTAGAAGACCTGGGGGTTATGAAGACCTTAAAGAATTAAATGCACTAGGATTGAAGTATGGCTTAAAATACACTAAGATAGGGATTAAGAAGAAGTCTGGTTTGATTAATTATTTTGCTAAAAGACATGCAGGACATTTTGGGCATAAGAAAAATTGTACTAATTGGAATTTTTCAGATGTAATGAGTACTAAAGAATATATTAAGAATTTTAGAGGAGAGAGAAAAACTTTTAGTTGTGGTTTCTCTAGAAAAGAAATTAAGTTATTGAAAAATAGATATATTCGTAACAGGACTCGCGCCGAAGGCGCGTTAAGTTCTAAAGAACAGTATACAACTGATATTGAACAATGTCAAAATTGTAAATCTAAAGACTTTTCTTGGAGATATGATAATGGAATTCTTGCAAATGAGCCAAAACCTCCAGATGGGGTCAATCCTATTGCTATTTTTAATAATTATGATGAGGTTTATCAAATTGAAAATTTATGATGGAGGAAATTTTGTAGATTGTAAAATGTTGCAGGATGTTCATTTAGGTGAGGAGTTTTATGAAGAGGGAGAAGTTTATAATTTGCCTGTGAAATTGGCATATGCCTTTTATCAAAGAGGTTTTTGTTATTATGTTTGTAAACCTGGAATTGATTTGAATGAAAATATTAAGATAAGTGAAAGGAGGTGTAAATGAAATGACAACTAGATGTGTTCATTGTAAGAAAGAATTTCTTGAAGGAGATAAATTATTTTATTGTCCTGGTTGTAAAAGTTTTTCTTGCGTAGAATGTGATAAGAAAAGAGAGAAAGAACAAGATGGGAAGAAGAGATATAATTAATTAAAAGGAGATGATTCAAATAAAGATAATAAAAATAATTAAAAACTATTAATTCTTCTATTTAATATGAAATTCAAAAGAGGTTTAGGAATATTCTTATTTTTAATCGGAATATTTATTTTAATTAGTTCTCAATCTGGAATGACTGGAAATGTTGTATCAGATAGAGTAAGTGCTGTTAGTTCTATTTTAGGATTAGTCTTTATTATTGGAGGAATAGGTTTAATGATGGGGCAAAGAGATCTAATAGATTTAGAATATATAGTTAATGGTGCTAATAAACAAAAAGATAGTATCTTTGTGGTTGATGCAGATGGAGCAATAAAATATAAAAGTAAATTAGTGAAAAAGATGAGAGATTTTAAAGGAGAGATCCGTATTCCGAGTATGGTATTAGAAGAATTAAAAGAGGATAGTGGAGTTATGAAGCAGCTTAAAGAACTTGAGAAAAAAAAAGTAATACGCTATGTAAATGGGACGCCCAGATATAAAGAAATATCTGAGAATGTTTTAAAAGAAACCCCAAAATATAAATCTTATTTTGTTTTAAAAGAATTACTTCTTGATCCAAAAAAAGCAAAAAAGATGTCAAGAATTGAATTTAAGCCTTATAGAAAGGAATATCTAAAAATACTTGGTAAATATTTAAGAAAAGAAAGAGATTGTATTAAAAAAAATATTTCAAAAGAGCAATTTATCCTAAGAGAATTAGATCAACATTATGATCTTAAAGATAAAGAAGTTGAAGCAGATACAGAAGTTCTAGCAGTTGCATTATCTGAAGCAAGAAAAAGACATAATGCAAACATTCTTTCAGAAGATCGGCATTTAAAACAAGCAGTTAATCTTATTAAATCAAAATATAAACTTATTGGAAGTTTTCTACATTGTCCTGAATTTAGAGAAGTTTATTAATCTCTTTATCAATAATTTTCTTCTTTTCAATAATTTCCTTTTTAAAATCCATTCCTTGAGACATTCCAAGATCAAAAAAATCTTGTTCTTTAACAGTTGAAGTAATATTATGAACTTCTGTTCCTAGTTTATCTCTAAGAATATTATAGATATTTAAAACATCTTTTTCTTTTTCATAGATAGCAATCTTATCAAAATCTTTATTTTCCAGATAATTTTCATAAATATATAAGGGATTATTTTTCTTATCTTGTTTTTCAATAACAGGTATTACTAATGAGGTTAAATCTCTTACTATTAATGGGTTCTCAATTTCTTCTTTATAATGAAATACTAAACCATATTCAATTTTATTAGATGTAACATAATTTTCTTCTCCAAGTAATATTAATCCTTTCTTTTTAGATTTTTTAACTTTATTCATAATTTCCTCAAATATTAATAATTTTCCTTCCATTTTATTTTCCATAAATTCCCTCAAGTTTATTAATAGCAATAACTGTATTTAAATCAAATTTAATTAAATTAACAGCATCATTTTTATTATCTTTCTCATAATAAGGAGATAATATATGCCCTTTAAATCTATCTTTAATAAATCCAGGTAATCTTGTTTTTATACGTTTTTTTAGATGATTTCTAAACTGATCAAAAACTTCATTATCAATTTGCACATCAAGTCGTGAATAATCTACTCCTGCATCTGCTTCAGCCTCTCGCATACTAAGTACCCATTCAGAACTAGGAATATATAATCCTGGGGAAAGTTGATAATCTTTTTTTACACCAAAAGATAATATAACTCCATTTCCATTTGTCCACCATTGATAACTAACATTTTCTTTATTACCCCCATCTGATCTAATTGTTATTTTTTCTTCTTTTGGAAGCCACCAATCAATTCCTCCTTCAAATTTTCTTGATAACTTAAAATTTTTATCTAAAACTAAAACATCTACATCTTTGTGTTTGTATAATTCATGTCTTTTTCTTCTTTGATTCCAAACGCCTTCTGCTAATCCTCCTATTAAAACTCCTGGAGAATCATATTTTTTTAAGATTCTATGTGCAGTATTTAATCCGTTTATACCCTTTTTCATATCAGGATATTCTGGATGTTTAAGTTTTTGTTCTAATAAAAGAAGATTTTTTAATCCTAATTTTTGTTTTGTATCTAATTTTATTTTTTGATTACAACATAGTGTTAGTTTCATTTTAATTTTTTCTTAATTTACTATAAATTTATCTATAATTTTTCATTTAAAAATCTTTCTACCATCATAACTCTATAATGGTAACAGATAGAAAGATTTATAAATATTAAAGGTACTATTATTCTATGGATTATCAAAGATTTTTTAGAAGGAAAGCAGATGAAGTAGCTAAAGAGTTACTTGGAAGACTCTTAGTTAGAAATACCCATAAAGGGAGTATTGGAGGCAAAATTACCCAAGTTGGAGCATATGAAGGAGGTAAAGAGACTAAACCAAGAGAAGGAATGAAGTATTCTGCAGGAACAATTTTTCTAATGCCTTATAGAGGTTGTAATCTTTTAAATATTGCAACAGATAAAGCAGGTCATCCCTCATGTGTTGAAATAAGAGAAATTGCATATGATAAAAAGAAAATAAAAGGTCCAGGAAAAATATCAAATATACTTAATATAGGAGAAGATTTAGATGGAATACTTTTAGGAGATGAATTAGAAATTCATGGAAATTCTATAGATAAATCTAAGATTAAAAGAATATCTGGAACTAATGACAATTGTCTTGGTTATTTTTTAATCAAATAAATTTTTTTCTTAGATGGAGAAAAAGATGAAAAAGACAGAAAAAATTCTAGAGATTGAGAAAAAGATTGGAGAACCAATTGAAAATTATTTGAAAAGAGAGTATGAAGTAAATAGAAAATATACTACTCAAATTGCAAAATATATAGGTACAAGTAATAGTACAATATGTCGTTGGATGAAGAAGTTGAAAATTAAAACAAGAGGTATATTAGAAACTAGATTCCAAAAAGGATTTGTAAAACCTACAAAAGAAGAACTAAATAGATGGTATAATGAAGAAAGAAGAAATACTATTGAGATAGGAAAAGAATTAGGAATTAGTGCTCCTACAATAAGTAGATGGATGGGAGAGTATGGAATTAAAAGAAGAGATAATTCAGAATCTCATTTACCAAGAAGAGAATTCTCTAAACCTAGTAAAAAGGAAATGGAGGGTTGGTATCTTAATGAACATAAAGGAATGTCAGAAATTGCTAAGAAATTAGGAGTAAGTACTCCTACAGTGAATAGATTATTAAGAGAATATAATATCCCAATTAAAACAAATTCAGAATCCCATTTACCAAGAGGATTTGTAAAACCTGGAAAAAATGAATTATATAATGAGTATGTAGTTAAAAGAAATACTATGCCTTTTCTTGCAGAAAAATATAAAGTAAGTATAGGAGCAATTAGAGATTGGTTAGAAAACAATAATCTCAGAAGAAGAACTGCTTCAGAAGTAAATTTGCCTGAAGGAATTTCAAAACTTACTAAAGAAGAATTAGAAAGATTATATTTTCAAGAAGGATTATTTTTGCCACAAATTGCAGAAAAAAAAGGTTTAGGGAAAACAACAGTAGTAAGATGGTTTAGAGAATATGGTCTTAAAAACAACAAAGAAAGATATAATGATAAGGATTATAGAAAAAAGGTTACTGATAAATTAATAGTTATTACTGGTAAAAGACCTGAAGAATTAATACCCAAAGATTTTGAAAGAGTTAAAACTAGCGATAATATATCTTTTAGAAGTGTTATTAACTGGTATATGAGAAAATATAAATGCAAGTCTTTATTCGGAAGAGATAAACTATTAGAAGACCTTTATGATATAGATGTAAAAGATATAAACAACAAAATAGATTCAAAAGACAAATTTCTAAACCTCCTAAAAAAAGATAAAACAGCATTAAAATTATCAGCTGCAGCATTAAGTTTAAATGGTCAAGGTTATGATTTAGAAAAAACAATTGTAGAGGTTTGTGAAGGAAGATTCAAAGATGAAAAACAACTTCATGCATTACTTTTAGAAAATGAAAATGAGATTTATAATTTAGTTCAAAATGGT
>NZDC01000001.1 GCA_002689985.1 Candidatus Pacearchaeota archaeon | reverse complement strand
TGTAAGAAGTTTTGTTTATGATACATTAAACACTTATCCTGCTGGACAAAATTTAATAGTTGCAATTATGACTCATGAAGGATATAATATGGAAGATGCTTTAGTATTTAATAAAGGAAGTCTAGAAAGAGGTGTTGGTAGAAGTTACTTTTTTAGACCATATTCATCTATTGAAATGAATTATTCTGGTGGATTAAAAGATAAAATTGCAATTCCTGAAAAAGATACATCTGGATATAAAATGGAATCAAGTTATAGATTTTTAGAAGAAGATGGAATTGTTTATCCTGAAGCAGAAATTAGTGAAGGAGAAGTTCTTATAGGAAAAATGTCTCCTCCAAAATTTTTATCAGAAGCAAGAGAAATATCAGTTAGAACAAAAAAAGAATCTAGTGTAACAATGAGACAAGAAGAAAAAGGTATTGTTGATGCGATTTTTATTACAAAAGATAGTGAAGGAAATAAAATTATTCAAATTAGAACAAGAGATCAAAGAATTCCAGAATTAGGAGATAAATATGCAACAGCTCATGGTCAAAAAGGAATAATTGGTGCAATTATTCCTGAAGAAGATGTTCCTTTTACAGCACGTGGAATTAAACCAGATATAATTTTCAATCCACACGGATTGCCAAGTCGTATGACTGTTGGATATTTACTTGAATTACTTGCAGGAAAAGTAGGATGTGTAAGAGGAGAAGTAATTGATGGAACTTCATTTTCTGGAGAAACTAAAAAAGAATTAGAAGGACAACTAAAAGATATGGGATTCAGATTTGATGGAAAAGAAACAATGTATAATGGAGTTACTGGAAAGAAGATGGTATCAAAAATATTCATTGGAAATCTTTATTATCTAAAATTAAAAAGAATGGTAAAAGGTCTTATTCATGGAAGAGCATCTGGAAAAATTACTTTGCTTACAAGACAACCTGTAGAAGGAAGATCACGTGGAGGAGCATTAAGATTAGGTGAAATGGAACAACAAGCATTAGTTGCACATGGAGCATCATTATTATTAAAAGAAAGATATAGTTCTGATAAAGTTGAGTTAAATATCTGTTCAAAATGCGGAGCAATAGCAATAGATGATAATATAAGAGGTAAAATTGTATGTCCTGAGTGTAATAGTGAAGACACAGAACCTATTGAGGTTTCATATGCATTTAAATTATTACTAGAAGAATTACAAGGATTACATATTCATTCAAATTTTAAATTAAAAAATAAATATGAATAAAATGGAGAAAATAGAAAATAAGGTAAAATTATTCGATGAAGGAATAGAAATAAAGATAATAATTGGAACTACTTGTGAAAATATTAATGAATGTGATGTAGCTTATGCAAGAATAATGGGAATAGATCCATTACAAAAATCCAAGGAATGTTATGCCCATTGTATGGGAGATAAAATAAAAGACAATAAATATCATTAAAATGCAAAATAAACCAATAAAAAAGAAAATTGCAGAAGTAGGTTTTTCTTTATTTAGTCCTGAACAGATTAAAAAAGTTTCAACTGCAAAAATAGTAACACCTGAACTTTATGATATAGATGGATATCCAGTAGATGGCGGATTAATGGATTTAAGATTAGGAGCAATTGATCCTGGAGTTAGATGTAGAACTTGTGGAGGACGATTAAAAGAATGTTTAGGTCATCCTGGAAGAATTGATCTAGCAAGATCTATAATTCACTTAAAATATGTTCCATTAATTGAGATGGGATTAAGATGTTTCTGTCATGATTGTAAAAAATTATTAATTGATGATAAAGACTTATCAAAATATTCTCTAACTCAAAGAGCTAAAAAAGCAAAAGATGCTAAAAAATGTCCTCATTGTAAAATTGCTCATGAAAAAGTTAAACTAGATAAGCCAACAAATTTCCATATAGGAAAAAAGAGATTATTTCCTACAAAAATTAGAGAGATGTTAGTAAATATTCCTGATGAAGAACTAAAAAAGATAGGAGTAGATCCTGCAAGTGCTAGACCAGAATGGGCTGTTCTAACAATATTATTAGTTCCATCTGTAACAATAAGACCGAGTATTATTTTAGAATCAGGAGAAAGAAGTGAAGATGATTTAACACACAAACTTTCTGATATTATAAGAGCTAATCAAAGACTTTGGGAAAATTTAAATGCAGGTGCACCTGAAGTAATAATAGAAGACTTATGGGATTTATTACAATTTCATGTTACAACTTTTTTTGATAATACTGTTGCAAGAATTCCTCCTGCAAGACATAGAAGTGGACAACCATTAAAAACAATTACAGAAAGAATAAAAGGTAAAGAAGGAAGAATTAGAAAAAACCTAGCTGGTAAAAGAGTAAATTTTTCTGGTAGAACTGTTATTTCTCCTGATCCTTCAATTGGACTTAATGAAGTTGGTATTCCTTATGAAATTGCAAAGATAGTAACAGTTTCTGAAACTGTAAATGATTTAAATATTGAAAAAATTAAAAAATTAGTAGAAAAAGCAGAGGTTTATCCTGGAGCAAATTATGTAATAAGACCTGATGGAAAAAGAAAAAAAATAACTCCTGAACTTAAAGAAGAAATAATAAATGAATTAGTCCCAGGATATAAAATTGAAAGACAATTGCAAGATGGAGATATTGTTTTATTTAATAGACATCCAAGTTTACATAGAGGAAGTTTAATGAGTCATTTTGTAAAAGTTCTACCAGGAAGAACATTTAGATTACATCCTGCAGTTACATTTCCATATAATGCTGATTTTGATGGTGATGAAATGAATATACACTCTCCTCAAACAGAAGAAGCAAGAGCAGAAGCAAAAATACTTCTTGATGTTAAAAGAAATTTAATATCGCCAAAAAATAATACAAATCTTCTAGGATGTGCTGCAGATGCAATTACTGGAAACTATCTTCTTGGTCTTGAAAATTTTCCTGCAGATTATATAAATCAAATAACTTATCAATCAGATATTGATTCACCAACATCAAAAAAAACAATTTCTGGAACAGAAGTATTCTCTCAAATATTTCCAAATATTAATTTTTCAAATAGTTCAATTACTATTAAGGATGGAAAAGTAATAAAAGGTAATATAGATAAAACTAGTTTTGGACAAGAAGATGGAGAATTAATTAAAAGATTAGATAAACTAGTTGGACGAGATAAAACAATAGATATTATAAGAAAAGTTTTTAATTTAGGAAAAAATTACCTAACTGATAGAGGAATAACAATTTCTGTTGAAGATCTTAATTTAGATGAAAGTGTAATTAATACTGGAGATGAAATCATTAAAAAAGCAAAAGATAAAACTAGTGAAATAATAGAATCATATAATAAAAATGAACTTGATATAATTCCTGGTAAAACAAAAGAAGAATCAAGGGAAATAAGAATACTTCAAGTTTTAAATGAAGTAAGAACAAAAGTAGGAGAAATAGTAAAAAAAGAATTTCCTAAAAATAATCCAGTAAATCATATGATTATGTCTGGAGGAGGAGGAAATATCTTAAATATTACTCAAATAGCTTGTTTTGTTGGTCAACAGGATTTAGATAGTAAACGAATTGATATTGGATACAACAATAGAACTTTATCATTTTTTAAGAAAGGAGAATTATCCCCTAGATCTAGAGGTTTTATTGATAATTCTTTTATGAAAGGCTTAAGACCTGATGAATTCTTTTTTGGATCTATAACTGGAAGATCAACTCTTATGGATACTGCATTAAGAACTCCAAAATCAGGTTATTTATATAGAAGACTTGCAAATGCATTGCAAGATATAAAAATGGAATATGATGGAACAGTAAGAGATAGTAATAATAATATTATACAATTTAAGTATAGTAGTGATGGATTAGATGTTTCAGAACTTCATACTGGTAAAAAATTATCATCTGGAGAAGCAATTGGTCTAATTACTGCTCAATCTTTTGGTGAACCTTCAACACAAATGGTTTTAAGAACATTTCATTTTGCAGGTGTAGCTGAAATGCAAGTAACAATGGGGCTTCCTAGATTAATCGAAATTTTTGATGCTAGAAAAAAACCATCATCTCCTAAAATGGAAATATATCTAGAAAAAGATTATAATAATGAAAAAGATGCAAAGGTTTTTGCTGAAAAAATAAAAGAAGTTACAATAAAAGAGATTGCATCAGAAGTTAATTTAAATTTTACTGATAAAAGAATAGAAATAAAAATTAATAGAGAAGGATTAAGACAAACTCATACGTCAATTAAAAAAGTAGTTGAGAAACTTAATGATTTAGGATTTAAAGCAAAAGAAAAGGATAATTCAATAATATTAAATGCAGATGAATTAAGTTTTAAAGAAATATATAAACTAAAAGAAAAACTTAAAGAAACAATAATTTCTGGAGTTAAAGGAATAAAACAAATCTTAATTGTTAAAAGAGAAAGAGATTTTATTATTATGACTCTCGGAACAAACCTAAAAAAGATGATTGAATTAAAAGAAGTAAATAAAAATAAGCTAATTTCAAATGATTTATATGAGGTTGCAGGAGTATTTGGAATTGAAGCAGCAAGAAATTTAATAATTGATGAAATAAAAAAGGTAATTAATACTCAAGGATTAGATATAAACATAAGACATCTTGAATTAGTATCTGACGCAATGACTAATACTGGAGAGATAAAAGGAATTACAAGAATGGGAATTATTGCTCAAAAAGAATCAATACTTGCAAGAGCAACATTTGAAACTCCTGATAAACAATTTGTTAATGCTTCTATAAAAGGTGGAAAAGATAAATTAACAAGCGTTATAGAAAACATAATTTTGAATCAACCAGTTCCAATTGGTACTGGTCTTCCAGGACTTCTTGTAAAAATTATTGGACCATTAATAAAAAAAGAAGCTGATAAGAAACTAGCTAAAAGTAAAGTTGTTGAAAGAGTTAATAAGTAATTCCTTAAGTAACAATAAATTTATAAAACAGATATATCTAAAACTTTTAAGATGGGAAACACTATTAATATGCAAGATATGAGGTATCTTAATTTATTTGAAAGAATTACTAGAATAAGTACAAGATTCTGTTTTAAGTATAATGAAGCAATAATATTTTGTGTTCCTCAACAATTAGTTTCAAGGTCTATTGGTGAGGGTGGAAGAAATGTAAAGGAGATAAGGAGTATTATAGGGAAGAAAGTAAAAGTTATTCCTAATCCTCAGGGAATTCTAGAAGTAAAAGAGTTTATATCAAATATTATTAGTCCTATTAAATTTAAAGATTTAGAGATTAAAGATGAAGGAATAATAATCAATGCAGGAAGTCAAAGTAAAGCTGCATTAATCGGAAGAAATAAAAGAAGACTATTTGAATTACAAAAGATTTCTAAAGATTTTTTTGGAAAAGAATTAAGAATTATTTAATTATATACACTGTTGGGACTTTTTATTCAAAAATCTAAGATTTCATAAAGAGGTTTGACTTTATGTGCAAAGCCAGAAATCTAGTTAACTTTAAAAGGACAACTAACTTGTAATAGCCATAAAGATACTACACCATTATGGATAAACGAAACATTTAATTCCTCTAAAAAATGAAAAATACAATTCTTAAAATATTCTTAACTGGATACCTCACATTAATAGGAGTTAATTCATATGCTTCTGAATCAGAAAACAAATTAGAATCATTTCCTCAAGGAATAAAATATATACAACAGAATAAAAACATCAGAACCAAAAAAAATGGACCTAGCTCTATTAGGAATAAAACTCTTATATCAGTAATGGGAGATGATTGTAGATTAATAAAGGAATTGAGTTTTTATAATAATGTTGGTCTAAAACAGAGATTGTTTTATAGTAAATCTAAAAATCATTTTGTTTCAACATTAACAAGGAAAAGAAATTTATATGAATGGAGAAAGCATCCACTTTTTTATTTAATAAATTATAATCCTAATATAAATAAAGCTCAAGAGACATGGAAAGACTTAGAAGAAGACGGACCAAACGGAAATGAAGAATTGCATTGGATAAAAAATACAAAAATAATAAGTAATTGATAAATAAGAAGCTTATTTCTTGTAATTACTAATAACAATATTTAAAAACTAATTTTATCAACAATAATTATGGGACTAAGAAATGCTCAAAAACAAATAAAAAATAGAAGAAAATTCCGATGGAAAAGCAGAAAATATAAAGTTAGAACTCTGAATCTTTATGCTAAATCTGATCCATTAAAAGGAGCTAATCAAGCTAAAGGAATTGTTTTACAAAAAGTCCAAAAAGAAGCAAAACAACCTAATTCAGCAATGCGTAAATGTTGTAGAATTCAATTAACAAAAAATGGAAAACAAGTAACAGCATTTATTCCTGGAAACCTTGCACAAAAATTTATTGATGAACACGATGAAGTAATGATTGAAAGAATTGGTGGAAAACAAGGAAGAAGTAAGGGAGATATTCCTGGTGTTAGATTTCAAGTAATTAAAGTAAATGATCAGCCTTTACATAGATTAGTTAGAGGCAAAATAGAAAAAGGTAGAAGATAAAATGACAGAACAAAAAACATTACCCCAATTTAAGATATTTGATCTTTATGATTTAAATGAAGTAAATATAGAAGATCCTGGATTAAAATCAGCAATAAATCTTCATCCAAAATTAATATTAAAAAGTCATGGAAGAAATGTTCAAAAATTAGGACAAATGAAAGTTAATATTGTTGAAAGATTAATGAATAAACTTTCTGTTGCAGGACATAGAGGTAAAAAACATAAAATTATTTTAGGAAGATCTACTGGAAAATATTCAAAGAATATGAAAATTGTCCTAGATGCTTTTAAACTAATAGAAAAAAAATTACAAAAAAATCCTATTCAAGTCTTAGTTAAAGCTATTGAAAATGCTGCTCCAAGAGATGAAATAACTGTTATCGAATATGGTGGTGCAAGATATCCTCAGGCTGTTGATGTTTCTCCTTTAAGAAGAATTAATCTAGCTTTAAGAAATATTACTCATGGTGCATCAGATAAGGCCTTTAATAAGAAAAAAACAATTGTCCAAGGATTAGCTGAGGAAATCATTATGGCTCATGATGGAAATGGGGAAAGTTTTGCATTAAGAAAAAAAAATGAAGCTGAAAAACAAGCTGATAGTGCTAGATAAGGTATATATTATAACACAAGAATTTACTTAAAATCTAATTCTATAGAATTTTATGGATAAAAAGGAAGTATTTGAAATAGATAAAGATAGATTAAAAGTTATTGGAAATCTAGAAGTTAAGTTAGATGAGAAGGAAAATAGAATATTTATTATTATTGGCGGGGAAGAAGTTTATAAGAGATATATATTAAGTAGTAGCCCTAGTGCCGAATATATAAAAACATGCGAATTTATCAGAAATAATCAATATGATCTAAAAATAAAGATAAATCCTGATGGAACTAATGATTATGTTTTTGATTTATTAAAATAATTATTTCTTTTGAGTTTCTATTTTAACACCTAATTCTTCAAGTCTTTTAATATGAGCTTGCATTATTACTTCTACATTTTGCATCATTTTGAATAATTCGGCTCTCTCATTATTTAAAGTACTTAAAGCTCCTTTATGAATCCCTATTTCTTCTTCTTTTGACACTTGAGGTTCTTTATTCTCACTAAGAGCTTTTTCAAGGTTGTCTGTATCTTTTAATTCCATTATTATTTCAGAAATTAACTATTAATAAATCTATTGGTTTGATTTGGTAAGCTTTATTAATATTGTTTTATTTTTTAGTTTATGATAAAATTAGTTGCAAGAATACTAAAAGATATACTAAAAGAAGAGAAAATTAATCTAAAAAAGGAGGAAATTAAAGATATTATTGAAATTCCTCCATCACTTGAAATGGGAGATTATGCTTTTCCTTGTTTTATTCTAGCTAAGAAACTTAAAAAAAGTCCTATTCAAATTGCAAAAGACTTAAAAGAAAAAATTAAATCAAAAGATTTTGAAAGAATTGAAAGTTCTGGTCCATATATTAACTTTTTTGTTAATAGAACAAAACTTGCAGAAAATCTTATAAAAGAAATTTTGGATAAAAAGAACAATTTTGGGAAGACTAATTTAGGAAAAGGAAAAAAAGCATTAATAGAACATACTAGTATAAATCCTAATGCATCTCCCCATGTTGGAAGAGCAAGAAATGCAATTATTGGAGATAGTATAGTTAAAATTTTGAGATTTATAAATTTCAAACCAGAAGTTCATTATTATGTTAATGATGTTTCAAAGCAAATTGCAATGCTTGTACTCGCAAATGCAGAAAAATTAAAATTTAAAGATATGCTTAAGAGATATATATCTATTTCTAAGAAGGTTGAAAATTCAAAAGAACTTGAAAAGAAAGTATTCAAATTATTATATAAATTTGAAAAGAAAGATAAAGAAGTTACAAAAAGATTTAAGAAAATTACAGATATTTGTATAACTGGTCAAGAGAAGATTTTATCAGAATTAGAAATACATTATGATTTTTTTGATTATGAATCTAAATATCTTGATACTTCAAAAAAGATTTTATCTCAATTAAAAAAAACAAAAAAACTTTTTATAGATAAAGATAAAAGATTTGTTCTTGATCAAAAAGGAACTTCTGTTGAAAATAAAATGAAATCCCCTGTTCTAGTTTTAACAAGAGCTGATGGAACTGGATTATATCCTTTAAGAGATATTGTTTATACTATTGAAAAATTAAAAAAAGCAGAAAAAAATATAATTATTCTTGGAGAAGATCATAAATTATACTTTCAACAATTAAAAGAAACTCTAAAACTCTTGGGTTTTAATTCCCCCGAAGTAATCTATTATTCATTTATAATGTTAAGTGAAGGAGAAAAATCAAAAAAAATGTCTACTAGAAAAGGAGATGTTATACTTTTAGAAGATTTTCTTAAAAAATCAATTAACAAAGCTAAAAAAGAAATTTTTAAAAGAAAAACAAAAGGGGATCCAAAGAAGATTGGAATTGGAGCAATTAAATATGCTATCTTAAAAAATAATCCAAATAAATCTATTTTATTTAACTTAAATGAAGCATTAAATTTTGAAGGAAATGCCGGACCTTACATTCTATATAGTTATGCAAGAGCAAGTTCTATTTTAAGAAAAGTTAAAAATAAAAAAAATAAGTCTAAAACTTTAAAATTAGAATCAAAAGAAATTGAATTAGTAAAAAAACTTTCAGAATTTCCAGATATTGTCTTAAATTCTTATAAAAATTTAAATCCATCATTAATTGCAAATTATTCTTATCAATTAGCACAAACATTCAATGAGTTCTATCATTCTTGTCCTGTAATTGGTTCATCCAAAGAATCTTTTAGACTTTTATTAGTTAAATCATTTAGGCAAGTCTTAAAAAATTCACTATCTCTTTTAGGTATAGAAACAATAGAAGAAATGTAAACAAAACATATATAAATAAAATATTCCTTATATAATTAATAAAAAGGAGGTAGCATGAATGGCTAAACAAGGAACAAAAGTTTTAAATTTTGTAGCATGGTTAACAGGTGTAATTGTATCACTGTCTGTTGGTTTCGCAATGGTTGGTGGAACACTAGGTCTTCCAGGATGGTTAGGAGGAGCAATTGTTGCAAAAATAGCTGGTTATATTGTTGTGATTACAACAGTAATAGGAGTAGTACTAGCATTAATTAACCAATAAACATTAATTAATTTTTTTTATTTTATATTTTAATTTTATCTAATTCTTAACGTAGAAATTCTTTTAAAGAAACTATTAATAATTGTAATTATGGTAAAACTAGAGATTATTAATAATGAAGATAGACAGATAATAAAGGCTGTTAAAGAATTTTGTATAATGGAAATTAGAAAACATATTAATTGTAATGATACTTATGAGAAATATCTAAATGATGCAATAAGAAATACTGCACGCAATTCTAATAAAACTTTCAAAGAAGTAAATGATATCTATACTAAATTTGAGAGATATGTATAAGAAATTTATCTAACTGTTTTCATATCTTTCCATGCTAATTCAAAAAGTTGTTCTAAAGTTTGAGCAAAGAAATCAGTATTTATCCAAACACCTAAATCGTAATTTGAGTGGAATTTTTCATCATCTAAAAGCATAAACATCAATTGATTTGAATCTATAATTACAAATCTTGCTTTCATCTTTTCTAGATTCTTAATTTCTGCAACTTTTTTAAAATCTTTTGCAACTTTTAAATTATTACTATTAACTGGAGCAGCAATTCTTATCTTTACTCCTCTTTTTTTACATTTTTCCAAACTTGGCATTAATGCTTCAAATTTTCTGTTTAATCCTTCTTTTGTTGTGACAATTGTTATTGTACTCTCAGCATCTCTAATCATCATATCTAGATGATTGTATAGGTTTTGTCTTCCTTTTAAGCTTCCAGACAAGTTAGAAGGCTCTACAAATTTTATACCTTGGGTAAAAAGAGTGCTAAGTTCCTGCAAAACATCATCTCCTTTTAATTTTTCAAGCCTTTTTGTTCTTTCTTGAGCATGTTTCATCATATTTTTCTTTACTCTTTCAACAACTTCTTCTGGTTTTAATGCAACAAATTTGATTGGTTTTCCAAGCTTCATGATAATAAATCCTTTTTTCTCTAAACTCTCTAAAATATCATATGTTCTTGATCTAGGTACATCAGAAATATTACTTAATTCTCCTGCAGTAGAAGTGCCACGTGATAATAAGGCAGTCCATACTTTTACTTCATAAAGATTTAAATCGAAAATCTTTCTTAGCCTACTTAAAAATTCGTCTTTAACAATCATTTTATATATTTAGTTAAGGATTTTTGTTTTTAAAGTTTATTATGATAGAAGAGTAAAATTAAATGATTACTTATTGGTGGTTATTATCACCATTTTACCTCTCTTATCTCTTATCTTAAAATCATTTTGGTTTTTAAATGTTTCCTTAAGAGTTGTAACCTCTTGGGGGTTAATTTTCAATATTTTTGAATTAGTCCTATTTTTAATAAATTCTTTTTGTTTTTCTAAGATTTTCTTGAATTCATCTTCGATAAAAAGTATCAATTCAATTCTATCTTCTTTTTCTAATCCTAATTTTTTCCTGAATGATTGTACTTGTCTTGATATTTCTCTAGCATATCCTTCTGATTCTAGTTCTGGTGTTAATTTTGTATCAAGTTCTACAGAAATTTCTTTTCCTTTTTTAATTATTATCTTTTTGATATTAAGTTGTTTGGCAATTATCTCTTGAATCTCTCCATTAAGGGCATGATGAGGAGTTAAAACAATTGCTTTTGCAAGAGGCCATTTTAATCCAATTTGTTCTTTATCTCTTTCTGCTAAACCTTTTTCAATAATTAAAAGTGCGTGTCCAAATTCTGTTTCCAAGATATTATTAATCTTTTTCTTATCTATTTTTGGTAAATTAGAAAAATGTATTGATTCTTCTTTCTTGTAATTTTCTTTATACAAATATTCAGTAATAAAAGGACAAATAGGAGATATTAATTTTAACAATCCCAAGTTTATTTCTTCTAATATCTTTTTTACAACTTTTTCATTTTCCCTTTCTCTTATAATCTTAATATAAGTTCTACTCAAATCCATTAATAAAAACTTTTCAAAAAGTTCAACTACTCTTGAAAAATTAAATTTATTATATGAGTCAGTAACATCTCTTATTGTTGAATTAAATCTAGAAAGAATCCATTTATCTTCCTCTTTTAATTTTCCAGTAGATGAAGATTTAATATTTCTTGAATAATTTATTACATTTTCTAAAACAACAAAAAATTGCCTTATTTTTTTGAATTCTTTTTCATCAAATGAAAAATCTTCTCCTTTTGATATCTTTGCAAAATAATATCTTAAAAAATCTCTTCCATATTTATCAATTATTTCTTGAGGAGATGTTGTATTTCCCTTTGATTTAGACATTTTATTCTTTCCTAAATCAAGAACCATTCCATGAACTAATACATTTTCAAAAGGATTTTTCCCAAATTTTATTTCTGATAAAATCATTTGAGAATTCCACCAACCCCTTACTTGATCTTTTCCTTCTAAATTTAAATCAGCTGGCCAGAATTTTTTAAATAATTTCTTATCTTTAAGATAATCTAATGCTGCCCAACTTGAAACTCCTGAATCAAACCATACATCAAGTACTTCTGATACTCTTTTCATTTTTCCATTACATTTACATTTGAATATTATCTCATCTATTTCTGGTTTATGAACTTCTTTTATCTTTTTCCCTGATCTTTTTTCTAATTCTTTAATAGAACCTATAACTTCTTTATTATCACACTTCTCACAAACCCAAATTGGAAGAGGAGTTCCCCAATATCTATTTCTTGATATTGGCCAATCAGAAATTCCTTCAAGCCATGCTTTCATTCTTAATTCCATATATTTTGGAATCCAATTAACTTTCTCATTTGATTTAAGAAGTTTTTTTTGTATTTTATCGATTTTGAAAAACCATTGAGGCATTGAAATCATAATTAATGAGGATTTACATCTCCAACATAACGGATAATCATGAGAATACTTATGTTTATGTGCTAAAAAATTATCTTTTTCTAAATCTTCAATTATTTCTGTAACAACAACTTTTGTATTCTTATCACTATATTTTCCTGCTTCTTTTTTTAATAATCCATTTATTCCAACAGGAGAGGGCATATCTAAATTATATTTTTTACCAACCTCATAATCTTCTTTACCATGTCCTGGAGCACAATGAACAAGTCCTGAACCTTCCTCTGCATCTACATATCTAGAAGAAAGAATAACTTTATATCCATTTTTTATATTTAGATTTAGATTTTTTGATAGAGGATTTACATATTTTAGTCCTTCTAGTTTCTTTCCAATAATTGTTTTTTTAATAGTATAATTAATTCCTATATCAGACATTAAATCTTTAACTCTTTTTTTAGAAACTATCCAAATCTCTTTATTATTTAATTCTAATTCTACATATTCTTCATCTGGATTAGCAATTATCCCTGTATTTCCAGGAAGTGTCCAGGGGGTTGTTGTAAATATTACTAAAAATTTATTTTTCTTATCTTTAATTGGGAATTTTACATAAGTTGATAGATCTTCTTGTTTAGAATACTCAATTTCATTATATGCAACAGCTGTTTCACATCTAGGACAAACATGAATAGGGTATTTTCCAAGATATAATAGTTTCTTTTTATCAGCTTCTTTAAATGTATCCCAGATTACTTCTACATAATCGTTATCGAGTGTTAAATAGGGTTTTTCAAAATCCATCCACACCCCTAAATTCTCAAATTCCTTATTCATTACACTAATAAATTTTGTTGCAAATTCCTTAGATCTATTAATGAACTTTTTAATACCATATTTTTCAATATCTTTTTTAGATTTACTTCCTATTTCTTTTTCAATTTGAAATTCAATTGGAACTCCGTGAGTATCATAACCAGCCCTATCATACACATCAAAGCCTTGTATTCTTCTTGACCTCATTGCTATATCTTTTGAGATCTTATTTAAGGCAGTTCCCATATGAATATGTCCTGTAGCATATGGAGGACCATCCATCATGTAGAACTTTTTACCTTTGGAATTTTTCTTTTTATATTTTTCATAAATCTTTTTCTTTTTCCAAAACTTCAAAATTTCTTCTTCTGTTTTCTTAAAATCATACATAATATTACTAAGAAATATAAAGCTTTTAAAGTTTATTTCTCAAACTCTTCTAAAATTTCCTTTTCTTAAGAAATTCTTTAATAGAAATACCAATCCAAGTAAAAGCAGAACCAATCACTCCAAAGAACAGGTCTTTTTGGGCATCCCATTGATCTCCTTGCATACCTAAAAAATAAGTCCCAATAGTCTCACTTTTAGTTACTAAAATATAAGCATATTCTAAAACTTCATAAATTCCTTTTAAAGAAGTAACTACAAAAAAAGCTAAAAAAAGCCCCCAGAAACCTTTAACTCTTAATTTTCTAGAGATAAATTCATAAGTAGGAATAAAAAACAAAATTCCAAAAAGAAAATGAATTAGCCTATCATAATGATTTCTAGTTAAATCAAGGGAATCACGAATTAAATTAAACAAAGGCATTTCTGTATAACTGTAATGACTTCCAACTGTATGAAGAATAAGTAAGATAAAAAACAAAGTATAGCTAAGATTAGAGAATTTAAATTTTCTATAAGTTAAAACTAACAAGCTAACAAAAAGAATAGTCAGAATATTTTCAGCAACCCATATTCCACGATAACTTGGAGAAATTGCTAAAAAAACCCAAATAATCAAAAAAATAACAAAAAGTATTTTTGGATAATTCTTATTAAACCCCTCTTTCATAGATTAACTAAAATTTAATAGAATATAAATTTAACTAATTAAATCACTTTTGTATGTCTAATTAGTTTATTTATTAAACTCCTCTAAAACTTCTTTTTCTAAAAAATGTAATTTACTTGGAATAATTATACAATAAGGACTCTTAATTTTATAATCCTTTAATTCTTCTATATCTTCATAAAATATCTTTTTATCTCTTGTTCCTAATCTTTGACATAAAACAATTCTCTTTAGGCTTATATCATGTTCTTTTGCTGATTTTATTAATTGTTCTAATGCATCTTTTAATTCTAACCCAATATCAATTAATATTAAACTATGAGCTTTCATTGATTGATTTTCTTGAACTATTTTCATAAAACTAGTTGGTGTAAAATTATTCTTCCATTTTGGCATACTAGTTATCTTTCCAAATTTATATATTTGTAAACCAGTTTCAGCAACAGCATCAATAATAGATGCATTATAGATAATCTGATATCTTACCTTACATCTTTTTGCTTCTTCAATTAATGATATATGTGTTGTAGCTGTAAGTGGACTTCCATAAATAAGTAAAGCAACATCCATTTTTTTTGCTTCATCAATAATTTCTAAACTTTCAACTTTTTCTCTATTTGCAGAGATTATCTTTTTATCTAAAACATCTCTTAATTCTCCTTCAGAATAAGGAAAATCAACAGTATAATTCTCAAGATAAATTCTTTTACATCTTTTAACTACGTCTAACCCGTACTTTGATATTCCATCAATATTTAATCCTAATCCTATTAAGTATAACATAAAAACAATAGAAAAATTAGGTTTATTAAGCTTACTTTAAACTCCTAGATGTTACAATTGAAATAAATAAAAGACTAAATAATATGGCATCATTTCTAAATATTAAACTAATAAATGCTCCAATTAAACTTACAACTATAATTAATTTAAACCACTTTTGTCCTGATAATAACTCTTCTTTTGTAATTTTGGTAAGATAATTTCCAATAGGAATCCCGAGTAAGAGAACTAAAATTCCAATTAATAACTTTATTATTTCTTGCATAAATTATAATTATTATCTAACTTTATATATATTTTCTAAGAGAAAACATTTTAAAGTGAATTTTCTGTAATCTTACATGGATAAAGTAAATAGAGAATTACAAAAAAAACATCTTGATATCTTAGTAAAAAATAAAGGTTTTCAATTTACAGATTCCTTTTTTCCATATACTTCTGGACAAATAGGACCTTATTATGTTCAAAGTGAAGTAGTGATGAAAGATGCTCAAGATTATCAAGAAGCATGTTCAGATTTAACTGACAAAATTCATTATATATCTAATTTAGATAATATTATTATTTCTGGAGGGGAGAGTCGTGATTGGATATTTTCAAATATTGTTTCAATAAATTTAGACTTACCTCATGTAATGATCTACAAAGATGGAAGAACTATTGGTGTTGATATAAAAAACAAAAATGTAATTCATGTTGCAGACTTAAATAATGAAGGCTCTTCTCCAAGAGATTTATGGGTTCCTGCAATAGAAAAAGCTAAAGGAAGAATAAAAGATATATATTTTTATGTTGATCGTATGGAAGATGGAGTAAAAGTAATGAAAGATTTAGAATTAAATTCTAATTCTCTTGTTCCATTAGATAAATATGCCTGGAATTATTTAGAAGAAAAAAAAGTAATAACAAAAGAAATTTACAAAAACTTAAAAGAAAGAGGAGAAACTAAAGAATCTAGAAAAGAATGGGTAGAAAATATGTTAAGAAGTGAAAAAGGATTAGAAACTTTAGCCAATCTCCTTAGTAATAGAAATAGTTTTAATAAAGGAATAAAAATATTAGATAAAGGGTATCCTGATTTGAGTAAAGAACTTATTGAAAGATTAAAAAAAGAGTATGATCTTGATTTCTTAAAATGATAAATATAATAGAAAGAGACAGAAGTATAATTCCTGCATGTGATATAAATCTTGAAATTTTTGAAGAGATTGTTAAAGAAACAGCTGATATTCCTGGAGTTGGAGGATATAAAGTTGGTGTATCATTTTTAGATGTTGGTTTAAAAGAAGTTGCTGATATTGCAAGAGAATATACTGATAAACCAGTAATTTACGATCATCAAAAGGCAGGAACAGATATTCCAGATACAGCTGATAGATTTATGGATTCTATAATGAGATCAGGTATAAATGCAATAATTTTATTTCCTCAGGCAGGACCTATAACAGAATATGAATGGATAAAATCTGCACAAGATAGAAATTTAGGAGTAATTGTTGGTGGAGAAATGACTCATCCAAGATATTTAGATGGAGATTTTAAAAATACTACAAAGAAGAATTATACAGAAATTTTTAAAGAACTTGGAATAGATGAAGATATAACTGGATATGTAAGAAATTTTGCTCCAGAAGAGATGTATGGATTAGCAGCAAAAATGAAGGTAACTGATTTTGTTGTTCCTGGAAATAAACCAGATTATATAAAATATTACAAAAATGTTATAGAAATGAATGGTATTTCTAAATCTATACTTTATTCACCTGGATTAATTAAACAAGGTGGAAAAATTAGTGAAGGTGCAAAAGCTGCAGGAAAAAGATTTCATGGAATTGTTGGTAGAGGAATATATGAAGCAGAAAATATAAGACAAGCAGCAATTGACTTAACAAGTAAATTATAATTATTCACAAAAATTTAAAACTATTGTTTTTTATAATAATCTATGTACAAAAAATATTTAATAATTGCATCTAAATTAGATAAAGCCGGAATTAATATTACAACTCAACTTTCCCAATTTAGGAAAAATCCAGTAATTTCATCAATTGAAAAAGATGGAAGTAGTTTTGATTTCTATTTAATTGATAATGAGATAATTCATACAGAAAACTTGGATTTAGAAAAAATAAATCAATATGATTTTATTATCTTTGCCTCATGTCATAGATCTAAAAAAGGAGGAAAAACTCTATCAATTCATGCTCCAGGAAACTGGAGAGATGCAGAACTAGGTGGAATAAAAGGCAAAGTTTCTAAAACCTCTGCATTTTTTCAAAAACAAATATTTGAAAAATTAAATAAAAATTCTAAAAAATATCATCTTAAAGATTATAAATTAACACTAGAATGCACTCATCATGGACCACTAATTGATAAACCATGTATTTTTATTGAAATAGGTTCAACTGAAAATGAATGGAATGATAGAAAAGCTGGATTTATAATTGCAAAAACAATATCAGATATAATTAAGAAATTTAAAGAAAATCCTTATAATGAAATAGCAATAGGAATTGGAGGACCTCATTATTGTCCAAATTTTAATAAAATTCAACTAAATTCAAATATTGCTTTATCTCATATTATTCCAAGCTATACTCTTCCGATAACTGAAGAGATGATTAAAGAAGCAATTGAAAAAACAGATGAAGAAATTGATTTTGCTTTACTTGATTGGAAAGGTTTAGGAAAAGCAGAACATAGAGATAGAGTTGTTAGAATTTTAGAAAGACTATATATAAGACATAAAAAAACTAGCGATATTGACAAATAATATTATTTCTTTTTCCAAGCAACTATACCGATTACAATTAAATATATTAAAGACCCCAATCCTCCAGTCATAATGTCTAGTAATTGTAATAAACTTAACCATCCAGGATATTTTAATGATTCAAATATTTTAAAGTGAGAAATAATTAATAATATCTAGATTGCTATCCATCCAATAATTGGTATTAAATATAAAAATACCCATGCCCAATGGAATTTTTTTCCAAGCTGTAATCTCATTGCACTATTTGCAAAAGGAATCATGCAAGCCAAGATCTCTTATATTTTAGTTTTTTAGCAATAGTCATCCATGCAAAAGAATGATAAATATAAATTGCTAAACTAACAATTAAAAGAAACATTATTCCAATTCCAATAATAACTCCTAAAATTCCTCCTCCAATTGCTCCCTGAACTGATTCAGGTAAATTTACTGTAGTTAAATCATATGCCATATGATACTATATTCAGTATTATTTATAAAACTTTAGAAAAACGCCTCGGGCAGGAATCGAACCTACGCACCCCGAAGGGTCCAGATTAGCAATCTGGTGCAATACCATTATGCGACCGAGGCATGAAATTATAGGCAATTCTTAACTTATAAAACTTTTTAAGAAAAATAGCGGGAGAAGGATTTGAACCTACGACCTCCGGGTTATGGGCCCGACGAGCTAAACCAGACTGCTCTATCCCGCTATAAAATGTCAAGAAAAATTAAATTTATAAACATTGTGAATTTAGAAAATTAATGCTAACTCTAGGAATTGATGATGCAGGTAGAGGTCCGGTAATTGGTCCAATGGTTCTTGCAGGATGTTTAATGGATAAAAAAACAGAAACAGAATTAAAAAAATTAGGTGTAAAAGATAGTAAACAACTAACTCAAAAAAGAAGAGAATTCTTAGAAGAAAAAATTAAAAAGAAAGCAGAAACTTTTGAAGTTGTTCTTTCTCAACCAATGGAAATAGACGGAGAAAATCATAAAGGAGTTAATTTAAATGAATTAGAAGCAATAAAAGCAGCAGAAATAATAAATAAAATAAATAAAGGTTCTAGAAAAATAAAAGTTGTAATTGATTGTCCTTCACCTAGTTTAACTAAATGGCAGGATTTACTAAAAACAAAAATAGATAACTTATCAAATTTAGAAATTTCTTGTGAACATAAAGCTGATAGAAATCATGTCTCTGTTTCTGCTGCATCAATTCTCGCAAAAAATACAAGAGAAATAGAAATGTCTAAACTTAAGAAAAAATATGGAAAAGAAATTGGTTCTGGATATACATCTGATCCTACAACCTGTAAATTCTTAGAAAAACACGCAAAAAAACATAAAGATAAAGGAATTTTTAGAAAAACCTGGAGTACTTGGAGAAATGCTTGTGCAAAATTAACTCAAAAGAAGTTAAGTGATTTTTAATCCTAATCTTTAAAAACTTCTCAAACTCATTTTATACATGCCCCACATAAAAAAATTGGTGATATATGGATTTAAGAGTTTTGTAAAAAAAACAGAATTACCTTTTAATCAAGGGATTAATGTGATTCTTGGTCCTAATGGAAGTGGTAAATCCAATGTAACAGATGCATTATGTTTTGTTTTAGGACGTTTAAGTATAAAATCAATGAGAGCAGCAAAAGCAAAGAATTTAATATTTTTAGGAAGTAAAATAGCATCTCCTGCAAAAGAAGCATCAGTTGAAATAATATTTGATAATTCTGATAAAATATTTGTAAAAGATGAAAATGAGATATCAATAAAGAGAATTATCAAAAGAACAGGACAAAGTATCTATAAAATAAATAATGAAACAAAAACAAGACAAGAAGTTTTAGCTTTACTTGCTCATGCAGGAATAGATCCTAATGGATTTAATATAATCTTACAAGGAGAAATACAAAATTTTGTAAGAATGCAAGGTGAAGAGAGAAGAAAGATAATTGAGGAAGTATCAGGTATTTCAATTTATGAAATAAGAAAAGAAAAATCCTTAAAAGAATTAGATAAAACAGAAGAAAAATTAAAAGAAGTTTTAGCTATATTAAGAGAAAGAACTTCTCATCTAAATAATTTAGAAAGTGAAAGACAACAAGCATTAAAATACAAAAAATCTGAATATGAAATTAAAAGATATAAGGCAAGTATAATTAATCATGATTTAATTAAAAAGAAAAAAGAATCAGAAAAGATAAATTTAGATATATCTAAAAAAAATGAAGAAATTGAAAAAATAAGAAAAGCAACAACAAGTATTAGAACACTAATGGATAATTTTGAATTAAAAATTAATTCTATAAATTCAACAATTAAAAAATCAACAGGAATAGAACAAGAAAGATTAAATCAGGAAATAGCAAATATAAGAGCAGAACTTGCTGGATTAAGTGTTAATTTAGAAAATTATGAAAAAAAACTTTCTGAAAATAATAAACAAAAAGAAGAATTAGAAATATCAATAAGAGATAATGATTTAACAATAAAAGAACTAGAAAAAAAATCTCCAACAAAATTAACAAAACAAAAGGACATTGAATCTAAAAAACAAGAATTAGAAAAATTAGAAGAAGAAAGAAAGAAATTCTATATGGTTAAATCTGAATTAAAATCAATTAAAGAAAGAATTCAAGATAAAAAATCTGTATTTCAAAATTATAATAATGAATCTGATCTTCTTTTAAGACAAATAGATTCTATTTCAAGTGAATTATTTGATAAGAAAACAAATCAAGATATAGTAAATAAATTAAAAACAACACTTTTAGAAAAAAAAGAAAATATAGAAATAATAAATAAAAATCAAATTAAATTTGAAAAGATAATTCATACTAACCTTTATGAAATTAATAACCAGGATAAATTAAAAGAAAAGATTTCTAAGATGGATATTTGTCCACTTTGTAAAAGCAAAATAACAAAAGAACATATAAATTCAATAGATAGTGAAATAATTCCAAAGATAAATTCTCTAAGAGAGGAAATTAAAAACTCAAATAAAGAGTTAGTCAATATGTCTAAAAAAAGTGAAGAGTTAAAAAAGGATATAGATAAAATAAATCTAGAAATATTACAAAGAGAATCAGATTTAATTAAGATAACTAATATCAATGAAAAAAATGAACAAATTAAAACTCTTCAAGAAAAGATAGATAATACTAAAAAAGAAATTATAGAAATAGAAAAAAGAAGAAAATATTTAGATGAGAATTTTGATGAGAATTCAAATATAGAACATAAATATGAAACAGTTAGAGTTGAAATTCAAGAAATTTCTATGAGAAATAAAGAAAATGTTGATTCAGAGATATCTTTTAAACAAAGAGAACTTGATCGCTCTAAAATATCCTTAAAACAACTCTTAAGAGATGAAGAAGATTTAGATGAAGAAATTAATATTATTAAAGCTAATAAAGATGAAAAAGAAGATTTACTTGAAAATAAAAAAGAACAAGAAGAAACATTAAGTAGAAAATTCAAAAAACTAATTTCTGAAAGAGATTTATTAAATACAAGAATTAGAGAAAATGAATCAATTATTTTAACAAAACAAAATAATATTCATAATGTTGAGCAGGAAATAAATAACTTAAAAGTTGAAAAAGCAAGATTTGATGCAGAAATTGAGAATCTTGAAATTGAATTATCTGAATTTGAAAATATTGAAATAATAAAAGCAAGTAAAGAGGTACTTTTACAAAAACTAGAAAAAACTCAAAGTGTTCTATTAAAAATAGGTTCTGTTAATTTACGTTCTTTAGAAGTATATGATTCTATAAAGCAAGAATATGATTCAATAAAAGATAAAGTAGAAGTAATATCAAAAGAAAAAGAAGGAATTCATAAGATAATTCATGAAATTGATATAAAAAAGAAAAAAGCATTTCTTACAACATTAAATTCTTTAAATGAGACTTTCTCAAGAAACTTTTCAGAATTAAGTACAAAAGGCCATGTTTCATTAGAATTAGAAGATAAAAAAGATCCATTTGAAGGAGGAGTAAATATTCTTGTAAAAACAGGTCATGGAAAGTATTTTGATGTAAAATCCTTATCAGGTGGAGAACAAACTTTGGTTGCTTTATCACTTATCTTTTCAATTCAGGAATATAGGCCTTATTTCTTTTATATTCTTGATGAAATTGATGCTGCACTAGATAAAAGGAATTCTGAAAGATTAGGAGGTCTTTTAAAGAAATATATGAAGAAAGGACAATATATTGTAATAACTCATAATGATGAAATTATCACAAGTGCTACAAACCTATATGGAGTAAGCATGCATGATGGGATAAGTAAGACAATTAGTTTAAAGATCTAGAGAATAAGCTACATGATGAAGGTTTTCTTTATGATGATGAGTCTCTTCATATTTCCTCTGTTTTTTAAGGAGCTTGTCATCATTAGTTAATCCCGCTTTAACTGCATAGCCCAAGATATTCATATCTTCTATACTTATCATATCAATACCTTCCATACTTACCTTTTCTAGAACTTCGTCTACTTCTCCTTGCGTATATAATAAATCTTCTTCTAAGTATTTTATCATTTTATATAATAATTCCGCGAATTATGCATTTATAAGGTTTACTTATAAGTAATATCTAGACTTACGTCTATATAATAAAAAAAATAAGAATAAAAAATAAAAAAAATAATTAATAATAGCTTTCCCCAAATTCTTCTGACTTTTCAGGTTTTTTTCCTATTAAAACAA